>NZ_CP054475.1:1212127-1529441 GCF_025345565.1 Thalassolituus hydrocarboniclasticus | reverse complement strand
AAGACGAACAACGCACCGGCCACGCCACCAACGATCAGCGCACCGATCGGATGCATCAGGTCAGAACCGGCACACACCGCTACCAGACCTGCCAGCGGACCATTGTGAATAAAGCCCGGGTCTTTTTTACCGACAATCATGGCAACCACCGTACCGCCAACCATCGCCATCAGGCTGTTAACCGCCACCAGACCGGAGATGCCATCCAGAGTCTGGGCAGACATCACGTTAAAGCCGAACCAGCCCACGGCCAGAATCCACGCGCCCAGCGCCAGAAACGGAATGTTGGACGGTGCAAAAGCCACCACCCGGCCATCACGGTAACGGCCACGACGGGAGCCCAGCAGAACAACCGCGGCAAAGGCAATCCAGCCACCAACGGCGTGCACCACAACGGAACCGGCGAAGTCGTGGAACGGAGCACCAAAACTGCTTTCCAGCCAGGCCTGAAAGCCATAGTTACCGTTCCAGATCATGCCTTCAAAGAACGGATAGACAAACGCCACCGTCAGGGCAGAGGCAATCAGAATCGGGTAGAACTTAGCACGCTCAGCAATACCACCAGACACGATGGCCGGAATCGCCGCCGCAAAGGTCAGCAGAAAGAAGAACTTAACCAGGTCGTAACCGTTGTTCGCTACCAGTTCACTGGCGCCACTGAAGAAATTCACCCCGTAGGCAATCTGATAACCAATAAAGAAATACGCCAGTGTCGACACACCAAAGTCGGTGATGATTTTTACCAGGGCGTTAACCTGGTTTTTATGGCGCACCGTACCGACTTCCAGAAAGGCAAAGCCGGCGTGCATTGCCAGTACCATAATGGCACCGAGCAGAATAAACATGGTGTTGGCGCTTTGCATCAAAGTCTCAACGGCGCTGTTGATGCTGTTAACGTCAATAGTTTCCACGTTGTGTCCTCACTTTAATTCGCTGGATTCTCGCTGATAAAAACGGCTCGCCCAGATCAGTTGATCAACAACCACAGTTGTGATGCTTCATGAGAGTGCCGACTGGAAAAATGAACACCAGTGTGGTGCGCCACCATCCAATAAGTCAGGGTTTTAGCAGGTTCTGTACCAACTTTGTCAGGATTGCCTGACAAAGCCGGAACAAAGTGTGAGGAGTGCGCACGCATTCAGTTCCCACGCGCCCTGAATGCGTGCAAACAGATTCAGGCAGGATGCGTAATATGGAAGCAATGGTGAATATTAGGGCGACGTCCGTAATCGAACGGCACCGATTTTGCGCTCACATCCTTTATCGTGAACTCTTTTAGTGCATCCATATCCAGATCAAAGCGTCGCAGGTTATTGGAGAAAATCAGCAATCCACCCGGATTCAGACAGCGCATGGCCTGTTCTACCAACATTACGTGATCGCGCTGAATATCCAGTACGCCTTCCATGCGCTTGGAATTAGAGAACGTTGGCGGGTCCATAAAGATCAGGTCATAGCGTTCATTACAATCACGCAGCCACTGTATACAGTCGGCCTGAATAAATTCGTGCTGTTCCGGTTTGATACCGTTCAGCAGGAAGTTCTCTTTGCCCCAGTTAAGGTAGGTACGCGACATATCAACGCTGGTGCAATGCGCTCCGGCTACCGCTGCGTGCACACTGGCGGTGGCGGTATAACAGAACAGGTTCAGGAAGCGCTTACCGGAAGCCAGCCCGGCAATCTGCAGACGGGTCGGACGGTGATCAAGGAACAGGCCGGTATCCAGGTAATCTTTCAGATTCACCAGAACCTGCACATTACCTTCACGTACCGGCATAAAACGCTGTTCGGTGTTCTGCTTCTCGTACTGACGTTTGCCCGCCTGACGCTCGCGGCGCTTGAGTACGATCTGCTGGGCCGGAATACCGGTTACTTCAGGCAACACGGCCAGCACATCCAGCAGACGACGCTCTGCTTTGGCTTCGTCGATGGATTTCGGCGGTACATATTCCTGCACATGCAGCCAGTCGCCATACAGATCAACCGCCACCGCGTATTCCGGCAGATCGGCATCGTACAGGCGATAACATTCAACGTTTTCGCGCCTGGCCCACTTCTGCAGTGGCTTCATATTCTTTTTCAGACGGTTGGCAAAGGCTTCAACCGGGCCGCGGATCATACTGCCCTGTGGCTGTGCTGAGCGTTCATCAGCAGCACCGAATACCAGCAGACGGGTCGCGATCTGCCCATTCATCAGGCGATATTGCTTATCCAGCGGACGGCGGATGCTCTTGGCCAGATCGGTATTACCGGTAAACACCGCCAGCTGCCATTGTGGCAGGCGCATGGTGGCATCGTGGAATTGCTGATACAGCGGCGCCAGCTGTGGCAGTTCGCTCAGACGCTCACCATAAGGCGGGTTACAGACCACCAGACCGCCCTCTTCAATCACTTCGTTCTGCACCCGCAGCTGCTCAATCGCACGGCGTTCCAGATGAATCTTACCGGCCAGCGGAGAGCGGCTCAGGTTCTGATGGGCGGCCGCCAGCTGATCGGCATCAATATCAAAACCGTACAGGCGGCTGTGCATGGCGTTAAGCCCCGCGGTACGGCGCAAACGCGCCTGTTCGACCTCGGCCAGCCACAGCTGCCGGGTATGGCCCAGCCAACCTTCAAAGCCCCACTTCTGGCGGTTCAGACCCGGCGCGATGTCGGCGGCCATCATCCCCGCTTCAATCAGCAAGGTGCCGGAACCACACATAGGATCGATCAGATGCTTACCTTCGGCCGCCAGTGCAGGCCAGCCGGCGCGGATCAGTACCGCAGCCGCCAGGTTTTCTTTCAGCGGCGCTTTACCCGGCTGCAGACGGTAACCACGACGGTGCAGACTGTCGCCACTGAAGTTGTAATACAGATTAAGTTTGCCTTTGCGCAGCTGCGCTTCAATACGGACATCGCCGTCTTTATCCACCGACGGGCGGGCGCCGGTGTCCTCACGGAAACGGTCAACAATGGCGTCTTTGATCTTTTGCGCGCCAAACTGCGTATTGTTGAGGTAATCAGTACGGCCGTGAAAATCGATGCGGAAGGTCGCCCCCACAGCAAAGATGGCTGGCCATTCGACAGAACGGGCCGCTTCGTACATTTCGTCGACATTGTCTACCTGACTTTCATTCAGAGGCAGCAGCAGGCGGCTCGCCAGACGGCTCCATAAACAAAAGCGATAGGCCAGCGTCAGGTCGCCGCGCCAGATCACACCAAGGTGTGTTTCACGTTCAACTTCACCGCCCAAGTGCCTGATTTCATCCGCCAACAGGGATTCGATACCTTTCGGGCAGGCCGCCAGCCAGGTCATGGTTGTTGCTGTTGTTTCATTTTGCATGATGAGAAAACCCGTTTCGTCAAATAGCCTGTGGCTGTAAGAATAGTGACGCTTAGAAGTAATAAATAATTAACATTCCTCACCAGCCTGAGGTACAACAGGGGTTCGGTCAGTGATTCAACCAGTTGTTCTGGCCGTCGAGCAAATAACTTTAGCGAGGAAGCTTTCTATGAAAAAACAGAAACGCGACATGCAGGAAAGAGCTTTTGCACGTGGTTATCGCGCTGGCGTTGAGCGCCGTTCAAAAGATCTTGCACCCATAGGACCACAACGAGACTCCTGGCTTGCAGGTTGGCGTTCCGGTCGTGCCGACCACTGGGATGGTTACACCGGCGTTTCTGGCATTCATAAAATGGCCGTATGACGTTCTCCAGGGCTTAATGCCCGTTGTGCACGCTTCCTCTTCAGGGAAGCAAAGCCCTGCGATAAGCAGGGCTTTTTTTTGCTTAAACGCCGTACCCACCGGGCAAACTCAGCCCTGTGTACGTAAATCGGCCAGTGCATCCACCGCTTCGCGGATCAGCTCCGGACCACGGTAAATAAAGCCGGAGTAAATCTGCACCAGCGACGCACCGGCTTTGATCTTTTCTGCAGCACCTTCACCGTCGAGAATGCCGCCCACACCAATCACCGGCAGTTTACCGGCCAGCGCCTGACACAGATGTTCAACGGTCTCGGTCGCCAGATCTTCCAGTGGCGCGCCACTCAGGCCACCGGCTTCATTGCCGTAACGCAGGCCCTGAACACCTTCACGCGACAGTGTGGTATTGGTGGCGATCACACCATCGATGCCGCTGTTAACAAAGGTTTCCGCCACCAGCGCCACGTCGTCTTCTTCCATATCCGGGGCGATTTTGACGAACACCGGCTTGTAGCCGAATTCTTTGGCCAGCTCCAGCTGACGGGCTTTGATCGGCTCCAGCAGCTGCTTCAGCGAATCACCAAACTGCAGGGTACGCAGCCCCGGTGTATTCGGTGAGGAAATATTCACGGTGATATAGGTCGCATGCTGATACACCTTATCGAGGCAGATCAGGTAATCAGAGGTCGCGTCTTCGACGGCCGTATCAAAGTTTTTACCGATATTAATACCCAGCACGCCACGGTATTTTGCCGCTTTTACCCGCTCAACCAGATGATCAACGCCTTTGTTGTTGAAGCCCATACGGTTGATGATGGCCTGACGTTCAGGAATACGGAACAGACGCGGCTTAGGATTACCCGGCTGCGGGCGCGGAGTGACGGTACCGATTTCGATAAAACCAAAACCCAGACGGGCAAAAGCATCGATATAATCGCCGTTTTTATCCAGACCCGCGGCTAAACCAACCGGATTCGGGAACTCAATACCGGCAACGGTGGTTGGCAGTGCTGCCACCTGAGGCGCCAGAAACTGCAACAGTCCAAGGCGTTCGCTTGCCCCCATCATATCCAGTCCCAGTTCGTGGGAAGTTTCACCATTCAGACGAAACATCAGAGCGCGACTCAGAGCATACCAATCCATAACAGACCTCAGTTGATAAAGCGGGTGGCAAAACGGCCGGCATTATATGCCAGTCCGTCCGCGCTGTAGACGATTGAGCGCAAAAAAACCTGTTATACGCTGAAAGTCAGGCTCCCAGACGCACAATACGCTGGAACTTGCCCTGATCATCAAATTCGATGGCATAACGGCCATAAATGCCTTCATGCTGTACAACCTGCTGCAGCACGCTGGCAGGAAAACGGACATTGCGCCCATCCAGCGCCCGTGCCACGACCTGTTTTATCTGGCCGCGATAAAAGCGCTGATATTCCTGAGCGGAAATGGCCAGATCCAGTACGATGCGCTGCATTATGGCTCCTGTTGCTGATGATCGTGAAAAGAGTCTGCCAATGGCGGGGATTGCTGGCGCCAGATATCAAGCTGCAAACGTAATTCCCGGATACGCTCCAGAACACCTTCGGGCAGACGAACTTCCCGCATAAAAGCACGTTGTGCCAGAATCACCTCAGGCTGCAGATAATCAGGCAATACCTGCAAACCGGCATGGTTCAGCACCCGATCCTGCCAGCGGCCATACTTATGTTGCGGTAACGCTTGCGGGGTACAACGCGGCTGATAATGCAGTACCTGCTCAAGCATACCGAGGTTACGGAAGGCGGAGCAGTTAACGCTTTCATTCCAGGCCGTGTCGATATAACCGCTGAAATGAAATGTATCAACCAGTTGCCAGCGCTGCTGTTCACAGCGGATATAAGGCGTAACCTCACGCCCCGATAACGGGTCTGGATGATGCGCCAGAATACGGTTCCAGAAACGCAGACCGTTCAGATTGGCGGCCAGATCAGCAAAAGAAAATACCCCCGTGGTCTGAGCGCCGAAGTACAGAGATTCCGACCACTCGCCGAACAACATGCCCTCTTCAACCGAATCCTGCAGCCGCTCAGTCACTTCAAAATAGCTATAGCCTTCGGTAAAAAAATGGCCGAGTTTATCGCTGCCGATTTCCACGTCGCCAACGCGGATAACGGCGGCAACACGTTCACTCAATACCAGCGATGGGGATTGCTGCCAGATAAAATTACGGTATACCGAATCGCGGAAAGCTACCCGGTGCCGGCTGATCTGCGGGTGTTCTTCGGCAAAGGTTTCAAGCTGGCCAATCACCGGCCGCGCCAGCTCCCAGGCCAGCGCATCGTACAGCCGTTCTTCTTCACAGGCAGGATACTGTAACGCCGGGCGTGTGCGCAGCTGGGGTGGTTTGGTTACCGGACGGTTAGCCATATCCACCGCCAGTTGCAGGCGGCGGTTAACCTCTGCATCCAGCAAAGGCGCAGAATCCGTCAGCGTAAGCGCGCCACGCCCGCTGAACTGATCAACCTCCGCCGCCTGCAGTGGTAACGTCAGCAGGCCTGACAACAGGCACACACCGGAAAAAATAAAACGCTTTGGCCAAACGGCAGACAATGACTTCACCCTGAAGCAGAAATAACGGCGGAATCATAAAGCTTTCTGCCGCCGCTCACTACTCAGGCACTGATACTGATGTCCTCATCACCGGCACAGGGACGCTGATGGCGACTGGCCTGGGCCAGATCCAGCAACTCCCGCAATGCAACCGACAGCATGGTAAATTCCAGCGTATCGGCGGCTTTTAATTCATTCAGCATATTCGCCCAGCGGGCAACCAGCGGGGCATATTCTTCCTCCCACTGAGCAACAGAATCGGCAAGGCTCACACCGTCTTCCTGTGTCCCCAGAATGCCAACCGTTAATGCTCTCTGCTGCCAGTCGAGATCATCGCGCAGCGTCTCGCGTGCCAGCGCCTCCCAGTGGCTGTTGGATGGCAATGCATTCACCTGCTGCACAAACCAGTTCAGCGACAGATGCTCGCCCATTTCAAAATAGGCTTCCGCTACCGCATGAATATCACGACCTGTCTGAGCGGCGGCTTCAATAATGCCGAGAGCCGAATACAGATTGGCAGCACCGGCGGTTAATGCCGCCAGCGCCTCCGGCACTCCGGCTTCAACGCGGCTGCTGTACACCTCCTGCCAGCGCTCCAGTGCCGAGCCTTTCAGCGTACGGCCCAGCCCGGCAGCAATACCCTGTACCGCCGGTTTAAAGCGTGCGACTTCGGCGGCGATATCAATTTTTGCGCGGCGGTTGCGTAAAAACCAGCGGCTGGCACGGCGTACCAGACGCATCAGGTCAGCCATCATATCTTCCTGAATATCGGTGCTGATGTGGTAATCCAGCGCAGTGATCGCCAGCCAGTGTTCCGGCAATGAAAAAATATCACGCGCTGCCACATAAGAGCGGGCAATATCACTCATATTGGCGCCGGTTGAGTCATGCAGACGGTTAACAAAGGTAATGCCCATATAATTGACCATATCGTTGGCCAGTTGTGTGGCAATGATTTCACGGCGCAGACGATGCTGACTTAAAGGTGCTGGAAAGCGCTCGCAGAAAGCCTGTGGAAACGCCGTGTGCAGAATACTGGCAACGTATTCATCATCATGAATATCCGGATGATTCAGCTGCTCTTTCAGATCAGCCTTGGTGTAAGAAATCAGTACCGCAAGTTCCGGCCGGGTTAACCCCAGACTCGCTGCCCGGCGCTCCATCAGAACATCTTCGTTAGGCAAAAACTCCAGCGCCCGGTTGAGCTTGCCATGACTTTCGTACTCACGCATCAGACGCACATATTCATCCAACCGGAGTTTACAATCGCGGTATGCCAGAGCGATGGCCTGAGTCTGACGATAATTATTATTCAGCACCAGCCGCGCCACGTCGTCGGTCTGTTGCATAAAGATCTCATTGCGCTGTTTACGCGTCAGATCACCACTGTCGAGCACTTCGTTCAGCATGATCTTGATATTCACTTCATGGTCGGAGCAATCCACGCCACCGGCATTATCAATAAAATCGGTATAGGAGGCGCCGCCTTTCAGGGCGTATTCAACCCGGCCCAGCTGGGTCATGCCCAGGTTGCCGCCCTCGCCGATTACTTTGGCGCGGACTTCTTTACCATTAATCCGCAAACCATCATTGGCTTTATCGCCAACATGAGAGTGACGTTCTGCAGACGATTTAATATAGGTACCGATACCACCATTCCAGATCAGATCAACCGGTGCGCGCAGCAGCGCTTTGATTAAATCGTTCGGCGGCAGACGATCTTCGACGATGCCGAAGCGCTGTTTCATTTCCAGAGAAACCGGCACACTTTTCGCCGAGCGTAAAAAAATACCGCCGCCTTTGGAAATCAGCTCTCTGTTGTAATCTTCCCAGCTGGAACGCGGCAGCTCAAATAAACGTTTTCGCTCAGCAAAACTGCGTGCGGCATCCGGATTGGGGTCAACAAAGATATGCATATGGTTAAAGGCTGCCACCAGGCAGATATGTTCAGACAACAGCATGCCATTACCAAACACATCGCCGGCCATATCACCGATACCCACCACACTGAAATCTGTCTCCTGAATATTAACGCCCTGCTCACGGAAGTGTCGCTGCACCGACACCCAGGCACCGCGTGCGGTAATGCCCATTTTTTTATGGTCATAGCCGATGGAACCACCGGAGGCAAAAGCATCGCCCATCCAGAAACCACGGTTAACTGCAATTTCATTGGCAATATCAGAAAAGGTTGCCGTACCTTTATCGGCCGCGACCACCAGATAGGGATCGTCATCATCATGACGCACCACATTCTGTGGCGGCACTACCTGCCCTTCGACCAGATTATCGGTAACGTCCAGCAAGGCGCTGATAAAGGTCTGATAACTGGCAATACCTTCCGCCATAAAGGCATCCCGGCCACCTTCTTTCGGCAGGCATTTGGCGATAAAACCACCCTTTGCACCGACAGGAACAATGACCGCGTTTTTAACCTGCTGCGCCTTAACCAGCCCCAGCACTTCGGTACGGAAATCATCGCTGCGGTCTGACCAGCGCAGCCCACCACGGGCAACCCGGCCACCACGCAGGTGCACCCCCTCTACCCGCGGTGAATAAACAAAGATTTCAAACATCGGCCGTGGCAATGGCATATCGCTGATCGCCGCCGGGTTCATTTTCAAAGCGAGGTAAGACTTACTCTGGCCTTTTTCATCCTGCTGAAAAAAGTTGGTGCGCAGTGTCGCTTTGATCAGTTCTATATAGCGGCGGATGGTACGGTCTTCGTTCAGCTGATCCACACCTTCCAGAGCATCAATCAGTTGCTGTTCGCACTGATTAACCTCTTCGTCACGCTGTTCAGGTGTACATTCTTTAAGGCCAAACCGCAGATGAAAAAGATGCACCAGCCTGGCACTGATATCGATATAACGGCACAAAGCTTCAGCTATGTAATTTTCCGAAATACCAAAGCGGATCTGCTTCATATAGCGGGCATATGCACGCAGGATAGAAATATCCTTCCAGCTTAACTGACCTCCCAACACCAGCCGGTTAAAGCCGTCATTTTCCGCCTGGCCTTCCCAGACGGCACGGAATGAATCCTGAAATAAGCCTTTAACCTCGGCGATATTAATACTTTCTGACAGGGTATAACGCAGCAGAAAATTATGAATCCAGATACGCTGCCCATCGGCGCAGATAATCTCGTAAGGATGTTCGCCCATCACGCGTAAGCCGAGATTTTCCAGCACCGGAATCACATCCGACAGTGGCAGAATGGTATCGCGGTTAAACAGTTTAAAACGTAATTCATTGTCGCCTTCCTCCAGCTCACGGTAAAAACTCATCGCCAGCTGACCTGTACTCTGAGCGCACAGATGCTCCATATGCTGTACATCCACTACCGCCGTACGGGCGGTAAAGTTTTCGCGGTAACCCGCAGGAAAAGCATCGCGATAGCGGTGAAACTGATGATTTCCGCGTTCCTCCCCGGCCTGTTCTATCAGGGCATCGTGCAGATCATCCTGCCATGAACGGGCAACCTGACAGATTTTTTTCGCCACCGCCTGCTCATCAAACACCACAGGGTTATCAGGGTTCAGTCGCAGTGTGTACTGAGTGCGCGCCAGAATGGATTCAGAAAAGTAGGTATTAAATTCAATATCCAGTGGTGAAAACTCGGCCGCCAACACCCCTTCAATACGCTGGCGCAGTTCGGTGTTGTAAATATCACGCGGTACATAGGCCAGACAGGATATAAATTTACTGTATGAATCTTTGCGCAGATACACCCGGGTCTGACGACGCTCCTGAATATTCAGAATACTTAATGCGGTACGATGCAGTTGCTCTGCCGTGGACTGGAATAATTCATCGCGCGGATAGACTTCAAGAATGCGGTTCAGCTCTTTACCGCTGTGACTGGCCGGATTAAAGTCGGCCATGTCCCGTACTTTTTTCAGTTTTTCCCGCACCAGCGGAATGTTGTCCGGCGTTTCGATATAAACAATGGAGGTGTAAAGCCCCATAAAGCGTATACCGCCGGTCACTTCGCCATCTTTATTAAAGAATTTCACCACCACGTAATCCGGATAAGCGGGCCGGTGAACCCGGCTGCGGCTGCCGGATTTCATAAAGCTTACGACCTGCTGATTGGTGATAAAATCACGTACTTCATCTTCCAGATCGCGCAGCAATAAGCGGTTACGGCTCGCTTTATTGTAATTGAACAATCCCAGATCCTGCGAGCTGTCACGAACGACATACTGCTCCTTTCCTTCATGCTCGATATTGAAAACATCACAGGCCAGAAAGGTAAAATGGTTATTAATCAGCCAGCGCAGAAATTCCTGTGCTTCTTTATAGTGAGCAGTGCGATCTTTATGGTGTGGTTTATCCAGCCGGGCCAGGGTAGCTTCAGCTTTTTCGATAATCGCCGGAAAATCATTCACACAGGCATTAACTTCAGCGATCACATCCAGCAGTTCTTTGGTCAGCGACTGCAGAAGATCACGATCTGAATGATGATCAAATTCAATATAAATAATGGCTTCGGCCGTACTGCCATTATCATTTTTATGCCAGTCATTTTCCGTTTTCAGCTGGTGTTTTTTATCACGCTGGGCATGCAATACGCAGTAATGAATCGAATGCAGTGATAACTGTCGCGCATTAAGCTGCATCCGCACCGAGTCGACCAGAAAAGGCATATCGTCACAAACGATTTCAACCACCGTATGAATCGATTGCCAGCCGTGATTCTCATAATCCGGATTAAATACACGTACTTTGGGCTGGTGTGGTTTACGCTGCTGAATAAATTGCCAGCAGGACAGTGTCGCGCCATACACATCTTCCACCGAGCGTGCCATCAGTTCATCGGCTGGCGCACCGGAAAAATACAGATCGGCAAAGCGTTGCAGGATGGCAGCCTGCTCGTTATGGTTACGGTCCTTAATAAGGGTGTGCAAAGCAGTCAGCATAGTGTTATCCGTCCAGATCCCTGATAACACCTAAGCTTAGATCATTTCGCCACCAGCGCAGCGCTCATCCGGCACGCCCGGTGAACTTTATCTGCGGCAACCAATCAGAGCCATTGACCAAATGCTTTGAGTCTCTAAAATCCGAATTAAATCAACGCTCTGGGATAAAAAGAAGATGACTGAACAACAGGGTTTTGCACGCTTGAAAGAAGCACTGCAACAACAGATTATTGGCCAGCCCCATCTCGTTGAACGCTTGTTAATTTGTTTATTAAGCGATGGCCATTTACTGGTTGAAGGTGCCCCCGGTCTGGCAAAAACCAAAGCCATCAACGCCCTGGCCGAACGCATTGAAGGGGATTTCAAACGCATTCAGTTCACCCCCGATCTGCTGCCGGGTGATATTACCGGTACCGAAATTTACCGCCCGCAACAGCAGACCTTCGATTTTCAGGCCGGGCCGATTTTCCATAACCTGATTCTGGCCGACGAAATTAACCGCGCACCGGCCAAAGTGCAGAGCGCCCTGCTCGAAGCCATGGCCGAACGTCAGGTGACCGTCGGTGGTGTTACCCGCCCGCTGTCGTCGCTGTTTATGGTGATGGCTACCCAGAACCCGATCGAACAGGAAGGCACCTACCCGCTGCCGGAAGCCCAGCTCGACCGTTTTGTTATGCATGTGGTGATTGATTACCCGGACAGCGAAGCCGAGCAGAAAATTCTGCGTCTGGCGCGTGGGGAAGCCATGCAGCAACAAAACAGCGACGATACCAAGCTGTCGCAGGAGATGGTGTTCTCCGCCCGCCAGCAGGTACTGAATCTGCACATGAGCGATGCCGTTGAGCAGTATCTGGTACAGCTGGTGATGGCCAGCCGCCGCCCGGAGCCTTACGGCAAAGACCTCGCCAGCTGGATTGAATACGGTGCCAGCCCGCGTGGCACCATCGCCCTCGACCGCTGTGCCCGCGCCCATGCCTGGCTGAACGGACGTGATTACGTCAGCCCGGATGATGTGCAGGCAGTCGCCCACGATGTACTGCGCCACCGTCTGTTGCTCAGCTTTGAAGCCGAAGCCTCTGGCATGACGGTGAATAAGGTGATTAACGAACTGCTGCAACGGGTACCGGTTGTCTGATGCGCCAGGACGGACATTTCTCTGCAGGGGCCGAAATTCTGCCGGCCAATCTGGTGCAGCTGCGCGCACTGGCGCGTCAGCTACCGCTGCATAAGCAGAAAAAAGTGCTGAACGATCTGGCCGGCAGCCATGCTTCCGCCATCCGTGGCCGCGGTCTGGACTACGCCGAAGTGCGTGAATATCAGGCCGGCGATGATATCCGCGCGATGGACTGGCGGGTTACCGCGCGCACCGGCGACGCGCACATCAAAGTTTTCCGTGAAGAAAAAGAACGGCCGATCCTGCTGGTCTGTGATTTGCGCGCCAACATGCGCTTTGGCAGCCGCCGCGCGTTAAAACAGGTGCTGGCCGCTGATCTCACCGCGTTATTTGCCTGGGCTGCACTGGAACACGGCGACCGTATCGGTGCCCTGCTGTTTAACGATGAGCAGGAAACCGACCTGCGACCTAAAACCGGCCGCAAACAGGTGCTGCAGTTGCTGAATGAACTGACCACAATAGCACCATCAGCCAGTGCCGATCCGCAACAGCGTATGCAACAGATTTGCCGCCATCTGCGCCGCATTGCCCGCCCCGGCAGTGCCGTTTACTTTATCAGTGACTGGACCGGATTTGATGCCGACTGCGAGCAGCAGCTGCACGCGGTGACCCGTCATTGCGATCTGGTTGCTGTTCATATTTCCGATCCGCTGGAAGCCGAACTGCCGCCGCCGGGTCTTTACAGCCTCAGCGATGGCCAGCAACGCTTGGCCCTCGACAGCACCACCAGCCGTCAGCGCGAGGAATACCAGCAGGCGTTCAGCCTGCGCATGAACAGCCTGCAACAGCAACTGCAGCGTCTTAAAGTGCCGCTGATTGCCCTGAGCACCAGCAATGCCGATCCGCTGCCGGCCCTGCGTCAGGGGCTCGGACTCGGCATGCTCAGCCGCGTACGGGCGGAGGAAAGCTGACCATGCAGCCGCAGAACGATACCCTGCAAATATACGATATTCATCTGCCTGACCCGGTCAGTGCCTGGCCGCCGGCACCAGGATGGTGGCTGCTGCTTATCGTTATTCTGCTGGCCGCGGTTGCCGCCTTTTTTGTCTGGCGCAAACTCCGGCAGCGCTGGCAGCGACGCAGCGATTGCCTGCAGCAATTGCAGAACCTGCGCTCGCATTTCGATAAAACCGATGCCCAGGCCTGCGCCCAGATTAATGAAATTCTGAAACTCTATTGCCAGCAGTATTTTCCACAGGCGGTTGCCCTGCACGGTCAGGCCTGGGTGGATTTTCTTAATCAGAACAGTCCGGTGCCATTATTCAATAATCAAAGTGCACGGGCTTTGGCAGAAGCACCTTATGCGCCGCCACGCGCCGACTGGCGCCAGCATTATGGTGAGCTGGATGATCTGCTCGCTCTGGCACAGCGCTGGCTGAAAAACGCCCGCACAGACCTAGAAAAAACAGGCCCACAGCCAGCCGTACGGCCAAGCGCAAAAACGGAGGCCAATTAATGGAATTTCACTGGCCCTGGGCGTTTTTTCTGTTGCCACTGCCGTGGATTATCCGCGCTTTTTTACCGCCATTAAAAGTTGAGCAGGCAGCGCTTAAAGTCCCTTCACTCAGCCCCTGGCGGCTGCAGAACAGCAAAGGTGGCGAACGTCAGACACAACAGAATCTGAGTGGCTGGTTACTGCCACTGGCGCTATGGATTGCTCTTGTTGGCGCCTTATCCCGCCCTTACCACAGCGGTGAAATTGTGCAGATGCCGGTCTCCGGCCGTGACCTGATGCTGGCGGTGGATATTTCCCAGAGTATGGAAATTGAAGACATGCGCCTGAATAACAGGCCCGCTAACCGTCTCGCGGTGGTCAAGCAGGTGGTCAGTGATTTTATTGAGCAGCGCAGTGGCGACCGCATGGGCCTGATTCTGTTTGGCAGCAATGCCTATCTGCAGGCACCGCTGACCTTTGATGCCCGTACCGTCAGCACCTTTTTAAATGAAGCGCAGATCGGCCTGGCCGGTAAAAAAACCGCCATCGGCGACGCTATCGGTTTAACCATTAAACGTCTGCAGGATAATCCGGAACAAAGCCGGGTGATGATTCTGCTCACCGACGGTGCCAATACCGCCGGCGAAATTGAGCCAGTAAAAGCCGCCGAACTGGCCGCCAGTAATGGCGTAAAAATTTACACCATCGGCCTTGGTGCCGATGTGATGGAAGTCTCCAGTTTCTTCGGCACGCGTAAGGTTAATCCGTCACGGGATCTGGACGAAAATGCCCTGCGTGAAATTGCCCGCCAGACCGGCGGTGCTTTTTTCCGCGCCCGCGATACCGAAGAGCTGCAACAGATTTATCAGTTTATTGATGATCTGGAGCCCACCGAAAAAGACCCGGAAATTTATCGTCCGCAGCAGAGTCTGTTCCACTGGCCGTTAGCCGTTGCCTTTGTTATCAGCCTGCTGATTGCGCTGCAACAACGTTTTAACCGGATACCCGGCGGAGGTCGACACTGATGGAATGGCTCAGTCAGTTTCATTTTTTACGGCCGCTGTGGCTGCTGGCGGCACTGCCTGCCCTGCTGGCTTTTTCATTGCTGCTGCAGCGCGCTTTAAGCGCCGGCCAGTGGGCCAGTGTAATTGATGCCCACCTGCAGCCTTATATGCTGGAGCAGCAACTCAGCGGCCGCCGTAAAGCGGGCTTATGGTGGCTGCTCGCCGCCTGGCTGATCGCCTGTATTGCGCTGGCCGGACCAAGCGTTGAAAAACTGCCGCAACCGTTGCAAAAAAATCAGGATGCGCTGGTCATTATGCTCGACATGTCCGCATCCATGGGCGCCCAGGATCTGAAGCCGTCACGGGCAGTGCGCGCCATTCAGAAAGTCACCGATATTGTGCGCAGTCGCGCCGACGGCCTGACCGCACTGGTCGCCTATGCCGGCGACGCCCATACCGTGACGCCTTTAACCGATGACCGCGACACCATCGAAAACCTGCTGCCGTCGTTGTCCCCGTTTATTATGCCGAGCCCTGGCAGCCGTCCGGATAAAGCCATCAGCCTGGCGCAGCAGCTGGTCAGCGATGCCGGTATCCAGCAGGCCCGCCTGCTGTTACTGACCGACGGCATTATCAGCAAAGATATTGAACGTATCCGTAACAGCCTCGACGGTCAGCGCTTTCAGCTTAAGGTACTCGCCATCGGCACCGCCGAAGGTGCGCCGGTGCCAATGCCCGGCGCCGGCTTTCTGCGCGACGGCAGCGGCACCATCGTATTGCCACAGCTGGATCTGGGGCCGATCCGCGATCTCAGCCGCGAGCTGAATATCCCCTGGCAGACACTGAGCATTAACGACAGCGACTGGCAAAGCCTGTTACCCGCACAGCCGCAAAGCTTTGACCCGCAGGAAACCGACAGCGGCTTTGCCCGTTTTGATCAGTGGCACGACGCCGGCTACTGGCTGATCTTTGCTTTGCTGCCCGTTGCCCTGCTGCTGTTCCGCCGTGGCGTACTGTTCAGCCTGCTGTTAGTGCCGCTGTGCTGGCCCGATAACAGCTATGCGCTGGAGTGGAAAGATTTATGGCAAACCCCGGACCAGCAAGGCTCAGAGCTGTTTGAACAGGATCCTGCCAAAGCCGCTGACGCCTTCGAAGATCCCGCCTGGCGTGGCAGCGCCGCTTACCGTGCCGGCGATTATGAAAGCGCCGCCAAAGCCTTTGCCGAAGGCCCGCAAACCGCCATCAGCCATTACAACCGTGGTAATGCCCTGCTGCAGGCCGGAAAGCCGGACGAAGCCATCGCCGCCTACGATGAAGCCCTGAAGCTCAACCCGGAAATGAAAGAAGCTGCGGCCAACCGCGAGACCGCCGAAAAACTCAAACAGCAGCAAGAACAACAAAAAGAGCAGCAAGACGGTCAGCAACAGGACGGTCAGCAACAGGACGGTCAGCAACAAGACGGTCAGCAGCAGGACGGACAGCAGCAGGACGGACAGCAGCAGGACGGACAGCAGCAGGACGGTCAGCAGCAGGACGGTCAGCAGCAGAATCAGAGTGAAGACGATGCCTTTGCCCGGCAGCAGGCTGATAAGCTGGCCGAACAACAGCAGAATGAATCAGCCTCTCAGGCGGCACAGAATCAGGAGCCTGAGACTGACGAAGAGAAACAGGGCATAGCAGCCGCTGACGAAGATCAGGAAGAGCCGCAGGAAGAATCCGCACAACAGCTGCGCCGCCAGTCTGGCGAACCGGAAACAGAAATCAACGGCCTCAGCCGTGAAGAACAGGCCGCCATGCAACAATGGCTGAACCGGGTACCGGACAACCCCGGTAACCTGTTACAGCGCAAATTTTTATACCAGTACCGGCAACAGGCCGATCAGGAAAGTGAGGATGTTTTATGGTGATGCGTGACCTGCTGTTTAACCGCATTCACTGGCTGCAGGGGTTGCTGCTGGCGTTGCTGCTGGCCGCCACTCAGGTGCAGGCTGCTACCTTCAGCGCCAGCGTTGACCGCAAAGAAGTCGCCGAACGCGATACCTTTACACTGATGCTGCGCTACAGCGAACAGGTGGGATTTGGCTCACCGGATTTAACTCCGCTGCAGAACGATTTTCAGGTGCTGAACCAGCAGCGCTCCAACCAGTTCCGCTCCATCAACGGTAAGACCGAGTCCTTTACCGAGTGGACCCTGACGCTGACACCCAGACGCAACGGCAAACTGACCATTCCCCCGATCCGTTTTGAAAATCAGCAGACACAACCCATTACCATCAACGTGCGCGAGCTGTCAGACGACGTAAAGGCGCAGATCGCCAAAGAATTTTTCTTCGATACCGAGATCAGCCAGCAGGATAACTATTACGTTCAGGGGCAGATTCTTTACACCGAAAAGCTGTATTACAGCGTCAGCCACGAAGACGCCACCCTGTCAGAATTTAAAGTGACCGATGCTCTGGTACAGCCGCTGGGGGATGTGCGCCAGTACACCACCGTTGTTGATGGCCAGCGTCTGGGCGTGTACGAACGGCGCTTTGCGATTTTCCCCGAAGAAAGCGGCGAGCTGGTGATTCCCGGCCAGCGCTTCAGCGCCCGTATCAGCAATCCTTACGACCGCTGGAGCCGTGGCCGTCAGGGCTCTGCGGTCAGCAAGCCGATTACCCTGCAGGTGAAACCCATTCCGCAGGATTATCCGCAGGCGCCGTGGATTCCGGCTGAAAACCTGAGCATCAGCGAAACCTTCAGCACGCCACCCCAGCAATGGGTGGCCGGCGAGCCGGTTACCCGCACCCTGATCATGACC
Source organism: Thalassolituus hydrocarboniclasticus (assembly GCF_025345565.1). Classification (NCBI taxonomy): domain Bacteria; kingdom Pseudomonadati; phylum Pseudomonadota; class Gammaproteobacteria; order Oceanospirillales; family Oceanospirillaceae; genus Thalassolituus; species Thalassolituus hydrocarboniclasticus. The sequence goes on along the minus strand of NZ_CP054475.1, from coordinate 1,511,828 downwards.
GCCAAAGGTTTACCCGGCAGTCAGCTGCCGGCCATTGCTCTGCCGGTGGTTGATAATCTGCGCTACTACCCGGATCAGACCCAGCAAAATGAACAAAGCAGCGACGATGGCCTGAGCGGTACCTCGGAACAATCCATCGCTCTGGTACCGGGCAGCAGCGGCCGTATTCTGCTGCCGGAAATCCGCATCCCCTGGTGGAACACCAGAAGCGCTACTCTGGAATACGCCGTATTACCGGCCCACAGTATTCAGATTAAGCCCGCCAAAGGGACTGCGGCATCATCACAAACAGCCGAGCCGGTTAAAAACAACAGCGCGGACAGTGCCGCAGATGCGACGGCGCAGCCTGCCGCTGGCGAAACCAGCAGCACCGCTGAGCTGCTCGTCTGGCAACTGGCTGTGGCCGTTCTGGTGCTGAGTAATGGGCTGTTTTTACTGCTGTGGTGGCATGTACGACGCACGACACCAGCCCGTCCGGCCGCGTCTGAAAGTGCGCAACAGGATCATCCGCAAAAGACGCTGAAGCAGCACTGGCAGGCATTGAATAAGGCCTGCCAACAGGGAGACGCCGCAGCCATCCGCAGCCACCTGCTGGACTGGGCTAATGCCGGTGGCTTAAACCTCCGGAACGTGAATAACCAGCAACCACTGGTCAGCCTCAGCCAGCTTGGAGAACGGTTGCCCGAGCCCAGATTGCAGGCGGCGCTGGCGGAACTTGATGCCCGGCTCTATTCGCCACAGCAGAATTCCGCCTATAACGGCCAGAATCTGCTGGCGTTGTTAAAAGAGCTGCAACGTCAGAGTGGCAAAACAGAGACCCAACGCGCCGTGCTTTATCCACACTGAAGTAACGGGGGATTACAGAAACAGGCCGGGTTATTCAGTACGGTGCGGCTATTCGCCCGGAAACTGATCCGGCCCGGCACCAGAAGAGGCAGGCAACTTATTCGCCCCGGCATGGGCTGACTTATCCAGATACATCGCCTGATCGGCCACTTCAATCCAGCTGCTGGCATCGGCAACATCAGGGTAACCGACATAAGCCAGACCAATACTGAAGTGCACCGGAAACTCGCCGGTCGGGGTCTGATGGCGCAACACGTTATTACGCAGGTTCCGCAATGCCAGCGACGCTTCCCGCACATTACTCTGTGGCAATACCACCACAAACTCATCACCGGCATAGCGCGCCAGAATATCCGTGGCGCGGATATGCTGACGGATATGCTCCGCCAGCGCCTGTAAGGCCTCGTCACCGGCAATATGGCCGAAGGTATCGTTAATCTGTTTAAAGTCGTTCAGGTCGATAAACAGCAGCGAGCACGGTGTCTGATAGCGGCGATACAGCTCCAGCTGATGTTCCAGCTCTTCATACAGAGCCTGACGGTTCAGACAACCGGTCAGCGGGTCGGTACGGATTAACAGATTAAGCCGTTCGGTCGCCTGATGCGCCTGCTCCAGGGCATGAGCCATATCCGCTTTGGCTTTCACCTGATCGCTGATGTCCGTTGCCAGACCAATCAGGTACTCCAGCTGACCACTGCTGTTCAGCACCCCTGTCCCGGTGTCGAAGATATAACGCAGGCCCCGCTCCGGATGCTCTACCCGATATTCGATTTCCCAGCGCCCTTGCCGGTGGCGTTCTATTTCAGCACGCACCCGCGCCCGGTCATCTTCGTAAATCCCTTGCAGAAAGCTGTGCGCATCATCGTACAGGCTGGCACAACTGCGCCCCCAAACCCGCTCATAAGCCGGGTTAACAAACAGCATCTGCTCTATTCCCGGCGTCGACATCCACACCACCGACTGAATGGTTTCGGCAATGGTGCGGAATTTAACCTCGGACTGCTGCAGCAATAACTCAGACTGCTTGCGGTCACTGATGTCTTCAATCACGGAAATAAAATAATCGGGGAAATTCTGCTCATCACGGATCAGGGTCACCGTAAGGTTCGCCCAGAAATAGCGGCCATCTTCATGGCGGTAGCGTTTTTCAATGCTGTAAGAACAATGACTGCTGCTCAGCAGCTCATTCACTTTGCTGACATCCAGTTCAAGGTCATCGGGGTGGGTAATATCCTGAAAGCAACGTTCCAGCAGCTCTTCACTGCTGTAGCCCAGCAGGTCGCACAGGCGGCGGTTTACCCGAAGAAAGCGTCCACCAAGGCTGACGCAACAGATTCCTACGGCCGAATGCTCAAACAACTCATCGTAAGCCTTGTACTGTTCGCGCAGCTTACGCTCAGAAATCCACAGCGTGCTGGTATCCAGAATGGTGGCGATCGCCATCTGCTCGCCGTCGTAATCGACCAGTGCCAGATGAATCTCAGCATTGATTTTCTGCCCCTGAGCATCGTTGATCCAGATGCGGTTATTCATCCGCCGTTCGCCGATGGAGGAGAAAAACAAAGCAATCAGATGCTGGTGCTGGCTGCGGATATCCTCAGGTACCAGAATATCCACCGGCTGCCCGACCATCAGTCCGGGGCCGTAGCTCAGCAGATGATGCGCAGCCCGGTTGGCCATGCGGATGATGCCTCTGGAATCAACCAGAAGCACCGGGTCCGGGCTCAGCTCAAACAGGGTGTCGGTAGGTAAAACGCGAAAACGCCGTTGCTGCAACACAATGGCGATAATGATAACAACGGCCAACAACAGCCATGGAAGTACTTCCATGCATACTCCGATACAGAAAACCTATCCTGCCAGGAAAATGCGTACAACCTTACCGCATGGCAACAGTCCGCTCCGGGACTGTCTTTAAGACTAGCAGGAAAGCGTCAGAGCGCCGTCTTTAACAAGCTTTTTATCAATCAGCCACGCTCAGGTCTGCCCTGAGCTGATTGTCCTAAATGAATAACCGGGCGACGATTGATGGTTTCCTGTCCAAACAGCGTGCGCCAGAACCAGTTACTGTCGAGGTCTTCCTGACAGCGCACCAGCTGCTGCTGATACTGTTTGGCCCGGCGTTCAACCTTTCTTGCCACCTGCATCAGCCAGGGCTTTTTCTTATAGGTACCACGCAGATAACCGCCGGCCCCGTCGTGATAGGCCAGGTACAGGCTGTAAGCATCATGCGGGCGAATGCCGGTGCGTTTAATGGTACGGGTGTTGTACCAGCCGATAAAATCGACCGCATCTTCAAAATCATCGCGGTCTGCGCCCCAGTTATTGGTGAGGCGCATATACTCTTCCCAGGTTGCGTCCAGCGCCTGAGCATAGCCATAGGCCGTCGACGGCCGCGGGCCGGGAATGATCCACAGATACCACTTACGCGGCGGACGGTTATCGTCGATAAACTTCGATTCCTGATGAATAAACGCCATGGTCACCGACTCCGGAATCCCATACTTTTTCTTCACCGCTTTAGAGGCGTTATACCAGTCGTAATATTCGTCATAGATTTCGCAGACGTTATTAATATTTTTCGGCTGCGGGGTGGAGCAACCTGCCAGTACCAGCAATACAGCCAGAAGTGAAAAGCGGATACCTTTACGGGTCATGCCTGTTCCTTATTTCCTGCTCCACAACCCCGCGTCAGGGCTGTATACCGTGTTCATTCAGCAGCGCCAGAAATGCATTTTCATCCAGCACCTCAACATTCAGCGCCTGCGCTTTAGTGAGTTTTGAGCCTGCTTTTTCACCGGCCACCAGAAAATCGGTTTTCGCCGACACACTGCCGGCCACTTTCACACCCAGCTGTTCCAGTAAGGCTTTGGCATCATCACGGCTCATACCACTCTGGGCCAGAGTGCCGGTAATAACGGCGGTTTTACCGCTTAATGGTAAATCGGCACTCTGTTGCGGCTCTTTTTCTTGCCAGTGCACACCGGCACGCTGCAGCTGTTCAATGACCGTGCGGTTATGCTCTTCGGCAAAGAAATTATGCACATGGGCAGCAACCACGGTACCGACATCAGCAACCTCCAGCAAAGCCTCTGCATCGGCATCCATAATGCGCTGCAGAAAACCAAAATGTGAGGCCAGATTATTAGCCGTGACGGTGCCCACTTCGCGGATACCCAGTGCGTATAAAAAACGTCCCAGCGTGGTTTGCTTCGCCGTATTCAGCGCGTCCAGAATATTCTGTGCCGACTTTTCCGCCATACGCTCAAGGCCTGCCAGCTGCTCCAGGGTTAAATGAAATAAATCATCCACGGAGTCAATTAATCCGGCATCCACCAGCTGATCAATTAATTTATCGCCCAGACCTTCAATATCCAGAGCCTTACGCGAAGCAAAATGTTTAATCGCTTCTTTGCGCTGCGCGGAACACACCAGCCCGCCGGTACAACGGGCAACGGCCTCACCTTCGACTTTTTCGACCAGCGAATCACACACAGGGCAATTCGCCGGAATCTGAATGTCACGGGCATCGGCCGGACGCTTTTCAGCAACCACAGAGACAATTTGCGGAATCACATCACCGGCGCGGCGGATAATCACGGTATCGCCAATTTTTACGCCCAGACGGGCAATTTCATCCATATTATGCAGCGTGGCATTGGAAACGGTGACACCGGCAACATGTACCGGTTTTAACCGCGCCACCGGTGTTACGGCACCGGTTCGGCCAACCTGAAAATCGACACCCAGCAGCTCGGTCATTTCTTCTACCGCCGGGAATTTATAGGCAATGGCCCAGCGCGGTGCACGGGCAACAAATCCCAGCTGTTCCTGCAGCGCCAGGTCATCGACCTTAAACACCGTGCCATCAATTTCATACGCCAGACGATGACGTTTTTCTCCCAGTTGCTCAAAAAAAGCCTGGGCTTCAGCCACGCCATTCACGACCCGCATCTCTTCATTAATGCGGATACCCCAGCGTTTTATTCTTTGCAGAATAGCGCTGTGCGTTGCCGGTAAAACCGCGTCATCACTGACCACACCAATGCTGTAGGCACAGAATTCCAGCGGACGTTTCGCCGTAATAGTCGGGTCGAGCTGACGCAGAGAACCGGCGGCGGCATTACGCGGGTTAGCAAAGACTTTTTCATCGTTAGCGCGGGCGTTATCGTTATAGGCTTCAAAGCCCGCCTTCGGCATATAGACTTCACCACGCACTTCCAGGCGTGCAGGAAAATCATCGCCCTGTAAGCGCAGAGGAACATTTTTAATAGTGCGCACATTCTGCGTAATGTCTTCGCCGGTCTGGCCATCACCACGGGTAGCAGCACGCACCAGCACGCCCTGCTCGTACAGAATGCTGACGGCCAGACCATCCAGTTTTGGTTCACAGGCCAGTGCGATATCGTCTGTGGTTTTTAACCGTTCCTGCAGACGTTGGTAGAAAGCCGAAAACTCTTCCGCGTTCATCGCATTATCCAGCGACAACATTGGCCGCTCATGGGTTACGCTGACAAATTGGCTGAGCGGTGTTGCTCCGACACGCTGGGTCGGGGAATCTGCGCTGATTAATTGTGGATGCTCAGCTTCCAGCTGCTGTAATTCACGTAATAAGCGGTCGTACTCAGCATCCGGAATACTGGGTTCATCCAGCACATAGTAGCGGTGATTGTGCAGATTAATTTCGTTGCGCAGCTGCTCAATCCGCTGTTCAGCAGCGCCGGCCGGAATAGCACTGTCAGAAGAAAAAGAGGAGCCCGTTGGCTCCTCTGCAAAAAGATCATTTTGTGTATTCATATTACTTAGCTTGTTTTTTCAGGGTCAGACGCTGGCGCCGTTCAAAATCCATAATCTGCTGGCGGTCATGTTCCATGGTTTGCGGTGTTAACGCACTGCGGGCACCGTCGTACACATCGGCACGTAATTTGCGCGCTACGACCAAAGCCATTTCTGACATGGCTTCATAAGCTTCCAGCGGTTTTTTCGCCCCCGGCAGACTCATAAAGAAACTCAGGCCACGGAAATGCTGCTGCGCCATCGCCGCCGGAACAAAAATGCCGGGCTCATAACTTTGTGCCACCGAGAACTGAATACAGCCTTCGCCGTCAGCCTGCTCAAAGCGGTGGAAAATATCTTTTTCGCCAAAACGCAGATCGCAACTGTTAAACAGAAACAGAACATCTTTACCGGAAAATCCGGCCGGATCACGGGCAATAGCATGAATTTCCAGCACCAGCTCCGGAATACCACGGCTGGCCAGGGATTCGGCATTGGCACCGGCAAAATTGACCGGCTGCAGCGGCAGCTCCGATGGCAGTTTTTCGACTTCCTGTTCAAGATGCGGATCGACAATATGCTCAGGATCTTCAAGCTCCGGCAGATTGTCTTCCTGCATGTCAGAGGCTTCAGCAACCACCGGATCAGCGCTCACTTCCGCTTCATCGGGCTGCGGGTTATTAGCTGCAGGCTCACTTGCCGCAGATGCTACATCCGCACTGTCATCTTCGATCTGCGGTTTGATATCGTCATCACCCAGCTCTTCGACATCCAGCAGCACCGGAAACTGCTCATCCAGATTGACCGGACGGGCTTTGGGAATCAGCGGTGATGGCGGTATTTCCAGGTCTTCAACCCGGTGCCCGGCACGGGCCTGTGCCGCTTCAGCCTGAATTTCTTCGCTGTGCAGTAAAGGCTCGGGTTGAGGCTCAGGGTGGGTGATGGCGTCCACCTCCTGACTGACACTGACTGGCTGTACGGCAGGCTCGGGCTGTAGCGCAGGCGCAGTGACTTCTGCAGTCGCCGCTTCTGCATCGGATTCAGGCTCAGCGCTTTTGACCACGGGCCTGGTAACCACTGCAGATTTAACCACCCGTGATGGCCCTAATTCGTCTTCCCAGGGAATCACCGGCTCTTCTTCGGTCGAAAAATTGCCTTCAAGCTCGGTAAATACCGGCTCCTGTGCCGGCTGGCGCGGGCGTTCCTGCTCTGCGGCACGCTGCTGTGCACGACGGAAGCCAAGCAAGGCATCGCTTTCATCGTCCACTGAAGATTTTGCTGTCTCAGCCGGGGCTTTATGAACCACCCGTGCGCCACCAGGCAATTCCGGGTTGTGACCGTCGTCCGGAAAGCGGAAGTCATGGCTGACATCCAGACGCAGAGCTTCCGCACGCGCACGGCGCATACGGCGGAAACCATCAATTAATATTGCTACCATCACTAATAATCCGATCAGGATCAGGACGGTTCGCCAACTCCATTCCATAGTTGCCTCAGACTTTCATTCACTGTTTTGCCGCTCCGGAAAAGCGCTCGATGGGACATCAGAACGGCAGGGTTTATCCGGGTTCAAAGTGTTACACAACGATTCACGCGAAAACAGACCCCGGACGGCGCTTTTGGCCTCTTTTTTGCGCTCAGCGATTCCGCATTTCTGACTTTCTGCCATCAACCAGCCGAACGGCTGAAGGCGATACTCCCCCAGCCACGACAGCCTCAGGCGTCGATCATTTCCGCAGCCTCTTCCACATCCACCGACACCAGACGGGAAACCCCCGGTTCGTGCATGGTCACACCCATCAACTGAGACGCCATCTCCATGGCAATTTTATTGTGGGTGATATAAATAAACTGCACTTTCTCCGACATGGCTTTTACCAGCCGTGCATAGCGACCAACGTTGGCATCGTCCAGCGGCGCATCCACCTCATCCAGCATACAGAACGGCGCCGGATTGAGCTGAAAGATAGAGAACACCAGTGCAATCGCGGTGAGGGCTTTTTCACCACCGGACAGCAGATGAATGGTGCTGTTTTTCTTACCCGGCGGGCGCGCCATAATGGCGACCCCGGTGGTCAGCAGATCTTCGTCGGTCAGCTCCAGACAGGCGTGGCCGCCACCAAAGACTTTCGGGAACAGCTCAGCCAGACCGGCATTCATTTTGTCGAAGGTTTCCTGGAAGCGGGTGCGGGTTTCACGGTCGATTTTCTGAATCGCGCCTTCAAGCGTGTTCAGCGCTTTTTCCAGATCTTCGTTCTGCGCATCCAGATAGACTTTACGCTCGGACTGAATACGGTATTCATCAATCGCGGCAAGGTTAATGGCCCCCAGACGCTGGATACGTTCAGCGATACGCGCCAGTTCTTCCTGCCAGCTGTTGGCATCCGCCTCTTCCGGCATATTGTCGAGTACGTCTTTTAACGTGAGCTTTTCTTCCTGCAGGTTTTCCACCAGCGCCTGACGACGGATATCCAGCGCCTGACATTCCATGCGCACTTTTTCCAGTTCGTTACGCACATCCAGCGCTTTCTTTTCAGCATCGGCGCGGGCCTGTTCCAGCTCACGCAGGCGGGCATCCACCGCTTCCAGTGCATGGCGCGCAGCCGACATAATCTGCTCGGCGTTCAGACGACGCTCCAGCAGTTCTTCCATTTCCGCTTTCAGTTCGTCGAGATCGGCGCTGTGATCGCGGTTCTGGTTATCCAGAATCTGTTGCTTACGTTCACGCAGGCGCTGCATCTGTGCGGCCAGTCGTTCAATCGCCTGCTGCAGGCCCTGCTCACGGCTCTTCAGGGTCTGCACTTTCAGCTGCAGCTGATGGGATTTGTCCTGATGCTGACGCGACTCCATGCGCGCCCGCTCCAGCAGTTGCTGCACGCGGTTACGCTCGGCCTGCAGACGTTCACGCTCATCACTGTCGTCGTCGATGGCGCTCATCGCTTCCTGCCAGCTCAGGCGCAGTTCTTCCAGCGCTTCGCGCTCCAGCGCCTGTAATTCACGCGCTTCTGCAATGTCCTGATTGAGTTTATCGGTGCGCAGGGCAAACTGCTCGGCACGCGCCTGTTTGCCGGACAGCTGGGATTTCAGGGTGATCAGTTTCTGGCTGACCTGCTGCTGTTCGCGCTGAGCGGTTTCACGCTGCTGCTCCAGTGAGCGCAGCTTGAGCTGGTCAGCATCCAGATCGGCATCCCACTCTTCGACCTGAATATCCAGTTCTTCAATCTGGTCTTCCAGAACCTCAAGTTCCTGCTGGCGCGCCAGTACGCCGCCCTCACCGTCAGCGGCGCGGGCAACCCGCAGCCAGTTCGGGCCAAGCCAGATACCGTCGGCGGTGATAATGGATTCATGGGCGGCCAGATTACCGCGCGCGGCCAGCGCCGAGGCCAGATCATCGGCCACTTTAATACCGGCCAGCAGGCCGCTGACATCCTGACGGCTCTGCACTTTGGCGGCCAGCGTACCAGCAGCGCCCGTGTTAACCGCAGTAGCACCCTGCCCCTGTTGCCATAAACTGAGGTGTCCTTCTTTAAAACTGCCGAGCCAGTGCTGTGCCGGATCAAGCTGATCAATCATTACCGCCTGCAGGTAATCGCCCAATACGGTTTCAACCGCCCGCTCCCAGCCGCTTTCGACCTGCAGCTGTTCAGCAAGACGCGGTTTGCGCGCCAGCTGATGGCTTTCCAGCCAGTGGCTGACGGCTTCAGAGCCCTGCCCTAAGGCGGCTTTCTGCAAGGCATCGAGGGTGGCTTTGCGGTTCAGCATCTGCTGTAACTGCACCTTGCCTTCATCCAGCTGACGGCGTTGTTGCTCCAGCTGTTCACGTCCGGCGGTTACCTGCTCCTGCAGGCTGTCGAGGCGTTCCTGCTGGCTTTCTGCGGCCAGTTCCTGCTCGCTAACTTCTTCGGCCAGCAGCTGGATTTCTTCCAGCTCCGGGTTGTCTTTCAGTTGCTGCAGTTCGTCTTCCAGACGACGAATCTGCTGGTCGAGACGGGTAAGCTGCTGCTCGCTGTTCTGAATGCGGGTCTGCGCCACTTCGGCCTGACGGGTCGGCTCACTGGCACGCTGGGTAAAGCTGTCCCAGGCGTCCTGCCAGCGGCTCTGGGCTTCTTCGGCCTCCAGCAGCATGGCGGCGGCTTCTTCTTCACCGGCCAGCAGCATTTCCAGCTCCGGTTCCAGCAGCATCAGTTCTTCACCGACGGCTTCGCGCGCCAGCTGGTCTTCTTCCAGCGATTTTTCGGTTTCAAGGATGGCCTTTTCGGCTTCGGCCATATCCTGATCAAGCTGCAGCGCCATCTGCGCCTGATGCTCGAGCTTCTGCTCATGGCGGGCAATGTGAGCACCTACTTCGTAGAATTTGCTCTGCGCGCTGTTGAACAGATCACCTTTTTCCTGGTGTTCCAGACGCAGGCCTTCGATTTCGGCATCGGCGGCACGCTGTTCGGCCATATGGGCTTCAAACTGGGTCTGGTGCTCGGCGATTCTCAGCTCGCGCACGCGGTAATCAGCATCCAGTGCCTGCCACTTCAAAGCCTGCAGCTGTGCCTTTTTCTCGCGTTCCTGGGTTTTTAATTCTTTGTATTTTTCTGCCGCCTGCGCCTGACGCTGCAGATGGGATAACTGGCGCTCCAGTTCCTGACGGATATCCTGCAGACGCTCAAGGTTTTCATGGGTGCGGCGCATGCGGTTTTCAGTTTCGCGGCGGCGCTCTTTGTATTTGGAAATACCGGCGGCTTCTTCGACGTACACCCGCAGCTCTTCCGGTTTGGCTTCGATCAGACGCGAGATCATACCCTGTTCGATAATGGCGTAAGAGCGCGGGCCCAGACCGGTGCCGAGGAAAATATCGGTAATGTCTTTACGGCGGCATTTGCTGCCGTTGAGGAAATAGGTTGATTGCCCGTCGCGGGTTACCTGACGACGCAGACTGACTTCGGCATAACCGGCGTACTCACCACGCAGGGTACCGTCGCTGTTATCGAATATCAGATCAACACTGGCTTTGCTGACCGGTTTACGCTCGGACGAACCGTTAAAAATAACGTCGGTCATGGCATCGCCACGCAGGTATTTGGCTGAGCTTTCGCCCATTACCCAGCGCACCGCATCGATGGTGTTGGATTTACCGCAACCATTAGGACCAACGATGCCGGTCATATTGGTGCTGAAAGGCACAGTGGTTGGGTCGACAAAGGATTTAAAGCCCGCCAGTTTGATGGCTTTCAAGCGCATGTTCAGGCCTCCTCAGCCATCGCTGCCAGTACCAGCTCGCGCTGGTGCTGGCCATAGTTCTGTAATAATCCCGGCAGGGCCGGCAGATTGCGTTTCACCACCGCCTCCATTAATTCGGCAAAAAAGCGTGCAGCGTACTCCGTTTCCTGCGGCGAGCGGCGGATGGCCAGCGCATAAGTGCGATGCAGTGCCGGTTGCAAGTCTTCCAGCACTTCTGCCAGATACTGATTACCTGCGATAGCAAATGCCATACGCATCAGGGCAAAACCGGATTCAACAAAGGCGACTTTATCGTCACTCTGACGCAGTGCCTGGATGGCGCTTACCTGTACCATCAGCGGCCGGATATTATCATCGCTCCAGTTTTCTGCGACCCGCTGCGCCAGCATGGTCAGCAGATTGATGTACAGGTCGTACAGACTTTTAACTCCCTGCGCGGTGAGGGTAGCGACCACGGCTCCGCGACGGGGAAGAATATCAATCAGATGGCGACGTTCGAGTATCAGCAGGGCTTCGCGCACGGAGCCGCGGCTCACTTCCAGCTCACTGACCACCCGGGTCTCCTGAATACGCTCACCGGATACCAGCTGCCCCTGAATAATGCGCTGTGCCAGATAGCGGGCAATCTGTTCGGCAAGGCTCTCAGGCGCTGAAAAACTCATTAAAGGTCCGTTCCATTCTGATAAAAAAAACCGCCGCCGATAGTAGCACAGAATGCGGCATAATCAGGCTATAGCATCCGCTTCAGAGCGGCTTGGCGCGCAGCCCGGCGGCCGTCTTACCGAAATTCACGCCGTCCGTCAGAAAATGACGCAACTGCCTGAATAACACAGGCCATACGCCTTTCTGACCGCAAATGACCAGAGAAGAAAACGGACTTCTTCGAAACATTGTCCGACAATCCTACAAACAATAACAACAAAATCCATGAGGAGATGTCGATGTCAGAGCAAGCATCATCGTCACGCATGCTGACGTTTAAAAAATACGCCTATCTGCTGGTCGTGGTTCCGCCATTGCTGCTGCCGCTGTCGCAATGGCTGTGGCAAAACATCGGCTACGCCAATCTGCTCGCCTTCTTTCCGCTGCTGTTTGTTTACGGCATTGTCCCCATCCTTGACCACATTATTGGCCAGGACCCGGTGAACCCGGATGAAACACGGGAAGTGCCGAAACTATCGGAAGAGCGTTTTTACCGCCTGCTGACGCTGCTGTGCCTGCCGATGCAGCTGGCGGTTCTGTTTTATGCCGGACACGTTTTTGTAAGCGCAGAGCTGAACTGGGCCGGACAACTCGGCTGGTTACTTTCGCTCGGCACCGTGGGCGCCATTGTCGCCATTAATGTCGGCCATGAACTGATTCATAAAGACCCCAGACTTGAGCAATGGGCCGGTGGTCTGTTACTGGCCTGCGTTTCTTATGGTGGTTTTAAGGTTGAGCACGTACGCGGCCATCATGTGCATGTTTCAACACCGGCCGATGCTTCTTCTTCACGCTACGGTCAGAGCCTGTATCAGTTTTTGCCCCATGCTTATCTGCACAACTTTCTCAATGCCTGGAAACTGGAAGCCAAACGTCTGCGTCATAAAGGCCACTCGCCGTTCAGCTGGCGTAATGAACTGACCTGGTGGTATGGCTTCAGCCTTTTACTGGCAGCGGTATGCGGTGCGCTATGGGGCTGGATGGGAGTGTTTTTCTTTGTTGCCCAGAGCTTCTTTGCCTTCAGCCTGCTGGAAGTGATCAACTACGTTGAACACTACGGCCTGCACCGCCGCAAGCTGGACAATGGCCGTTACGAGCGTCCGGATATCGAACATTCCTGGAACAGCAACTACCTGTTAACCAATCTGTTCCTGTTCCAGCTGCAGCGTCATTCCGATCACCACGCGTATCCGAAGCGTCGCTATCAGGTACTGCGCCATCACGATGTCAGCCCGCAACTGCCCAGTGGTTACGCCACCATGGTGGTGCTGGCCCTGATTCCGCCACTGTGGTTTAAGGTGATGAATCCGCGCGTTGAACGCTATTACAAAGGCGAGGAACACCAGCTGCAAAGCAGCTGACAAAAAGCCGCTGGGCCAGACACCGGCTCAGTACAGCGCCAGACCCGCCGTGGCAACAATGATCAGCAGCATCAGCAGCAGTTGCCACGGTTTTACTTTCTCACCGAACAACCACACGCCCCAGCACGCCGCACCGATAATGCCGACGCCACGCTTAACGGTTTCAACAATGCCCGGATGAATCTCCGTTACTGCCAGCCACTGGCCGCTGACCGCCAACACAAACACCAGTAAAGCCAGCGCCATTAATCCCCACGGACCGGAATAACGCGGCACAGACAAAGGATCACGGCGGCGTAATGAATCAACGCTATAGGCCAGCAATAACACCAGACACATACCGGCACTCTGAATCAGGCCGTGAAAAAAGACCGTGGCCGATGTCAGTGCCATCTTGTCAAAGACAATGCCCGTGCCCCAGCACAGAGCGACGACCAGCATCAACCCCAAACCCGCACCGGCTTCTTTTGGCCTGAGCAATAAATTCCAACCGGAATGCAGCAGAAAAATCGCCAGCACAATGCTCAGCATCGCCAGTAACTGCACCCCGCTTAGCCGCTCCCCCAGCAAACCCGCGCTGAGCACTGCGGCCACAACCGGTGTAAACGACAGCACCGGCACCAGCAAGGCAATACGGCCGACACTGAGTGCTTTGATATAGCAGACACTGGCCAATGCTGATACCAACAGCGACACCAACCCCGGAAGCCAGTAACCCGCCTCCGGCAGTGACGCCCCCTGAGACAACCACAACAACAGATACAGCGGAGTAACGCCGGCACTGAGCCAGATAGCCAGAGTCAGCGGCTGTGCATGAGCCGTCAGTTTTTTGCGCGCCAGATCGAACAGCGACCAGGCCAGCGCAGATAACAACATAAACGACATAGCAGTCCCGGTGATGATAAATAAAACCATCTTACGTGTTCACCGGACCGACGTCAGCGTCCTGCTGAAAATGAATCAGGACGATGCACCCTGTTTTTTTATTGCGCAAAAAAGGGGCAATAAAAAAAGATAACAACCCGGCCAGACGCTGAAAACCCGGATAATTCCCTGCGCACAGCGAAAAAGTAAAACTGGCACGTCTTCTGCTGAACCTATTGCATTCCACATCAACGGCGATATGGAACACAACCTGAATTTCCGGATAACGGCGTCCACTCCGCTTGCATACTGCAGGCGGATGGGACGCCGTTTTTTATTTCCGGGAAGCTGTTGAGCAATTTCTTAAACGTTAATGAGGTAATGCCATGTCTTATCTGATGCCTGCCGAGTTTGCCACCAAAATGGTAGATGCCGGTGAAGCAAAAATTTATATGTCGACCCGCGATACTCTGGTACGCGCTTTTATGGCCGGTGCCATTCTCGCTCTGGCGGCGGTTTTTGCCGTCAGCGTTGCCGTGGCAACCGGTTCACATCTGATTGGTTCCATTCTGTTTCCCGTTGGTTTCTGCATGCTTTATCTGATGGGCTTTGATCTGCTCACCGGTGTATTTATGCTGACGCCGCTGGCCTGGCTGGATCGTCGCCCCGGTGTTACCTGGGGACAGATTCTGCGTAACTGGGGACTGGTTTTTCTCGGTAATTTCGGTGGCGCTTTAACCGTTGCTTTCCTGATGTCATTTATTTTCACCTACGGCTACAACACCGATGGCGGCGCTATTGCGGAAAAAGTGGCTCATATCGGTGAAGCCCGTACCCTGGGTTACGCTCAATACGGTGCAGCCGGCTGGTTTACCATTTTTATCCGCGGCATGCTGTGTAACTGGATGGTTTCTATGGGTGTTGTCGGCGCCATGATTTCCACCAATGTCAGCGGTAAAGTGATCGCCATGTGGATGCCGATTATGCTGTTCTTTTTTATGGGTTTTGAACATTCCGTCGTTAATATGTTTCTGTTTCCGTTCGGCCTGATTATGGGCGGTGAATTTTCGGTAATGGATTATTTTATCTGGAATGAAATCCCGACCGCATTGGGTAATCTGGTGGGTGGTCTGGCCTTTACCGGCTTAACCCTGTACGCCACCCACGTCCGTACTGCAAAAAAACGTGCGCTGATGTCAGCACAGACTCAGGCTCAGCCACAGATGTAAGCAGCGAATGCAATAAAACCCCGGACGATATTTCCGGGGTTTTATTGCAGATTACCCATGGCAACCCAATGACTTCTTCTCTTAATATCCGTCTTGGTCAGTATTCAACGGCCGGATGCAAAGCCGTTAATCAGGATTTTCACGGCGCCTGTCTTGCCGATAATCTGCAGAAAGAGCGCAAAGGTATTGCCATTGCTCTGGCCGATGGCATCAGCAGCAGCAATGTCAGCCAAATTGCCAGCGCCGCTGCCGTTAAAAGTTTTCTTGACGATTATTACTGCACCCCTGATGTATGGAGTGTGCGTAAATCGGCGCAGCGGGTTATTCAGGCCAGTAATTCCTGGCTTTACAGTCAGACGCGGCGCAGTCAGTACGCCTGGGAACGGGATAAAGGTTATATCTGTACTTTTTCGGCGCTGATTCTGAAATCCACCCAGGCGCATATTTTTCATTGCGGTGACTGCCGCGTTTATCATCTGCAGGGACACTCGCTGGAGCAATTAACCCAGGATCACCGGGTACAGATTTCTGCCGACCAAAGCTATTTAGCCCGCGCGCTGGGCATGGACCAGCAGCTGGATATTGATTACCACAACATGCCACTGACTGCCGGCGATGTTTTTATTCTCGCCACCGATGGCCTGTATGAGTTTGTCAGCCACGGACAAATCACAGCAGCCATTGCACAGGCGCTGGAAATTAACAGCGAAAACAGTCTCGAACTCTGTGCACAGCAACTGGCGGAGCTGGCTCTGAGTCAGGGCAGCGACGACAATATCAGCATTCAGCTGGTTTATATTACCTCACTGCCCGATACCAACATTAATGAATGGCAGCAGCAATTACAGCAGCTGACGTTACCACCGGCACTGGATGAAGGTACGGAATTCGATGGTTTTACCCTGTTGCGCCGTTTGCATATCAGCGGCCGCAGTCATGTGTATCTGGCCCGCGATCAGCACAGTGGCGAAAACGTCGTTTTAAAATTTCCGGCTTCAGATATTCAGGCCGACAAAGCCGGCCTTGAACGTTTTCTGCTGGAAGACTGGATTGCCCGGCGCATTCACAGCTCCGCTGTTTTACGTGCGGCCGCAACTAACCGACAAAAACAGTATTTGTACAACGCCACGGAATGGGTTGAAGGCCAGACACTGCGCCAGTGGATGCTGGATAACCCGCAACCCGGTTTAACCAAAGTACGGGACATCGTCACCCAGATAGCAAAAGGCTTAAGAGCGTTTCACCGGCTGGAAATGCTGCATCAGGATTTAAAGCCCGACAATATTATGATTGATGCTGACGGCTGCATAAAAATCATCGATTTTGGCGCCGTGCAGGTCGCAGGTCTGGCAGAAACGCATCAGTCTCCGGCGGAAAATCCTTTCCCGGGCACCGTGCAATATATGGCGCCGGAGTATTTCTGCGACGGTCATACCGGCACGCATTCGGATCTTTTTTCTCTCGCCGTCATCACCTATCAGATGCTCAGCGGTGGCGAACTGCCTTACGGTTTAAACGTCGCGAAAGCGCGGACGGTGCATGCGCAGCGACGCCTGCAATACCGTCCGCTGGCCATATCTGGCCGTAACATACCGCCGTGGATCGACACCGCTCTGGAAAAAGCATTGCAGCCTCTGCCACATAAGCGCAGTGCGGAGTTATCAGAATTTATTTTTAATCTTAATCAGCCCGCTGAGGATTATTTGCGTCAACAGAAGCCGCCGTTAATGGAACGCGATCCTCTGCTGTTCTGGCAATCAACCACCGTCATACTGCTGCTGACGGTGGTCTGGCTGAGCTGGAAGCTGTTGCGCTAATACGGCGCTAATACAGCACTAGCACGGCGCTAAAACACAGCACTGGCAAGGCAATACCGCAGCAATAACGCCGGCCTGTTTCAGCTCTGCCAGCGCTCAGGGGCATAGGAAAATACCGGTAACGACCAGCGCCAGCGAATGGCCGCCAAACGCATCGCCAAACCAACCGAAAAAGCCGCCAGCATGGTGACGCTTTCGTTCACACCAAAATGCAGCAAGGTTAAATACAGCAGCGCGACCAGCAACGACACACTGGCGTATAACTCGTGGCACAACACCTGTGGGGTCTGATTACAGAGAATATCGCGCAGAATACCGCCAAAAATACCGGTAATAATGCCCGCCATAACCACCACCGGCAGACTGTAATCCAGCTTCAGCGCAACATTGCAGCCGATAATGGTAAAGGCCACTAAGCCCATGGCATCAAGAATTAAAAACAAACGCTGTAAACGATGCATAAAACGCGCAACCACCATGGTCAGCAAACCGGCGGATACCGTGAGATAAATATAAGGGGGATGCTGAGTCCAGGTCACCGGGAAATTACCCAGCAGGACATCACGCACAGTGCCGCCACCCAGCGCCGTTAAAAAGGCGATTAAGGCAACACCAAACATATCCATATTACGACGACCGGCGGCGAGCGCCCCGGACATGGCTTCAGCAGTAATAGCAATTAAATAGACAGTGGTCAGCACACAGAACTCCTGCGTAACCTGTGCCCCTCCCCCTGTCCTGTGTACCTGAGAGTTTAACCGTGCGGAATGGTCCGCCGGCTTGCTCCTTCGGTGGACTGCATCGGGTGCAGCCTCTCTCCAGATGGCCTGTCAATGAACCCGCAGTCCGGTAGCCTGAGCGTTTATGGGAGTTTGCGCCTTCGGCGGGTGTACGGCTGAATGCCAGCTTAGTGACAAACAAAACACCACTCTCCTGCGGGGTCGCCATTGTAGACAATCGGGCCACAGAACACCAGATGCTGAACAAATGATCAGTTTTATATCCCCGCCAGCCTGAATCGCAGACACAAAAAAACCGGCCGAAGCCGGTTTTTTATGTAACTACCTGACCGTAGTCAGGTGCCGTGTGCGCTGGTAAGACAAGGCGAAAGTGGTTGAGGAAACGGAGTGTAGTTACCTACATGAGGCAGATTTTTGCTCCTGCAAAATCTGCATTTCCGCCATCCATGGCGGTCATATTCCGAAACCCTGCAGATACAAAAAAACCGGCCGAAGCCGGTTTTTTTGTATCTGGAAAGCAATGCTTTCTGGGCGTTGCGAGCGACGGTCAGCCGCGGCGGAAGTTTCTGAGAAAGCGCAATGTAGATGTCCTACCTGAGGCAGATTTTTGCTCCTGCAAAATCTGCATTTCCGCCATCCATGGCGGTCACATTCCGAAACCCTGCAGGCATAAAAAAACCGGCCGAAGCCGGTTTTTTATGTAACTACCTGACCGTAGTCAGGTGCCGTGTGCGCTGGTAAGACAAGGCGAAAGTGGTTGAGGAAACGGAGTGTAGTTACCTACATGAGTATTCCGAAACCACTTTCAACGCAGTATTACCAAGCACACAAGCCGGGAAGTTACATACGTTCCCAAACGGTCGCGATACCCTGACCCAGACCAATACACATGGTCGACACACCGTACTTACCACCTTCCTGCTCAAGCACGTTGATCAGAGTGGTAGAAATACGCGCACCGGAACAACCCAGTGGGTGACCCAGAGCGATGGCACCGCCATGAATATTTACACGGCTGTCAGCGATTTCGGTCAGTTTCAGGTCCTTGATGCAAGGCAGAGACTGAGCACCGAAAGCTTCGTTCAGCTCCCAGTAATCGATATCGGTAACGTCCAGACCAGCGCGCTTCAGTGCTTTCTTGGTCGCAGGAACCGGGCCGTAACCCATGATCGCTGCATCAACACCGGCAACCGCCATACCAATGATACGGGCACGTGGCTTGAGGCCCAGTTCCATTGCTTTCTCGTAGCTCATCAGCAGCATGGCTGATGCACCATCGGTGATCTGAGAAGAAGTACCGGCAGTTACGGTACCGCTCTTAGGATCGAAAGCAGGACGCAGGTTACCCAGGCTTTCAACAGTGGTTTCCGGACGGATAGTTTCGTCTTCGGTTACCAGAATCTGTTTGCCTTCAGCATCGTGGCCGTACATCGGAACGATTTCGTTCTTGAACTTGCCTTCCAGAGTCGCTTTGTGAGCCAGACGGTGAGAACGCGCAGCGAACTCATCCTGCTGCTGACGGGTAATACCGTGCATTTTGCCCAGCATTTCCGCAGTCAGACCCATCATGTTGGATGCTTTAGCGAAGTGCTTGGAAGACTCAGGGTTGTGGTCGAAACCGTGCTGCATGTTCACGTGACCCATGTGTTCAACACCACCAACAACGAATACATCGCCGTTACCGGTCTGAATAGCCTGAGCCGCAGTGTGGATAGCAGACATTGCAGAACCACACAGACGGTTAACAGTCTGAGCGCCCGCTTCTTTAGGCACAACAGTCAGCAGACCGATCTGACGTGCAACGTTGAAGCCCTGTTCCAGAGTCTGGTTTACACAGCCCCAGATAACGTCTTCAACCAGAGCAGGGTTAACGCCCGGGTTACGTTCGAACAATGCGTTGATCAGATTTGCAGAAATGGTTTCCGCACGTACGTTGCGGAATACGCCACCTTTGGAACGACCCATAGGTGAGCGCACTGCATCAACAACAACAACGTCTTTTGGATTGTAAGACATGGTTTAAATCTCCTAGTGCGCCTATTAACCGAAGTAGCTTTCGCCGTTCGCAGCCATTTCACGCATACGAGCGGTTGGTTTGTACAGATTGCCCAGGTCGGCGTACTTGTCGCACAGAGCAACAAACTCAGCCATACCAACGGAATCCATGTAACGGCACGCACCACCACGGAATGGAGGGAAACCAATACCGAAGATCAGACCCATATCGGCTTCTGCCGGAGTATCAACGATACCTTCTTCCAGACAGCGGGCGATCTCGATGCACATTGGGATCATGCAGCGTGCGATGATGTCTTCAGCTTCGAAGTCTTTCGCTTCAGCAACCACTGGCTTGATCAGATCGTAAGTAGTCTGATCAACAACTTTCTTCGGCTTGCCTTTCTTATCGGTTTCGTAAACGTAGAAACCTTTACCGTTCTTCTGGCCGTAACGCTCGTTTTCGAACATCACTTCCATAGAAGTTTTGAAGTCAGCCTTCATACGATCCGGGAAGCCTTCCGCCATCACTTCGTTGGCGTGAACACCGGTATCGATACCAACAACGTCCAGCAGGTATGCTGGACCCATTGGGAAACCGAATTTCTCCATTACTTTGTCGACTTTCTGGAAGTCAGCACCGTCGCGCACCAGACCAGCGAAACCAGCGAAGTAAGGGAACAGTACACGGTTAACCAGGAAGCCCGGGCAATCGTTTACAACGATCGGGGTTTTACCCATTTTCTTCGCGTAAGCAACCACAGTGGCCACAGCTTCAGGAGAAGTCTTGGCACCACGGATAACTTCAACCAGTGGCATCATGTGCACAGGGTTAAAGAAGTGCATACCCAGGAAGTTTTCAGGACGCTTCAGGTCAGCAGCCAGCAGGTCGATAGAAATGGTAGAAGTGTTAGACGTGATGATCGCATCTTCGCGAACTTTGTCTTCCAGCTCAGCCAGAACCATTTTCTTGACTTTAGGGTTCTCAACAACCGCTTCCACGATAGTGTCAACGTCGCCGAATTCTGCATAAGACAGAGTCGGACGGATGCGGTTCAGGGTTTCACCCATCTGCAGCGGCTTCATTTTCTTACGCTCTACGCGCTTGGCCAGCAGCTTGTTCGCTTCGTTCAGGCCCAGCTCGATACCCGCTTCATTGATGTCTTTCATCATGATCGGGGTGCCTTTCAGCGCAGACTGGAAAGCGATACCGCCACCCATGATGCCAGCGCCCAGCACAGCTGCTTTATTGGTTGGTTTAGCAGCCTTGTCGAATTCTTTTGCTTTCTTCTTCAGCAGCTGGTCGTTCATGAACAGACCGATCAGAGCGTTGCTTTCAGAAGTTTTTGCCAGTTGTGCAAAGCCTTTGGCTTCCACTTCCAGTGCTTTATCACGACCCATGTTGGCCGCTTTCTGCATGGATTTGATGGCAACGATTGGCGCCGGGTACTGACCTTTGGTCTGACCAGCAACGAAACCTTTAGCGGTTTCGAAAACCATCATCTGTTCCATCGTGTTCAGCTTCAGCTTGGAAGTTTTCTCTTCACGACGGGCCTGCCAGTTGATTTCGCCAGCGATGGCGGCTTTCAGCATGGCAACAGACTGTTCTTTCAGTTTGTCAGCAGCAACAACGGCATCAACGGCGCCGTCTTTCAGTGCTTTCTCAGGCTTGTTCTCAGCGCCCATGCAGATCCATTCGATCGCATTGTCAGCACCGATAACACGTGGCAGACGGACAGTACCGCCGAAACCAGGCATCAGACCCAGTTTAACTTCTGGCAGACCGATCTTGGCCTTGTCAGACATTACGCGCAGGTCGGTAGACAGACACATTTCGAAGCCGCCACCCAGAGCGATGCCATTAATAGCAGTCAGGGTAGGAACGGACAGATCTTCGATAGCGCAGAAGATTTTGTTGGCTTCGAGGCCCCAGGCCACGATTTCTTCTTCGCTTTGCTTGAAGGCTTCACCGAATTCGGTGATATCCGCGCCGACGATAAATACGTCTTTACCAGATGTAACTAAAACGCCTTTAACGTCGCTGTTGCCTTGAATCGCTTCAACTGCTGCCTTCAGGTCTTCCAAAGTAACGCGGTTAAACTTGTTAACAGAGTCGCCTTGCAGATCGAATTTCAATTCGGCGATGCCGTCTTCGATCAAATTTACCGTGATGGCTTTACCTTCGTAAATCATCAACTGATCTCCACATGGTGGTTAGCTATTGACTGATCTGCCCGGAGGCGAATCAGCATTCTGCCTGTTGGTGAAACAACCCTCGCCGATGTTCATAAAATAAACAATTCATACGAGCGTTTGAATCTGAGTGGCACACATTCGGGGAAAGCGGTTGGAAAGTCAATAGAGAAGCAGGAATTGACGGGCATGCTGCTTATTTTCTGCACAAACCACGATCCTGAACGGCGCTATTTTAGCAGGTAAAGAGCCATTCGTGTTGAAAGGCGATCACCTGACAGGTGGAAGTTATTCAACCATGCAGGAACCCGGTCACGGGTACGAGACAACAGAATGCCAGCGCACCGGCCTGGCGCATTAAGCTACTTTTTGTTCATTTTTGTTACAGTTTGTAATGTCCTATAGGGATAAAATGACCTATCTCATACACTGCCTGAGGAAAGAATGTCATTCTTTCACGACAACTATCTAAAACAAAAAGAAGAAAACATGATGCGTCTAGCCTTCAACACCGCACGACTGGTGGTTCTGTTGTTACTGAGCCAGGCCGCACTGGCGACCCCACAACAATTACTGACCGATTTACAACACATGCGCCTTGCCGCGACCAACGCCGTCACCAACTTTTATATGTTTTCTGGTTTGGATGCCGACAGCAAATACGAGCGCCGCATTGACCAGAGCATGAAGAGGTTCGAAGAAAGCCTGACCAGCGCACTCCAGCTCGCCTCTATCAATGGTATGGGCGACAGCATTGCCAGTATCAATGTCGACTGGAAAAAGCTGTCAGAACTGATGACCATCAACCGTAACGATATGCTGAAGCAGGGCTATCCCAATGTGCGCCTGGTCGATGAAATGGGCCGTAAGAGCATGGAGATCGTGAACAAGGCATCGGCAGCCTACAGCACACTGGAACAAAGCAGTGGTATCAAACCTAGTCCGATCGTACAGAAAGCCCGCGACCTTGCTTTACTGATGGAAGAAATCACCTCCCAGTATGCCGCCCGCGGTACAAC
Source organism: Thalassolituus hydrocarboniclasticus (assembly GCF_025345565.1). Lineage (NCBI taxonomy): Bacteria > Pseudomonadati > Pseudomonadota > Gammaproteobacteria > Oceanospirillales > Oceanospirillaceae > Thalassolituus > Thalassolituus hydrocarboniclasticus. Next base: position 1,489,057 of record NZ_CP054475.1, on the reverse strand, counting down.
CAATCTGGGTCAGGTATTTATGGGTAACTACTCCCGCACCCTGACAGAAATGGCCGAAGACTTTCAGCAACAGCTGACTGAGCTTGAGGGCATGGTCAAATCTCAGAAGACCGAAGTCCTGATGGGCAGTGTTAAAAGCAAATGGCGTTTTATGGAAGAACGCATCAAGAATTACAACGAGAACACCGTGCCGTTTCTGGTTGTCAGTTATAACGACCGGATCATCGAGCATCTGGAAGAACTGGAGTCGATGTTCCAATAACAGACACAGCACATAAAAAAAGCCCGCGGAATGCGGGCTTTTTTTTATTTCTCGTTCACACGCTCCGCGTGGGAGTGCAACGCTAACGGCAAAGGCTGCCACACAGAGCGTGGGAGCCAGATATGCGGGCTTTTTGTGCCGAAGCGCTTAAAAAAACGCTTCCATAAAATGCTGATAGGCCGCCGCACTGGCCGTTTGGTTTTCCGAAGCCATCAGCGTCACACGGTTTTCGTACACCTCAAGCATCAGCAGATTGTCCTGCAGCTGTGGCAGCATACGGCTGATCAGCTCAGCATCGGCGGCACTGCCCTGGTTATGCCAGCTCAGACCTTCGGGCAAGCCTTCAGTGTCCCAGCCGGCCTGGCCAACCACGCGGAATTTCAGCTCCCCGCCCTGCTGCTTACCCAGACGCAGCAGTGTGTAACTGGTGCCCGGAATGTCATTGCGGATACCGGTTTTCGCCGCATCCGGTTTAAAAGTAAAGCTGCGCACCTGCAGGCCATTACGGATAGCATCAAAGCGCAATGCTGCCAGACGGGTATCGCGCGGACTTGGTCTCAGCATCATCACTGAGCCGATAATGGCCATAACACCCACACTTACAATCAACCAGATCATGAGGTCATTTCCTCCAGCTCCAGCCAGCGTTCTTCCAGAGCTTCGAGAGCGGCCTCCGCATCGGCCAGCTGGGCCAGCACATCCTGCACCTGTGCCGCATCACCACCATAAAAGTTGGCATCGGCGGTCTGAGCGGCCAGCGCATCGCGCTTCGCTTCCGCTGCGGCAATCTGTTCAGGCAGCAGATCCAGTTCGCGCTGCAGTTTGTACGACAGCTTTTTCTTGGGTTCGGCAGCCGTAACGGCCGGGGCTGGCTCGTCTTTTTTAACAGCCTTATCACTGGCGCCAGCCGATGCACTGCTGGCCTGTGCGGCACGGGCTTTCATCCGTTCCTGCCAGTCGGAATAACCACCCACCTGCTCGTCGATCACGCCGTTTTCACCGAACACCCACAGCTGCGTAACAACGTTATCAATAAAGGCACGGTCGTGACTGACCAGCAGCAGCGTGGCCTTATATTCCATCAGACGCTCTTCCAGTAATTCCAGGGTTTCCACGTCCAGATCGTTGGTCGGCTCATCCATCACCAGCAGGTTGCAGGGTTTCAGGAATAACTTGGCCAACAATACGCGGTTACGCTCACCACCGGACAGCGCTTTAACCGGCGTACGTGCCCGTGCCGGAGCAAACAGGAAGTCGCCCAGATAACCGATGATATGGCGGCTCTGGCCATTCACTTCGACCTGATCCTTGCCGTCGGCGACGTTATCGGCAATGGATTTTTCTTCATCCAGCTGATGTCGGGCCTGATCAAAATAGGCAACTTCAAGTCGTGTACCGCATTTAATGGTGCCGGATTGTGGTTCAAGCTTGCCCAGCAATAATTTCAGCAGCGTACTCTTACCCACCCCGTTAGGGCCGATCAGACCGATACGGTCGCCACGCATGACCGTGGTGGAGAAGTCGTTAACCTGCATCACGTCTTTCCAGGCGTAGGTCAGATGTTCGATTTCAAACACCTGCTTACCGGAAGATTCGGCCGCATTCATGCTGATATTGGCACTGCCCTGCACTTCACGGCGCGCCTTGCGCTCTTTGCGCATTTCTTTCAGCCGTTCGACCCGGCCTTCGTTACGGGTACGACGGGCTTTAACGCCCTGACGGATCCACTTTTCTTCTTCACTCAGGCGCTTATCGAATAAGGCATTCTGGGTGGCTTCGTCTTCCAGACGCTTTTCGCGGTATTCAACAAAGCTCAGGTAATCGCCCTGCCACTGGTAAAGGTTACCGCGGTCAAGCTCAACGATCCGGGTCGCCAGATTCTGCACAAACGCCCGGTCGTGGCTGATAAAGACCAGTGCGCCGTTAAACTGCTTCAGCTGCTCTTCCAGCCATTCGATGGTGGCAACATCCATATGGTTGGTTGGCTCATCGAGAATCAGCAGGTCGGGTTCCACCACTAACGCACGCGCCAGCATCACCCGGCGCTGCCAGCCACCGGACAACTCTGAAAACATCGCCTCGCCGGGCAGGTTCAGCTTCTGGATAATGGCTTCCACTTTCTGCTGCCAGCGCCAGCCATCGGCGGCTTCAATGCGGGTTTGCAGCTGCTCCAGCTTTTTCAGGTCAGCATCCGCGCCTTTGGCGCTTTCATCGTGGTACTGGGCAATGGCCTGACCAACCTCCCCCAGACCTTCGGCAATAACGTCATAGACCGGGGTATGAGTGGTCTGCGGCAATTCCTGCTGCAGTGCACTGACACGCAACAGATCGCGGTATTCCACCCGGCCATCATCCGGCTGTACCTGACGGTTAAGAATCTTCAGCAGCGTCGATTTACCTTCGCCATTGCGGCCAACCACACACAGACGCTCGCCGCTCTGAATATCAAGATCGACCTTATCGAGCAGAACGTGATCGCCAAACGCCAGCTCAGCCTGTTTCAAACGCACTAATACCATGGAGCCTTAACCTTACCGCCGGAGAAAAGGCCGACAGTATACAGAGGAAGCGTCATCACCGCGCGGCCAGAACCAGCATCACGCCAAACCGCCATTTGTCCTAAATAAAAGACAGTCTGTTTTAAATAGATTTGCAAAAAAGACTATTGCATCTGCTATCGGCAACCGTTAAACAGCTCCGTTGCCTTTTGCGCATTCCGTTCTCTTAACCGGTACATAATAATGACAATACATCTGAATCAGGGACACATTGCCGCTCTGATCATCGCTCTGGCTTTGTTTATCTGGATGGGAGCCGGCTCCCTCAGCAGCGATACTGAGTTTGAAAACCCACGCCCGCTGGTAATGGACAGTGGCCTGACCCGGGTACAGGTTGAGCGCATGCAGGGTGAACTGGTCAACCGCAATATCACCATTTCGGCCCACACCGCGGCCAACCGCCGGGTTGAACTGAAATCGGAAATCCGCGGCAAAGTGATCGCCATCCATAAAGATAAAGGTGCCGCGGTTAAAAAAGGTGAACTGCTGCTGGAACTCGATGCCCGCGACTGGCCGGCTCGGGTAAAGCAGGCGGAAGCCAATCTGAAGCAACGCCAGCTTGAGGCCCGCAGCGCCCGTCAGCTGAGTGAACGCGGCCTGGCTAATGAATCACAACTGGCACAGGCAGCTACTGCGCTGGCCAATGCCGAAGCCGAACTGACCAACGCCCGCATCCAGCTCAATGCCACCAAAATCCGCGCCCCCTTTACCGGTATTGTTGACCAGCGCATGGTTGAGATTGGCGATTTCGTTAAAGACAGTTCGCCTTTACTGACCGTACTCGATTTCTCTCCGTTTCTGGTTAAAGGCCAGGTGTCCGAACGTGACGCCGCCGACATTAATATCGGCGATGCGGGCTATGCCGAGCTGATCAATGGCGACCGCGTCGATGGCCGGGTACGTTTTATCGCCGCCGAAGCCGATGCCAAGACCCGCACCTTTCCACTCGAGCTGGAAATCAGCAACCCGGGCGGCAGTATGACCAGCGGCCTGACCGCCAAACTGCATATTCCGCAGCCGGCGACCTACGCCTACTTTATTTCTCCAGCACTGCTGATTCTGGACGATGAAGGCCAACTGGGGCTTAAAGGCATTGATGAACAGAATCGCGTGGTCTTCCGCAGCGTCAACCTGCTGAAAGCCGACAACAAAGGCATCTGGGTCTACGGTCTGGGGTCTGAGGCCAACATCATCACCGTTGGTCAGGGCTTTGTTGAATACGGTCAGCAGGTTGAGCCTGTCTATATGCAGGACAGCGAAATCAGTGCCCAGCCGGAAGCGCCGAAAGACGACGCTGACGCCACTGCATTAAGCGCGGGGTAAGATATGAACTCGCTGATTGATGCATCCCTGCAGCGTTCGCGCACGGTACTGATGCTGTTCTGCCTGATCGCCCTGATAGGCATCAGCACACTGATCAATATCCCGAAAGAAAGTAATCCGGACATCACCGTACCCTTTGTATACGTCTCGGTGACCCATGACGGTATCTCGCCGGAAGATGCCGACGCCCTGATTTACAAACCACTGGAAAAAGAGCTGCGCTCCCTCGACGGCATGAAAGAAATGGTGTCTACCGCCACCAGTGGCCATCTGTCGATCACGCTGGAATTTTATACCGACGTCGATATCGATCAGGCGCTGCTGGATGTTCGCCAGAAAGTGGATGACGCCAAAGGCGAGCTGCCCACCGACAGCAAAGAACCCAAGGTAAAAGAAATTAACGTCGCCCTGTTCCCGGTGATGGTGGTGACGCTGTCCGGCGAAGTGAATGAATCGGCGCTTTATGCCGTCGCTGAAGACCTGCAGGATCGTCTCGAAGCCCTGCCCGGCGTACTCGAAGCCACGATTCAGGGTAAGCGTGACGAAATCGCCGAGATTATCGTCGACCCGGCGCGTATGGATAACTACAACCTGTCGTTTAACGATCTGGCACGTCTGGTGGGCAATAATAACCAGCTGGTCGCCAGCGAGGATCTGGATACCGGCGCCGGACGTTTTGGCGTTAAAGTGCCCGGCCTGATTGAAAACATCCCCGATATTCTCAAGCTGCCGGTCAAAGCCGATGGCGATACCGTGGTGCTGTTTCAGGATATTGCGGTCGGCCGCCTGGCTTACAAAGACCGTAAAAATGCCGCGCGGGTAAATGGTAAGCCCGCGGTCACGCTGGAGATCAAAAAGCGCATCGGCTCCAACATTATTGATACCCTTGATCAGGTCAAAAGCATCATCAATGAGGTGAAACCCTACTGGCCGGCGGGTATTGATGTTGGCATCACTCAGGACGAATCGGTACAGATCAAAGAAATGCTCAACGATCTGTTCAATAACGTTCTGGTAGCAACATTACTGGTAATGATTCTGGTGCTCGGCAGCCTCGGCCTGCGAAGCTCACTGATGGTCGGCATGGCCATTCCCGGCGCGTTTCTGATGGCGCTGATTGTACTCAGCATGATGGGCTACACCCTGAATATGGTGGTGCTGTTCTCGCTGATCCTGTCCGTCGGCATGTTGGTTGACGGTGCTATTGTTGTGACCGAGTACGCTGACCGCCGCCTGGCCGAAGGCGCGACCAAACTGCAGGCTTACAGCGAAGCGGCCAAGCGCATGGCCTGGCCAATTATCGCCTCGACAGCCACGACTCTGGCTGTCTTTCTGCCGCTGCTGTTCTGGCCCGGCACCACCGGCGAATTTATGAAATTCCTGCCGCTGACCCTGCTTTACACCCTGAGTGCTTCGCTGATTATGGCGTTGATTGTGGTGCCGACCATCGGCGCAGTAATGGGCCGTGACGGCCACCACAACAGCGGCGCCCTCAGTGCAATTGAAGCCGCCGAACAGGGCCGCTTTGACGAACTGAAAGGCTTTACCGGCGGTTATGTGCGCCTGCTGGCGAAAGCCCTGAAACACCCGCTGCAGGTACTGGGCATGGCCATCGCCGCCCTGATCGGCTCTTTTGTGCTCTACGCCGCACTGGGAAATGGCGTCGAGTTTTTCCCTGATGTAGACGCCGACATCGGCATGGTCGATGTCCGCGCACGCGGCAACCTGTCGCTGCTTGAACGTGAACAGCTGGTGCAGCAGGTAGAAAAACGTATTTTCGATATGGCTGAAATTCAGTCGCTGTACACCGCCACTTTCGTTAAAGCCCCTTCTGATTCCGCCGCCGATGTCATTGGCCGTATTCAGATCGAGCTGGTGAACTGGGAACACCGCCGCTCAGCCAACCGCATTCTGGCCGACATTGAACACCGCACGGCCGATATTGCCGGCATCATCATTGAAACGCAGAAGAAAAAAGGCGGGCCGGCAGCCGGTGCCGATATTCAGCTGCAGTTTACCGCCGCCAGCAATGAAGCCATGGTGCCGCTGCTGGAAGAGGTCAAAACCATCTTCGAAGCCGACCCGGAACTGAAAGACGTACGCGACGACCGGCCGCTGGAAGGCATTGAATGGCAACTGCAGATTGACCGCGAGGAAGCCACCCGCTACGGCACCGATATCGCCAGTACCGGCGCCATGATCCGTATGATTACCGGTGGCCAGAAAGTCGGCACCTTCCAGCCGGATTTCAGTGATGACGAAGTTGAGATTCTGCTGCGCTATCCGCTGCAGACCCGCAGCATTGATCAGTTTGAAGCCTTTAATATCAGCACGCCTTATGGTCTGGTGCCGGTCAGCAACTTTATGCAGCGTAATGCCGTGCCTAAATCGGGCGATATTGTGCGCATCGATGGCAAGCGCCGCTATCGCTTAACCGCCAACGTCACCGAAGGCGTGAACGCCACCGATAAGATCAAACAGCTGGGGGAAAAGATCAAAGACCTCGACTGGCGCAGTGCCGGTGTTGAACCGCGTTTCCGTGGTGATTTCGAGAAAATGGCCGAAACCGGCGACTTCCTCGGCAAAGCCTTTGGTATCGCCCTGTTCCTGATGGCCACCATTCTGGTGACCCAGTTCAACAGCTTCTACCAGGCCGGTCTGATTATGAGTGCGATCATCCTGTCCATTGTTGGCGTACTGTTTGGCCTGATGATCCGTGGCGAGCCGTTTGGCATCGTCATGAGCGGCGTTGGTGTGATTGCCCTCGCCGGTATTGTGGTGAACAACAATATCGTTCTGATCGATACCTATAACCAGCTGATACATCAGGGGCTCGACCCGGTTGATGCCGCCCTGCGTACCGGCGCCCAGCGCCTGCGTCCGGTTTTGCTGACCGCCATTACCACCGTGGTCGGCCTGCTGCCAATGGTGATGCAGTGGAACATCGACATCCTCAATCAGCACTTTAGCGTGGGCGCGCCGTCCTCGCAGTGGTGGACACAGCTATCGACCGCCATTGCCGGCGGCCTGACCTTCGCCACCGTACTGACGCTGATTCTGACCCCCTGTTTATTGGTTTTAGGTGAGAAACGTCACCTGCAGACCCGGCAAATGCCTGTTGTCGGTGAAAACAGCACTCAACCCTCAGCCTGATCAGGCTTTATACAATCGGCCGGTGTCTTTCCGGACAGCGGCCGATTTTTTGAAGAATTTCCGCAAGTTACTGAAAAAAATCAAAAAAATCTCAGAAATAGCGTTGACATAAAGATCCGCGTGAGTAGAATGCCCACTCACTTTGCAGGGGGTGATTAGCTCAGCTGGGAGAGCATCTGCCTTACAAGCAGAGGGTCGGCGGTTCGATCCCGTCATCACCCACCAAAGCTGCACAAGTGAATGATCCGTAAGGGTCGTATGAAAATATGGACTGGTAGTTCAGTTGGTTAGAATACCGGCCTGTCACGCCGGGGGTCGCGGGTTCGAGTCCCGTCCAGTCCGCCATTTTTCATACAGAATTTGGGTGATTAGCTCAGCTGGGAGAGCATCTGCCTTACAAGCAGAGGGTCGGCGGTTCGATCCCGTCATCACCCACCATCATTCCTTGTGAATGATACAGAGTGGACTGGTAGTTCAGTTGGTTAGAATACCGGCCTGTCACGCCGGGGGTCGCGGGTTCGAGTCCCGTCCAGTCCGCCATTTCATTACCCTGACAGGTAATGATTGCAGTTAAGTGACAAAATTTAGTGACACATTTTGGGTGATTAGCTCAGCTGGGAGAGCATCTGCCTTACAAGCAGAGGGTCGGCGGTTCGATCCCGTCATCACCCACCATCATTCTTAAAGAACGATCTTTAAGATTGGTATCAGCGGACTGGTAGTTCAGTTGGTTAGAATACCGGCCTGTCACGCCGGGGGTCGCGGGTTCGAGTCCCGTCCAGTCCGCCATTTTAAAAACGTTTTACTTTAGCTGTACCAACCAACTGTTCGCTCTGGCGCACTCTTGGTATTGAAAGATCCTCCGATTTCCTCTGTCCGATTCGCACGTATCCTCTCTGATCTGCCTTTCCTAGTAATCATCGGTTTTCATCTTGCTGTAACAGTACAGAATTAACTTACGCCTGCCTTAGCGCTGAATGATCTGAACACAGGAACTTTAAGAGAGATTCATGCTCTGAAGAAGCGCTTGCAGTTGTACGTTCTGGCACAGGGTGTGCTTAACGTAAAACAACCACAACAATAATCCTGAACATGGAGGTAGTTATGTCTGACTACATCGAAGATCTTCTGGAAGTCGGTTTTGACGACTACGAAGACGACGTGGACGACGCGGTAGAGATGTAAGCTCTGCCCGACCGTTCGCGGAAACGCCCTGGCGCCTCGCCAGTCCAGCGTTTGAATGCCCGCTGAAATGCCGTCGCTGATCCGAAGCCTAATACATAGGCTATTTCACCCAGAGTCAGCGACGTATCCCGCACATAGCTCACCGCAAGATCCCGCCGCGTATCATTTAATACCTGCTGAAAGCTGCACCCCTCATCGGTTAAACGCCGCCTGACCGTCCAGGGCGCCATATTCAGCCGCTGTGCGACTTGCTCAAGGGTTGGCGTCTGACCGTTTAACAGCGGGCCAATGGCGCGCTCTGTCAGTTCACGGAAAGTTAAACCGAGGCGCACCCGCTCCAGCTCGCGGTCCGCCAGTTGCTTTAATGCCGAATACGTCGATGCACAACGCTGCTGAACCGGCAGATCCAGCGCCCAGTCATGCAGCACAACCGCATTACGCTCTGCACCAAAATGAACCTCGCACTGAAAGATTTCGCTGTAACGCTCCCGATAAGCCGGTGCCGAAAATTCAAATTCAACCCTTGCCAGCAGGTCATTACGGCCACTGAGCAACTGCATAAAGCGGTTCCAGCCTGACAATACCGAATCAACGACAAACAGGTTGTATTCGTTATACGGACTAATGGAATAAAACTGCGCAACGCCCCTGCCCTTTTCCAGCAGAAACTGCGAACGGCCACGGGCATTAAAGCTCGACAATAATTCATATTCCGTTAATGCACGGCAGGCACTGCGGATATCAGCAGCACTCTGTGCCAGCAAACCCGCCAGGCCCATCGCCGGAGGTGAGGTCAGACGGCCCATCTCCAGTCCCAGCCAGGGCATTGAAAATTCCTGAATACAGGCATGGCCCATACGCATAAAACGCGGAATGCTGATACGTGCATCCGGTGATGCCAGCTTTATCTCATCCAGCTGATACTGAGCCAATACAGCCTGAGGCCGGGCACCACGTTCTTCTACTGCACGGGCCATCAATTCCACATAAGCTACTGAAATATCGCCGAGTCTCATGAGCACTGTCTGTTGTTAAATGAATGGGCATTATTGCCGGCTCAGCGGTTACACGCAAAGCCTGCCAGAGAATTAAAAAAATCCATAAAAAAACCTGCATAAGCAGGTTTTAATCAGAGCGCAACATGCAACTCAGGCATCAAAGTCTGAGCTTCCCGGCTGATCGGCAGCTTCAGATTCAGATACTGCGGTTTGCGGCTCGTAAAAATCCAGCAAAAAGCGATAAGACAGCGACAGCATCACCAGCGAAATCAGACTGGTAATATAAGTGCCAAAAGCCGCCAGATAACGCAGCGCTGAATGATCGAGCATAAACAGCATCAAAAACGGCGACGCCATAGCTACCGGTACAATAAACACCACCAGAACCAGGCGCGTGCCATTCCCTTCGCTTAACAACCAGGCCCGCTTAAGGTCGGTCTTCTGCCCCAGCGCCAGCTCCGGCAGGGTTACCGACAGCCGTGACCAGATATAAAGCGCTGGTAACACGCCAATAACCGCACCCAACCAGGCATCATCCTTGCCCAACAGCAGCATGGCAATCAGCATGGTGCAGAAAAAAATCACCATCGCAATCACGCCCAGCAACAATCCGCGCAGCAAATAACGAAACTCTTCACGGCGCATACCATGCAATGCATTGGCATCCCATTTCTCTTGTGGCAACAGCGTAAAACGATGGCAGGAGGTAGCAAAAACAACACTCAGCAGAAGCGATATAATCAGAAAACCAAACTGATTAATGTAATCATCCTCTGCCAGAAAAACGGAACTGCTCCAGTCGACCAGCGCCAGAATCAGCATGGCCGGCAAAAACATTCTGATCACAGCAGTACGCTTTAACCACAGCAGCGAAACAGCTTCGCTGACCAGATCAGCGACTGGCAAATCGGCGCTTAATCCCAGAGGACTTTTCATTTCGGTATCCTTCTTTTCATTTCTGTTTCCCTGAAAGAAAAAGACAAAAAAAACGGTGGCAGCGCCACCGTTTTAATTCTCTGTCATTCAGCCTGCCGGAGGAATATCCCCGTGGCGTGCTTTATGACGGGCAATAATGCGTTGCGGGCTGAGCAGATAATGCGCCAGAGCCGGCAGCAGAATCAAGGCACCCAGCATGTTCCACAGGAACATAAAGGTCAGCAGAATACCCATGTCGGCCTGGAATTTAATTGGTGACAGAATCCAGGTTGCCACACCAATTGCCAGGGTAACACCGGTGAAACTTACCGCTTTACCGGTTGATTTCAGCGTCTCCAGGAAAGCTTCCTGCAGCGTTTTACCGGCAATAATCATCACTTCCAGACGACTGTAGATATAAATACCGTAGTCAACACCGATACCCACACCCAGCGCGATCACAGGCAATGTCGCAACCTTCACACCAATGCCCAGATAGGTCATCAGCGCCTGGCTCAGCACTGAAGTCAGTGCCAGCGGAATCAGGATACAGGCCACCGCAGTGAACGAGCGGAAGGTCATAAAACACAGCACAAAGACCACAACGTAAACGAAGATCAGCATCGTATCCTGCGCATCCGCGATTACCTGGTTCGTGGCCGCTTCGATACCGGCGTTACCGGATGCCAGCTGGAAGCGCACAGGTACAGAGTCGATTTCTTTATCGGCAATTGCCTGCTCGATTTCGGCAATGGTGTAGCCGAAATACTTCTCGTCAATATTGTCGTCGTACTGCGCCTTAAATTCCTCTACGGCCGCAACGGCGGTTTCCAGAGTCTCGGCTTTATGGTCATTCAGGTAAACAATCACCGGCGCCATAGAACAGTTAGGGTTCAGCAGGCTGCTTGGTGCACGCTGAATTGAAGTATTCAGAATGGTCTGGTTACGCGACAGCGCAGACCAGTTCAGGTTGCCCTCGTTCATCGCCTTGGTAACCAGCTTGGAGACGGTTACCAGTGAAGTTGTGGACTGCACACCCGGAACGTTTTCCATGTACCACATAAAGCGGTCAACGGCGTCCATTACCTTGAAGCTGTTGCACTGCTCTTTAGCGGTTTCAACCATCACCACCAGAACATCAGAACTGGTTGAATAGTTGGATACCATAAAATCGTTATCGAGGTTGTAGCGGGAATCAGCACGTAATTCCGGCGCACCTTTATCCAGGTCACCGATTTTCAGATCCTGACTCATCTGATAACCGAAGATGGCCATAACAATTGCAATCACAATCGGGAATGGCGCCACTTTCGGGTTGGCAAAGTAAGACATTGCCTTCCACAGTTTTGGCTCAGACTTTTCGGTTTTCTTCGCATGGCGAACACCGGCTTCGCTGATACCAATAAAGGACATCACGATTGGCAGCAGCACCAGGTTGGTCACGATAATCATCGCCACACCAATACTCGCAGCAATCGCCAGTTCCTGAATTACGCCGATATCAATAAACAGCAGCGTCAGGAAGCCCATGGCGTCAGACAACAGAGCCAGCATACCCGGCACATACAGACCACGGAATGCCTGACGTGCGGCCTGCAGTTTGTCAGCACCTTTACCGGACTCGATAGCGATACCGTTAATAATCTGTACCGCGTGACTGATACCGATCGCGAATACCAGGAAAGGTACCAATACGGAGTACAGGTCAATGGTATAACCCAGCAGTGCCAGCGCACCCAGCTGCCAGACAACGGCAATCAGTGACGCGACGATAGGCACCAGAGTGCCTTTCGGGCAGCGGGAATACAGGTACAGCAGGATGGCGGTCATCACCATCGCCGCGAGGAAGAAATAGGCAATGGATTTTGCGCCATCCAGCAGATCACCCAGTTTTTTCGGCGTACCGGTGATGTAAATACGGTACTTATCATTGCCGTATTTGGCGCGGATTTTATCTTCCAGATCCTGAGAGAACTTCTGATAACTCAGTTTCTCACCCGTTTCCGGATCGTACTCAACCAGTGGCACATCGATAATGGATGAGCGGAAATCGTTGGATACCAGACGACCAACCTGACCGGATTTCAGCACGTTCTGACGTACCTGTTCCAGACTTTCCGGACCACCGTCGTAGGTGCTCGGAATCACCGGGCCGCCCTGAAAACCTTCTTCCGTTACTTCCGTCCAGCGGGTATTCGGCGTCCACAGAGACTGCATACCGGAACGGTCAACGCCTTTAACGAAGAATACTTCATCGTTAATCTGGCTCAGGGTTTCCATATAGTCTTTGGTGAAAATATCGCCTTCCATTGCTTCGATCGAAATCTTCACATTGGCGACACCGCTCTTCATATCATCTTTATGCACCAGATAATTCTGGATAAAGGTGTGATTCAGCGGAATGTACTTCTCGATGCTGGAGTCCAGTTTTACCTTGGTCAGGCCATAGGCAAACAGCAGAGTCAGCAGACCCAGGACGATCATAACCAGCATACGGTTATTAAACAGAATGCGCTCTAACGCCGGCTCTGTCTCTTTCGACAGAATGTAATGTTCCGGCTCGGTAGAAAAATGATGCTTTTGTTCGGCCATGATTAAAAGTCTCCCGCCGCCATGCTAATGCTCTGATCAATCAACTCGCCGGCCGCATTCAGGCGCTTAACCCCCGCCTCGCCAACAATGATAAAGTTTCCATCGGATGTTTCTGCCACAGCAGCAAAAGCCTTACGCCCTTCAAGAATCGATGCCCGAGGATTCTGTAACTGAGCATCAAACATGACTAACGCGCCGCCATTACCCACCAGCAGCGTATGCTTACGGCCAACAATACCGGCCAGCAGAGTCTGTTCACTGCCGGTCAGCTTTTCATCCCAGCTGATACCACCATCGACGGAGCTGAACACATGACCACGCAGACCGAACATAATCTGCTTGTCGCCGGCTGCAATCAGACCAAACAAAGAGCCTTCATACGGCGAATCCATGGTGTGCCAGCTCTGGCCCAGATCATCGGATCGCAGAATCATGCCCATCTCGCCAACCATGGCCAGTGAGCGTGGGCCAACCATAGCAATCGCATTCAGGTGAAGGCGATCCGGGTTCGGCAAGCGTGAAGACACGTCTTCCCAGGTGGTACCGCCATCCTGGGTATAAAAGAACATGCCATAAGCACCAACCGCATAACCGCGCTTGGCATCGTAGAACCACACATCCAGGAAAGGTTTGGTTGAGCCGGTGCTCTGATCGTACTGAGCATCCTGCAGGGCATAAGTCGCCGTTTCCAGAGCCATTTCAGCTTCTTCGATAGCAACGTCATCACCGGCAGCCTCAGCGGCTTCAAGCTGATCCTGAGCGCGCTCTTTGGATTTGGTTGCAGCGGCAACAATGGCATCGTTTGCCAGATAGCCATCAAACTGCTTAACCCAGGTTTTACCAGCGTCAGAGGAGTAAAGAATGACACCATCATGACCAACCGCCCAGCCGTAATCACCGGACGGGAAATAAACAGCGGTAAGAGTCACCGACACCGGTACCTTAGCCTGCGCCCAGGTCAAACCGTCGTCGTCAGAGTAGACAATGTGGCCGTGAGAGCCCACTGCAATCAGGCGACTGTCGGCACGGACAACATCCAGCAGCAGTGTCTGGTGAGCACGCTGAGTCTGTAATGCCGGAGTATTAAGGGGGTCTTGCCAGGCAGCCTGAGCTGAAACAGCGCTGAGTATAACGCCAAGAATCAACCCAATACGGGTAAAGCCTATCGCCAGCGCTCTTCCCGTAGCACGAGCGGAAGACTGAACCAAATCAGAAAACATAAGGAGCTCCGTTTTTATAGTAATGTCGGAAGGCGGCTAGTCTAGCCGACTGATTTATCATTGACTAACGTCCAGTTGTTACAGAATGTAAGGGAAAAATCCTCTGTTTTGACCCTTAAATGCAAGAACGGATGAGTAAAACTCATCCGTTCGTTTATCCGATCAGCGCTTACCGCGACGGCGCAATTCTGCCGGAGTGAAATAACGATCTCCCGGAGGTTCATTGGTATAGTCAATGGTCCCCGCTTCTTCATTATCCAGCCCCTGCACATGGTAACGTTTGGCTTTCAGATCATGGAACACATCCATGGTGGTCCAGGTTACCGGTAATTCGTAATAGGTCTTCATGTACGCCATGTTCACACGCCAGAGATCACCGGCGGAATCGTACTGATCGGCCACAGCAACCCCCCAGGTATCTTCATCCAGGTAGAACACACGCTTGTGGTACACATGACGCATACCTTCTTTCAGGGTTGCTTCAACAACCCACACGCGGTGTTTTTCATAGCGGGTGTAATCAGGATTCAGATGGCCCGGCTTGATCAGATCTTTATAGCTGACTTTATTCGAGCTGAGCTTGTAGCTGTTATAAGGAATATAGATTTCCTTTTTACCCAACAGCTTCCAGTTGTAACGATCCGGAGCACCGTTATACATATCAGTATCATCGGCGTAACGCAGACCATCAGCCGCGGCAATCGGGGTATCGTAAGCCAGGTTAGGTGCACGGCGTACACGACGCTGACCTGCGTTATAACCCCAGGCCTGACGGGCTTCATCCACCTGGTTCAGGGTTTCATGAACCAATACCGCACCACCCGCCAGACGCGCCGGGGCTTTGGTAAATGACAGGTAATAGAACAGAATATTGTTCAGGTCTTCGATGCTTTTATCGCGGCGGTAGAAATTGAATTCAACCTCCTGCTGCACCGTTACCAGCGAGAAATCACCATCAACATGTACGGCAATTTCAGAAGCGCGGCGGGTTAAATAAATACCACGCCAGCGGGTCACGTGGTTCCAGATGGCTTCCAGACCGTTTTTGGCAATAGGGAAAGGAATGCCGCCATAAGCGTACATAAGACCGTTGCCGTCTTTATTCAGCTCAGCGCGGATAGCGTTTTTATAGGTGTTTTCGTACACCCACTCAGGCGCAGCTGCCGTACGACGGGTCTCATAGACCGGCATTTTAAAAGTATCCGGATACACCTTAAACAATTCTTTCTGACCCGGCGTCAGGTATTCCGCATACTGCTTCATATTGGCCGCAGTAATAACAAACAGCGGTTTATCTTTAGCGTACGGATCAATATGGTGCTGGCCAGGCTTGCTGTAGCCCACCGGTGGCAGACTCAGACCACCACGCCAGGGCGGAATATCACTGCCATTACCACTTCGTTCAGCTCCCAGCGGTGTCAGTTCCCCTTTCAGGCGATCCGCTTCTTTGACGGATACTGCCGCCATTGCCGCCGGCATTACAAACGCCAACGCCAATGCACCAGCCGCTATCCACTTATTTTTTTTCATTATGCGACCTCAACTACACCGCAGAGTGCGGCAATCTTCCCCGAAGCAAGAATAAAGAAACTTGCAGCGATGCTCAAATCAAACTCTTGCTGACAACCTCATACACGTCTTTGGACAAAGCGCCATGCTGCATAATGCGTTGCAACTCGGCTTTCATCAACTCCGATAATGAGGGTACCAGACGGCGCCACTTGGTCAGCGGTGTCAACAGACGTGCGGCGATCTGCGGATTACTGTCATTCAGACGCAATACCGCATCGGCCAGTAAACGGTAGCCGGCACCATCTTCACGATGAAAATGACAGAGAGCCTGATTGGCAAATGCCCCCAATACCGAGCGTACCTTATTCGGGTTACGCCAATCGAAGGCGGTATGTGCCAGAAGCTGCTGAATAAATTCCACCTTACCCAGCTCCGCCGAACCGGCCTGCACCGACAGCCACTGATTCACCACCAGCGCATCCTGTGACCACTGCTGATAAAAATCCGCCAGCAACTGTTCAGCCTGTGCGGCATCACCACTGTTGACCACCGCCACCAGCGCGGCCATCTGATCGGTCATATTATCGGCGCTGCGATACTGGCTGACGGCCTGCTGCAGACCTGCGGCACTGCCTTTCACCCAATACGCCAGCGCCAGGTTTTTCAGACTGCGCGCCGACATCTGTGCCGGTTCTGGTGCATAAGGCGCAGTTGACTGCAGACGCTGATAACAGGCGGCAAATTCTTCACTCAGCGATTCAGCAATCGCCTGCTGCACCTGTTTACGCGCCGCATGAATCGCCAGCGGATCGACCTCGGCAGAGAACTCAGCCACATAGGCTTCCGATGGCAGTGTCAGCAGACAGCTGACCATCGCCGGATCGAGTGATTCATCAGCCAGCAGACGGGCAAAAACTTCACGTACCTCCGGGCGTAATTCAAAATTGCCCTGTTGGGCAGCATTAATCCAGCTCAACAGCAGACGCTGTCCGGCATCCCAGCGGTTAAAGCCATCGCTGTCATGCTGCAGTAAAAACAGCAGATCGTCGGCGGATTGTTCGAACTCCACTTTCACCGGTGCGGAGAAATCACGGAACAGCGATAAGCGTGGTTGTTCTGCAACACCACTGAAAACAAAGGTTTGTTCAGCTTCGGTCAGATGCAGCACCTGACTGCTTTCTGTCCAGGCGGACGCCGGCTCAACCTGAATCACCAAATCCTTGCCATCAGCACCAATCAGACCCAGCTGCACCGGAATCCATTGCGGCAGTTTGTTACTTTGCCCCGGTGTATCCGGGCAGTGCTGAGTCAGAGTCAGACGCAACTGCTGAGCGTCCGCATCGTATTCACTGTTCACCGTCACAACCGGCGTACCCGCCTGTTTATACCAGCGTTTGAACAGGGTCAGATCAACGCCGTTAGCGTCTTCCATCGCCTGCACAAAATCATAAATGGTAACGGCCTGGCCATCGTGGCGGTCAAAATACAGATCGGAGCCTTTACGGAAACCGTCTTTACCGAGAATTTTGTGCAGCATACCGACCACTTCTGCACCTTTTTCATAAATGGTCACGGTGTAGAAGTTGGAAATTTCGATAAAAGAATCCGGCTGCACCGGGTGCGCCATCGGCCCACCGTCTTCGGCAAACTGTACGGTGCGCATAATGTTTGCGTCTTCAATACGCTTAACCGTGGCGGAATTCATATCGGCCGAGAAGCAGGCGTCACGGAATACTGTAAAACCTTCTTTCAGACTCAGCTGAAACCAGTCACGACAGGTGACGCGGTTACCTGACCAGTTATGGAAATATTCGTGCGCAACAATGGCTTCAATACGCTGGTAGGCCGCATCGGTGGCGGTCGCCGGGTTAGCCAGCACACAGGATGAATTAAAAATATTCAGCCCTTTATTTTCCATTGCCCCCATATTGAAGTCATCGACGGCAACGATCATAAAAATATCCAGATCGTATTCACGGCCATACACTTCTTCATCCCAGCGCATGGAACGTTTTAACGCGTCGAGGGCATAATCGGTTTTATCGATATTCTGTGGCTCAACAAAAATTTTCAGCACCACATCACGCCCGCTCATGGTGGTAAAGCGGTCTTCTTTAACGCGTAAATCACCGGCTACCAGTGCAAACAGATAGGCGGGTTTTTTATGCGGGTCCTGCCAGGTCACTTTATGCAGACCATTATCAACGCTGTCAGCAATCAGATTGCCGTTAGATAACAGCACCGGAAATTGCGCCGCATCGGCAATAATGTGCGTGGTAAAAACCGACATCACATCCGGACGGTCGAGATAATAGGTAATGCGGCGGAAACCTTCGGCTTCACACTGGGTGCAATACATACCACCGGAACGGTACAAACCTTCGAGGGCGGTATTTTTTGCCGGATAAATCCGGGTTTTGATTTCCAGTTGCGAGCGCTGCTGTACGCCTTTCACGGTCAGGCTTTCATCACCCAGCTCATATTGTCCGGTGGTCAGAGTCTGACCATCCAGTACCAGACTGATCAGTTCCAGATCCTGACCGGCAAGCAGCAAATCAGCGCCATCCGCTGCCTGATCATTGCGCACCAGATCCAGCAGCGCGGTGACCAGGGTATATTCATCCTGCAACTCAAAGGTCAGCTCTGTGCGTTCAATCCAGTAATCCGGCTGCTGATAGTCTTTCAGATAAATGGCTGTTGGCTGTGCATCACGCATAGACTTAATCCTTTAACGCAAATGAAATATGGTATGAGCTGAATTTACGTAAATTAATCACACCACCATCCAGTATTAAATACTGCCCCTTAAGGCCCAGCAGACGACCGCTGACCTGAGGGTTTTTATCAAAATTAAAACTGCTGATTTTGTTTGGATACTGACTGACCGGATATTCAAACTGCCAGACATCAGCGTCGTTCAGAAGCTGCACACTGCCCACTCCTTCGCGCTGTTCGATTTCCGCCAGCGGCTGGGCAAATTCGCTCAGCAGGCGGTCGCGCTCTGCTGCTAAATCCAGAGCAGCGGCCGGGCCTTTCAGCAAGGTGCGCCAGTTGGTTTTATCCGCTACCTGCGAACGCAGTAAATCTTCAATCAAACCAGACAAGCGGCGATTTTTAACCCGCGCAATCGGTAACGCCTGTGCTGCGCCCTGATCCAGCCAGCGCACCGGCATTTGTGTGGCCCGGGTAATGCCCACTTTTAATCCGGAAGAATTCGCCAGATAGACAATATGATCGTTAAAGCACACCTGCTCCGCCCACGAAGGCTCGCGACAGGTACCCGCCGAAAAATGGCATTTTTCCGGACTCATCATGCAGGAATCACATTGCGCCAGCGAGGTAAAACAAGGATAACAATAGCCCTGACTGAAGCTGGTTTTAGTGCGTCGACCGCAATGGCTGCAATGAATGGCACCGCTGTAGGTCATTTCAATATGACGGCCAATCAGCGGATTTAAATCCAGCCGCTGATCGTCCAGCACCAGTTGATACTTCACCACATCGTCGTGTTCGCCGGCCTGCAGGGCCATTTTACTGATAAGGCCACTGGCCAGAATCTGAGTCATAAATTACTGCAGGGTCAGCGTCTGAACATCGTCGTGATCATCTTTACCTGAGGATTTACAGGCATCTTCCATATAACCCACGCGCTGCTCCGCCGGCAGGTCGTGAATCTGTTCATAATGAATGATGGCTTCCATGCACAGCTCCCGCTGCTGAGGCTCCAGCTTACGGCCATCAGGCCAGCGTCCCAGCTCTACCGCATTACGCAGATTCTGGTAGATCTCAGGCGTCAGGGATTTAATAAGTTGTTCAAGTGTCATAGCAACCTCATCACAGACCTGCACACAGCGGCAGCGTCTTTTCTTACTTAAATTCAGTATCACGGCTGACGGTTTTAACCGGCCACAGCATAGCCAGAATAAAACCACTGATCAGTCCGCCTAAATGCGCTCCATGCGCGGTACCGGATAATCCCGGCACTAGGGTATCGGCACTGATGGTGAGCAACAACCAGCCCACCATGACCGGTAATAACATACGCGGAATGCGGTAATCGATATTGCGCCGGCGCTGACGAAAACCAACCCAGCCAAGCAATCCCAGAGTGACGCCGGAAATCCCGCCAAAGGCCGGCCCGGCATACCACCACTGCACCATATTGCCAATAAGACCGCAAACCAGCAGCAAAACCAGCAGAGGCATAACCCCCTCATGTTGCTCTACCCTTCTGGCCAGAATCCACCACCAGAGGGAATTAAACAGCAGGTGCAAAACGGAAAAATGCAGCAAGGTTGGCCGCCATAATTCCCAGACACCTAATTGCCAGTACACAGCAAGGCTGAAACGCTGCTCAGGCCAGTATTCTGCCCCGGCACTCAGCCAGTGCTGCCAGTCGGCAGAAAAATGCATCCAGATAAAAACGGCCGGTAACAGCAATAAAATGAAGGTGCTCAGCGGTGTTGCCAGCAACTGCAGCAATCCCTGCCAGAGTTTAGGTTCAACCGCTTCAGCAGGCAGCGGAGTAATCTGCCCGGCCTGCCATTCTTCCAGCCACTGCTTAACCTGCGGCGCATGACGGCCATCGGCCAGGTATAAACACTGCTGACCATCCGCCTGATCAATAACTCTGTGCGCTATTCGTTCGGCCCAGAGACGCTGAGTCAGCGGCGATAAATCCACACCAGCCGGTGCAACCAATACCAGCACAGGCTCCATCAGCGCTCGCTCTTTTCTACCCGCACCCAGGTAAATTTACCCGGCTGCAAACTGCGTTCGGTATCCATACGGTACGCGGCAAGACGTCCGTATTTAACCGCACTGTAATCAAGACAGGCGATATTAGGCACAATGGGCGCAGGTAAACCCTGCATCCAGTAGTGGCCAATAAACAGCGGTTTTTCCTGCGGGCCGTAAAACAACAACTGGTCGCGTTCTTCACCGCTTAATAAAGCGTGTTCAATATCATCCGGCAGCGGATCAGGCTGGAACACCACATCGCTGTAACGCTCCGGGTCACCTTCCCAGAATTTGGTGCGGAAAAACTGCCGCACCATGCCATCTTTGGCCGTCATAGAACGGCCATCGGGTAATTTCAGTGATGTGCCACGCAGCATACGGTCGAGAAATTTATAAATAAACGAGCTGGTATTCACCGATTCAGCGAGCATATTGCGGTGCAGTTTATTGTCGCCATAACGGCGCAGATATTCGTCAATCATGGCCTGATCCCAGCAGGCGTGAACCACGCGGAAGTGCTCATAATCGAGGAACAGCGGCAGATCGATAAACCAGTCGAGGAATTCATTAAACTCGTGCGGATAATTTGCAAACTGCTCCAGCGTCTGTTCAACAATAAAGCTGTTGCGCTTAGTGTGCGGACGCAGAAAAGGCTGGCGCATGCCCGGCGGTGCTTCGGTGCAATAGGTCACCACATTGTATTCGTGATTTCCCATTACAATGTCGGCATGACCGGCATCCACCATGTCACGCACAACGTGACAGGCAAGGCGGATATGCGGTCCGCGATCGACGATATCACCGAGAAAAACAACCTTACGCTTCGGGTGCTGGTACACGCCGCCGCGCTTGCTGTAGCCCATTTGCTCCAGCAATTCGATCAGCGTTTCGCCACAGCCGTGAATATCACCGATTAAATCGTAACCCTGGTGCATACTTAATCCCCCAGGTTGCTACTCCAGCCCAGTTTAGTCCGGCAAATTTCATAGAAATTGTGACCTTTGGGGTGAATCAGCTTCAGTTTATGGGCTTTTTTGCGGATGGTAATACTGTCGCCTGGCGCACAGGGAATATGCGTCTGGCCGTCGCAACTGATGGTCGGGTAAATACCCAGATCAGAATCAATCACGATTTTAATTTCACTCTTGCCGTCAACCACAATCGGCCGGCTGGAAAGCGTGTGCGGGAACATCGGCACCAGCACCAGCGCATCCAGTTTCGGGTGCATGATCGGGCCACCACCGGAGAGCGAATACGCGGTCGAACCGGTTGGTGTCGACACAATCAGGCCATCGGAGCGCTGGTTATAAACGTACTGGCCTTCGATCCACAGATCAAAAGCAATCATCCGTGCTGACTTACCCGGGTGCAGCACCACATCGTTCAGCGCCGCGGCGGTGGCTATCGGATTGCCATCACGCTTTACCTCAGCGTCGAGCAGGAAGCGCATCTCGCTGACGTATTCGCCATTAAGCACATCCTGCACCGCATCGAACATGGTTTCGTCCGGGCTGATATCGGTCAGGAATCCCAGACGGCCGCGGTTAATGCCCAGCACCGGCGTATTAAAACGCGCCAGTGCGCGCGCCGCGCCCAGCAAGCTGCCGTCACCGCCCACCACAATCACCAGATCGCAGATCTCACCGAGCAGATTAACATTGCTGACCTGCATGCCATGACCCGGCATCACTTCAGCAATACGGTCATCAAGAATAACGTGATAGCC
Source organism: Thalassolituus hydrocarboniclasticus (assembly GCF_025345565.1). Taxonomy (NCBI): domain Bacteria; kingdom Pseudomonadati; phylum Pseudomonadota; class Gammaproteobacteria; order Oceanospirillales; family Oceanospirillaceae; genus Thalassolituus; species Thalassolituus hydrocarboniclasticus. The sequence goes on along the minus strand of NZ_CP054475.1, from coordinate 1,466,873 downwards.
TTCATCGATCAGATAACGGGACAGACGCTTAACCGTCTCAATCACTTTATTGCTGTTCAGACGGCCGATCATGCCGATGTTACGAAATTCTTCCATTACTGCGACCTGGCATTTAAGTGGGCGATAGGCAGAACGGCTGGCTGCAGCCCTGCGAATAATGGCCCGATTTATACCACAGAGGAGTTAAAAACGCTTGTTTGCCGCTGATCATTCCTACTTCGCCCTGCCCGGCCAGCATCAGCGCGACCTGATCTGGAGCCTGTTCGGCCCGCCACTGCTCGACTGTGACTGGAGCCCGGCTGAGCAACCCTGGCTGCCTGATCACTGGCAACCTCTGGCTGCCCAACTGAGCCATCTGGCGCCGGACTTCAGCAGTCCGCGTCTGGGATTAATCTTTGAGCAGCTGTGGCAGGAATATCTGCAACTCAGTGGCATCCGTTTTCAGGCCAATGTGCAGATTATTGATCAGGGCAAAACCCTCGGTGAGCTGGACCTGCTGCTGGATAACGGCCGCCAGCAATGGCATCTGGAGCTGGCGCTGAAATTCTATCTTGGCTACGGCAATGAGCAGGGCCAGCACTGGATCGGCCCCAACCGCGCCGATCTGCTGGCACGCAAGATCCGCCATACCCACGAACATCAGCTGCCCATGCGCCAGAATCCGCAGGCACAGCAACAACTGGCAGCACTGAACTGGCAGCCGCAGGCCAGTCTGGCGGTGATGCGCGGCTGCCTGTTTTATCCGGCCAACCCGCAATATCAGGCCAGCCTGCCAGCGGAAGTGTCGGCCCGGCACTGGCGCGGACACTGGTGCCATGCCCGGCAGGCCGCTGATTATCTGCCACCGGGGCGCTGGTATGTATTGGCCAAACCACAGTGGCTGAGCCCGGCGCTGGCGGCTTTCAGCATCGGCCGGGAGGAGTTACTTGAGTATCTGCGCACGCATTTCCGTCACCTGACCTATCCCTGCTGCGTGATACAGACAGAGGAAGGTCCATACGGCTGGGCCGAACAGCAGCGCTGGCTGATTATGCCGGATGACTGGCCACAGAACGGCACCCATAAGAATCTGCCGGTGAAGCTGGGCTGAAGCAGGTAAAAGCGAGAATGATCAGAGCGAATAACCACGCCGGCCCTGCAAGCCGCCGCTGTGGATCAGTAAAACCCGGGCGTTCAAAGGTTCAGTCACCAACTCCCGCTCAAAAGCCAGCAGCAGTTTGGCGGTATACACCGGGTCCAGTGGCAGATGCTGATGATCATAGCGTTCAATCAGCGCCAGCAGCTCCGGCGAAGTACGTCCGAACGCCCCCAGATGCGCATCATCCAGCAGGCGCCAGCGTATATCCGCCGGCATCGCCTGCTGCCAGGCGCGCTGGCGTTCGCCCTGATCGGCAACCGCATTCACCCCGACCAGTTCACAATCAATCCGTTGTTCCTGCAGCCCTTTCGCCAGCCCCAGTGCCGTTGTCCCACTGCCAACCGCCAGCCAGACCTGATCGTAGTCTGCGCACAATGGCGCCAGTTGCCGGCACTCCTGCTCTCCGGCATCACCTGCGCCGCCCTCAGGAATCACAAAGGCATCGTAGTGCTGAGCCAGTTCCTGCTGCCATTGCGGATCATAACGCTGGGCGTAAGTTTTTTTATCGGCGAAAACCAGTTCAGTACCCCAGCTCTGGCAATCCTGCAGGGTTGCCGTCAGCGGCAAATGCGCATAACCGCGCACCAGCGCAATCACCGGAATATTCAGTGCCTGTCCGAGAGCCGCAAGGGCATGCAGATGATTGGAGTACGGGCCGCCGAAACTCAGCAGCGCACGGCGGCCGGATGCTCTGAAGCGCGGCAGAAATCCGGCCAGCTTAAAGGCTTTGTTACCGGAGATATGAGGATGCAGACGATCAAGCCGCAGGATATCGACATGGCCGCGGGACGGCAGGCCAGGCACAGGCTCAATCAGGGCGGCCAGCTCAGCCGGATCAATCCCGGACCAGCCAGCCCCGGTGTCGTCAGCTGCCGGCAAGGTGCAACTGGCGGTGCAGTTTACAGTAGGCATTCAGATCGTGATCGAACTCACGCGGGTGTTCTATACGGGGGATTTCAGCGTTGCATTGCTGACAGCGCGGATCGTCATAATGATCCAGCCAGCGGCGGTAAACCTCTTCGCTGACAAAACACTTCTGTGCCGCGTAGGCCAGGGGGTTATCGGCATAACGCAGCATGTTGGCCGGCGTAATGGTCAGATGACCAACGCCCGGATGAAATGCCACCAGCACCGCTTCCAGACCATCCAGACGATTAACAAAACGTTCAGCGCTCTGCTCTTCTGCCTGTTCCAGATACTGGCGCAGGGTTGCTGCTTCTTCTTTTAAGCGTGCAGCCTCTTCATCACTGACCACAGGCTCTGCCGCTGGCTGGTTATCGTTCAGCGCCTGACGTAAACGCTCAGCCTCCTGACGCTCCTGCTCCAGCGCCAGGGTCAGGCTTTCGACTTCGGCTGCATGAGCAGCCATTTCATTACGGTGCACCTGACGCAGTTCTTCAAGTTCAGCTTCGCCGGAGGCATCCGCCTGACGTCCCAGCTTTTCATTCAGGCTCTTCTGCCGCTCAATTTCCTGCTGCAGCTGTTGCAGCTGACGGCGGTAAGCTTCCATCTCGTTGCGCAGCGTGCGCTTAAGGTCTTCGACTTCCGGGTCGCTGTGCTTTTTAGCCAGCAGACTGCCGGCACCAGCGCCGCCGGTTACCCGCTCCACCGCAGAAATACGCTCCTGCGGCCACAGATCACGTTCCGTTAACGGTGCCTGATCGCGCAAGGTGTTGCCACGCAATGCTTTGCGAATCGCCATAAAATCGGATGTCACCGGCTCCCACAGAGATTCTGCATGCCAGCTGATGGAACACTGACTGCGACAGGCCAGCCGGATACGGCCGGCGCCCATATTAGGACCACGCCCGGCACTGTCAGCCAGACGACGCAGCGGCATATACCAGCGCGCATCAATCACGGAATGTTTAACCGGTGCCTCAAACAGCACCAGCGCTTCGGCCGAACGGTGATTGCCGATCTGCAGATAAGCGGCCTGTATTTTGTGTTCAGCAGCATGCTGCAGAGGTGTTTGCTGACGAACCAGACGTTCAAAATCTGCCAGCCAGTACGCTTCGACCACCTCATGGTCATGCAGAATCAAAACGGCTTCCTGAATACTCATGCTTGCATCTCTGCTTATGGTGCCGGACAGACAAAAGCCATCATCAGCGGGTAGTAACAAAGTAAGATTGTCAGACACACTAATGAAAACTCATGAACCCGAACAGGTCAGTTTCCGCCACCAAAATTGGTTTTTACATTATGTGACAAACTTCACATTTGATTTTTCTCTTTAGTATCAACAACTTAAATCAATACCAAATCATGGGCATGTGACATTTTACGACCGGGAAAAAGGCCAGTCAGGATAACCGGCGGAATCTTCAGTAATCAGGAGCCACTCAGAATTTGCGTTTTTCTGAAGTGGCCGGATTACTGGGAATACCAAAGGGGTCATGCTCTTCTTTCGCTTCTTTCGATAAGGCCTGCGCCAGATTGTCTTCCTTCTTGGCTCCACCGTTATATAAAGAAGCAGTACGCTGAGTCAGATCGCGGATGCGCTGGTTTTTTTCCGGATACTGCAGATCAAACTCAATCAGAAGTTTTTTCGCGGCTTTATAGTAATTGGTTGCGGTGATCACATCACCACGCCCTGCCGCAACATCCCCCTGTGCAGTGTAAGTATCGACTTCTTTCTCCAGCAGTGTCAGACGCAGATAACGGCGATACTCCATCATCGCCGTTTCTGAAATCAGGCGCTTGCGCGCCATCACATTCAGCGCTTTAAGAATGCGGCCAAACTGGCGTCTGGCAAACCGGATCTCACGGTCGCTTTTCAGCACCCGGCGATTACCTTTGCCCTCATCAATCTTGCGGCGATAAGGCGCTGCATCAAACAGCTCCTGTGCCGAGCCGCTGTTATCTTTCTTGGGTAAAGCTTCCTGATAAACAACATACAACTGCTCAACCCGCTCAAGAATCGCCAGCTGCACTTCTTTGAAGTTATCAACCAGAATCAGAAATTCCAGCGCCTCCAGCAGATCATCTGCCCCCTGCTTAATTGCACGGGCCTGCAGTCGCTGGGCCTGTTGCGTCTGTTCTCTGCGCCCAGCCATAACCAGTCCGAACAGGATCAACGCAACCGGCAGTGCGATAGCCACCACTAACCCAATCGCTGACATAAAAAACGCTTCCCCTCAATTTATGCTATTCCTAAACGACGGCCTTGTTTTACGGCCATTTATGGCACTCATATCGCCATATACTGGTGACAAGTTTAGCAACATTTCACCACCCTGCCGGGCCCCATTGCAGAACTCAGGTAACGAGAGAAGCTTGACCACCCCCCCCGGTGTACCTATAAAGTGTCGCCTTCTGTGTGCCTGGCTATATCAACGAGAAAGGGTTAATCAAAGGAATATGGGCAAATCGCTGGTTATCGTGGAGTCGCCTGCAAAGGCCAAAACCATCAATAAATACCTCGGCAAGGACTTTATTGTTAAGTCCAGCGTGGGCCACGTTCGCGACCTGCCAACCTCTGGTTCAGGCCAGCCCAGCGACCCTAAAGAGCGCGCCAAACAGGCGGCTCTCACCCGTAAAATGTCGCCCGAAGCCAAGGCCGAATACAAAAAGAAAAAGTCCCGCGAGCAGTTAATTGGCCGCATGGGCGTTAACCCGGAAAAACACTGGGAAGCCAACTATCAGGTGCTGCCGGGCAAAGAAAAAGTGGTCGAAGAACTGCAGCGATTGGCCAAAGATGCCGACCAGATCTATCTCGCAACGGATTTGGACCGCGAGGGAGAAGCCATCGCCTGGCACCTTCGTGAGATTATTGGCGACAGTAAAAAAGAATACCGCCGTGTGGTCTTTAACGAGATTACCAAAAAAGCCATTCAGAGCGCGTTCGAACAGCCATCTGAGCTGAATATGAACCGTGTTAACGCCCAGCAGGCACGCCGTTTCCTCGACCGGGTTGTCGGTTTTATGGTGTCACCACTGCTGTGGAGCAAGGTCGCGCGTGGTTTATCCGCCGGCCGGGTACAGTCGGTTGCTGTTCGTCTGATTGTTGAGCGCGAGCGGGAAATCCGTGCCTTTATTCCACAGGAATACTGGGAAACCTTCGCCGACCTGAGCACCCCGGCCGGTGAAGCTTTGCGCGCCCAGGTAATGCGCCAGAACGGTAACGAATTCCGTCCGGTTAACGAGCAGGACACCATGTCCGCCGTCGCCGCGCTGCGTGGCCACCGCTATGAAGTATTAAAGCGCGAAGACAAGCCGACCAGTTCCAAACCGGCTGCGCCTTTTATCACCTCCACGCTGCAGCAGGCTGCCAGTACACGTCTGAGTTTCAGTGTTAAGAAAACCATGACGCTGGCGCAGCGCCTGTACGAAGCCGGTTACATCACTTATATGCGTACCGACTCGACCAATCTGAGTCAGGAAGCCGTCAGCAATGTGCGTGATTACATCAGCGATAAACTGGGCGAGCAGTATCTGCCGGATGAACCACGCAGCTACAGCAGCAAAGAAGGTGCACAGGAAGCGCACGAAGCGATCCGCCCTTCCGATGTCCGCCTGCGTGCAACCGATCTCAGCGCTATGGAACCGGATGCACAGCGTTTATACGATCTGATCTGGCGCCGTTTTGTTGCCTGTCAGATTAAAGACGCGCAATTCACCAGCACCAGCATTACGGTCAAAGCCGGCGAGTTTGAACTGAAAACCCGCGGTCGCGTTATGCGCTTTGACGGCCACCTGAAAGTATTGGCCGCGATGGGCAAAGGCGAAGATGACGTACTGCTGCCGGATGTCAGCGAAGGCGATACCCTGCAGTTGGTCGAACTTGAGCCGAAGCAACACTTCACCAAACCGGCGCCGCGCTTTTCGGAAGCCGCACTGGTTAAAGAGCTGGAAAAACGCGGTATCGGCCGTCCTTCAACCTATGCATCAATTATTTCCACCATCCAGGAGCGTGGTTACGTCAGCCTGAAAGGCCGTCGTTTTTACGCGGAAAAAATGGGGGATATTGTCACCAGCCGTCTGGTTGAGAACTTCGACGACCTGATGGACTTCGGCTTTACCGCCAGCATGGAAGAAAAACTCGACCATATTGCCGAGGGTGATATGAACTGGACCGATGTTCTGGACGAGTTTTATCAGGGCTTTCAGCAAAAGCTTGAGGCTGCTGAAGGTGAAGATGGCATGCGTCCGAATGACCCGGTCGACACCGATATTCCATGCCCTACCTGTGGCCGCCATATGCAGATACGCACGGGTTCTACCGGTGTATTCCTCGGTTGTTCCGGCTACAGCCTGCCGCCAAAAGAACGCTGCACTCAAACGCTCAATCTGGTACCGGGCGATGAAGCCATCTCCGCCGATGAAGACGAAGAGGCAGAAAGCCGCCGCCTGATGGATAAGCGCCGTTGCAGCATCTGCGACAGTGCCATGGAAAGCTATCTGCTGGACGAAACCCGTAAAGTGCACATCTGTGGTAATAACCCGGACTGCAGCGGCTTCGCCGTAGAAACCGGCCAGTTCAAGATTAAAGGCTATGACGGTCCAACACTTGAATGCGATAAATGCGGCAGTGAAATGCAGCTGAAATCCGGTCGCTTCGGCAAATACTTTGGCTGTACCAACAGCGAATGTAAGAACACCCGCAAATTATTGAAGAGCGGCGAAGCAGCACCTCCGAAAATGGAGCCTATTGCGATGCCGGAACTGAAATGTCAGAAAGTAGACGACACCTACGTTCTGCGTGACGGCGCAACGGGCTTGTTCCTCGCTGCCAGCCAGTTCCCGAAAAAACGCGAAACCCGTGCTCCACTGGTTGAAGAATTACTTCCTCATCAGGCCGAGCTGCCGCAGAAATACCATTTCCTGCTGGATGCTCCGCGCCAGGATCCGGAAGGTAATCCTGCCATCATCCGTTACAGCCGCAAAACCAAAGAGCAGTATGTAATGAGTGAAAAAGACGGCAAAGCCACCAGCTGGTCGGCCTATTACGTCGATAATAAATGGGTTGAGCACGACAAGAAAAAAGCACCCGCCAAAAAGGCCGACAAAGCCTGACTCACACCAATGTCTGGGGAAAGTATCGGTTAATTTGATACTTTTCCCGGATTTTTCCGCGAATTATTCATTGCTATGTTCAGATTTCCACTCAAGGAGAGATGACTATGCAATGGATAAAGCACGCACTACTTTCTTTCTGCCTGATTCTGGGCACACTCAGCGTACAGGCTGCGGAAACCAGCAAGCCGGCTGAAAATACGGTAAAAGCCGTTAATATCAATACCGCCACCGCAGAGCAACTCAGCCAGCTTGATGGTATTGGCAAAACAAAAGCGGAAGCCATTATTTTATACCGCGAGCAACATGGTCAGTTTAAATCACTGGACGACATCACCCAGGTTAAAGGAATCGGCAAGGCCATCCTTGATAAAAACCGCTCCATGCTGGCACTGGAATAAAATATAAAACAGCGCATAAAAAGCGCGCACAAAAAAAGAGCCGCTATGCGGCTCTTTTTTTCAGGTATTTTCTGTTTATCGGTCAGTCTGTTACCAGGCAATTTCCCCATTCACAGCGTACCAGCAAATAGCTGTTATCCGGACAACGGGCATCGTAAACCTCATGCGGCCAGGCATTTTTCAGCAGATGTACTTCTGCCCCGGAACAACCGTTACGCTTCGCCATTTTTTCTACGACATAAAAAGAGCGGCCATACACCTTGCCGGCTTTTTGCTCAACGGCTGCGCGCTTCAGATTCAGGTCCGTGCCATCACGCTGTGAGCGGCGCTGTAAATTGACCAGTGACTCGTACACTTTATCCTGGCTGCGCAGGTCACGTTCGCCCTGATTATATTGTGATAATACGCGCAAACAGAGATCTTCTTTATCACCACTGGCGCTCAGCAATTCCTGCACTTCGGCCTCGGCCGTTTCAACTACCTGCCAGGTCAGGGCCATCGCCATGCGGGCACCGGTTTCAGTACGGTCATCGGTCACATGAATAATATCGTAGGCCAGTCCAAAATCGGCGCTCTCGACAAAGGCACCATTACGCTGCCACCAGTTTTGCTTGGCGGTATAGGCCGCCTGTTTGGCTTTGGCGCTGACATCATCACAGGCATCAACCCAGGTACGCAGCGTGGTATCGGTCTGCAGCGCGTAATAAACCGCCTCACCGGTAGGTGACAGCTGAGTGCTGGAGCAGCCTTGTAACAGCGCCAGCGAAGCCAGGATCAGTCCGGAAAAAATCCGCATGGTAATCGTCCTTTTATTCAGAAATGGGTTCAGGTTGAGCGCTGCTCTGCAGCCAGTTAAGCAATTGTGCCTCATCGAAGGGCCAGTCAAGTTCAGCCCCGCTTTGTTCATTCAGCAGCACCGGAATCCGCAAACCATAGCGTTCTGCCAGAGCTTCTGTTTCAGCAATATCTTCGATATAAACATCGAGGGTTATCTGGCTGGCGACATTCACAATTACCGCTTGTGCCAGTTCACACAGATGACAGGCCTCTGTGCCAAATAAAACCAGTGCCATCTGGTTATTCCAGTTAAAAACAGACAGGGGAAGTATAGCGGTTAGCACCGGGGCAGACAAAAAGTCTGCCGCCGAGAGAAGGAGAAAAAGAAATTACGCTCAGGCTTTATTAGCGAGCAGTGAATTCAACCCCTCATGGAAAGAATTCCAGACCGGTAAGCGTTCTTCTTCCGGCAACAATTGATTCACCAGATCCTGCAAGGTCTGCGGCGCATCAGCCAGCGGTCTGGCCTTTTCCAGCGCAGCCATATAAGCATCCACATAAGACGCCAGCGGCGCTTTCAGCGATTCCAGCTCTGGTGTAGGCAACTGTGGCTGAACACTGGCATAGGCTTTGGTTGAGGTCGCAACTGTTTGTTGCGTCAGATTAAGACTCATCGCCGCCAGTTGGCTGCCATCAAAGCCAAGGTCCATTGCCTGTCCCAAAGCCGCACCAATATCACCGGCAAAAAAACGCTCACTCAGCGCCTGCACATCATCAAACAGGCCCGCCAGCGCGGTGCGCTCGGCATCACTCAGACTGCCATTTACTTCCATACTCCAGTTTTGCTGAGCCGATGCCTGCAAACTGAAAGCCGAATTACCCTGCCCATCCTGGCTGATTGACGTGCTGAGACTGCTGCCCTGGGAGAAACGCACCGTCACCCGATCGCCTTCCTGGGTCAGAACCTGCAGAGACAACTCATTGGCCACACTGAGTGAGCTTTTGCTGGCAAGCAATGCACGACTCTGATCTGCCGGGCGGGCGAGCTGATCCAGACCGTCATCGACCAGCTGACGTCCGGCAGCAATCTGCCCTTTTAACTCGTCATCCAGCAGTCCCATACCGTCGAGCATCTCTGTTGCCTGGGCATAACCTTTGGCAATGCCTTCGCGGGCAGCCTGCAGGCGCTGATCGATACGACTCTGATCCGCCCCCTGAGAACGCAGCTGGTTAATACCATTTTGTACATGGCGCAGGATGGCTGAAGCGGTTTCTTCAGGGCTCTGCTTTTTATCCAGCTGTACAACGCCGGGAAGTGCCTTAGCCAGGGATTCGGCTGCCGCCCCCTGCTTTACATCACTGGCAGAAGCTGCGGTCTTCTTACTGCCCTCAGGATTCTGCATACCGTAATTCCGGTATTGCGAGGGGGTAATTGTGATTGCCATATAGCCTCCGCTCAGACTGTGTTGCTGTTCTTTGGGTTATCGGCCGGCGCCGCCGGAAATTGAACCCTGTGACAGTTTAGTCAGTAGATAAAAAAAGCCCGCACTGGCGGGCTTTTTCTGTTTGCGCTAACAGGCTGATAAAAGTACAGGCCTGCAGGTCAGTAGCAGACCGCTCCCTGATGATAGTCGTAGCCGAAATCCAGCTTCCAGCAGACTTTATTACGCTCAATTTCGTTCATGATGTGATCCGGATGCTCATTCAGCAGCTGCATGGTTTTTAACGTTTTGTACGCCGCATGCAATGCCTTCTGGTCCAGCGCGATCACCTCTTCTTTGCTCATGATTCCCTGATCCAGCAAGGCCTGACGCCACTCGGCTACATCCTGAGTCTGCATAATATGTTCAACCAGCGGCTGAATCAGCGATAGTTTTTGCGTCTGGCTCATAACAAATCCTCCGAATAAAAACCCGATTACAATGGCTCAGGCACACGAAGAAAACCAGATCAAAAAATGAACACTATTATGAAAGGAACTCAAAGATTGCCCGAAAGCAGCCAGAACAGGGCTGCTTTCGGCCTGTAATCAATGCCGCTCAGGACTGTTTGCGCTGATTGCGGTATTCAACCGGCGTCTGACTGGTCCAACGCTTGAAAGCCCGGTAGAAGGTACTCGGCTCGGAAAAACCGGTGAGGTAAACAATTTCGTCGATACTCTCATCGGTACCGGACAGTAAACGCTTGGCAAGGTTACAGCGGTAATCGGCCAGCAACTGGTTGAAGTTAGTACCCGCTTCCGCCAGACGGGTGCGCAGAGTGCGGGATTTGATTCCCAGACGCTCAGCCACATCCTCAAGACTGACCTGCCCTGTCTCCAGAATTTCACCGAACACTTTATACACGCGGGTGACGATGTCCTGACGCTCCAGCTTGGCAACATGTTCTATTGCCAGTTTTTCGTGCAGCTGCAACAACTCAGGCTCAGCATGGGAGGAAGGCAGGTCCAGCAACTGGGTATTGAAGTAAATGCGGTTATCTTCCTGCTCAAACAGAACCGGGCAGGCAAAAATCCGTTCATGTTCTGTGCTGTCAGCCGGTTTTTCATGGCTGAAGTGCACGCAGGATGGCACAAAGGCGTCATCGGTTACATAACGGAAGAAACGAATCAGGCCGAGTGCCATACACTCATTCAGATGACGCAGGCCGGCCACACGGTCACTGGCGCTCTCTACCAGAATATAAGCCTGATCATCTTCAATACCGGTACTGGCCTGGGATGCATCGCTGAGCAGGCGCTGATAATTCAGGGCTCGTTTCAGCCCTTCGCCAAAGGTTGGACTGGAAAGAAACAGGTACTGCAGCACCTGCCCCTTGTATACGGGCATATGTTCGCCAAGATGCAGGCCGATATCAGCATCCCGACTGACCTCTTCGAGCACATGCCAGAAAATCAGCTGAGCTTCATGCGGGGTACGGATATTCCGGTCTGCCAGCAGTTCGGGAGTGACGCCCAGACGCGCAAACACCGCATCCACATCCAGCCCCATCTTCAGCATGGCCTGATGAGCCAGCTGGATCATAACGCCAGAGTCACGCAGTTCTGTCATTCCACCGGACATAAGTCGTTGAAATTCCTGATGAGTGTTGGCGAATTCTGCCAGATAAACAGGCCGCTGCAAGTCCTATTGACCAAACTGACGCCGGGCACCAACAGGCTGCGCCAATGGCCCCCCGTAAGCCGGCTCTATACTCACCAGTCTCACCCTTGTCTGATCAGAATATTAATTAAGGACGCCGTGGTTATGACTCAAGCTATACGCATGCAATTCAGTGCGACTCCGGGCACTCTGGGGCAATATCTGCGGGCACTGCTGGCCCGCGGATCCGGCCAGCGCGATATTACAATGCCGGACATTGAAGCCTTACAGGTGGGCGTCAAAGCCCGGCCTGAGCGTGTGGCAGCCTACGCCGGTGTTTGCGGCTTCCGCAGTCAGTCTTCGCTGTTGCCACTGACCTACCCGCACGTACTGGCCTTTCCGCTGCATATGGAACTGATGCTGCACAAACACTTTCCCCTAGCGCTGATGGGACTGGTTCATATCCGCAACGACATTACCCAGTACCGGGCCATCCGTCAGGAAGAAAAACTGGATATCCGCTGCCACTTTTCCGGAAGTAAGCAGACCGACAAGGGACTGGAGTTTGATATTCATACCGAAATTACCATCGGCGGAGAAAAAGTATGGGAGTCTGTCAGTACCAACCTGGCAAGAATGCGCAGCTCTGCAACAAAGGGCCCGCGTAAAGAACGCACAGAACTGCCAGCATTCGCCACCGCCGAACGCTGGACCCTGAACAGCGATCTGGGTCGCCGCTATGCCAGAGTATCAGGTGATTCCAACCCGATTCACCTATACGCCCTGTCAGCCAGACTGTTTGGTTTCAAAAGCCACATTGCCCATGGTATGTGGAGCAAAGCCCGTACAGCTGCAGCGCTGCAGCCGCTGCTGGGCAGTGATGCCTGCCGCCTGCAGGTCGAGTTCAAACTGCCGGTATTCCTGCCCTCGACAGTAGAGCTGAACTACAACCTGCACGAAACCCTGAATCCGGAAACCGTGACAAGCAGCGGTATCGACTTTGAATTACGTAATACCCAGGGCGACAAAGTGCACATGAAAGGCCGCATAGAAAAGATCTGAACGATCAAAAACCGCCCGGAGTCAGCCGTTCTGAGTCCGGGCGGCAATGCCGCCAAGCCATGACTCCGCCTCGTCACGCCGGTCAAAGCGCTGAACCGGATAGGCCGGGGCATGGTAACTGAGAAACATAGACGTCAGATGGCGCAGCATAAAAGAGTCGCCGACAATCGCCATGGCACTGGTTGTGCGCAGCAAATCCGGGTGTGAGGCAAAAATCTGAACTTCGAAATCAACCGTAAGAATATCCTGCCCAAGCAGCAGTACCGGCCGCTTTTGCCGCCCGGCAATGCGCGCATGGGCGTTGTGCATAAAGCGTACAAGATTGGTGGTCAGATGACTGAAACCATGAAGGTCATGGTAGACAATGCCGTTTTCTCCCAGCCAGGTTCGTGGCTTATGTGGAGAACTCAAACCTCGAATTGTCATATTAACCATATTTTTAATAATTGATTTTCATAAACGATAGCAAAACTCATCGGAAAATAAAGTCCATTATTGCCAAATTTTCCGCTATCCGGGTACAAGCAAGCAGACTTATTGACAAATCTGCCTATATTGGCTGAGATCCGCCAGCTCACAAAAAGCAGCGGACACATAAAAACTTCCGGGACGAATCATCGTGGTGCTCTGTAAATAGCCTGAAGAGTAGCTTTATATTGAAGCGCTGACTGGTATCATGCCTGACATAAGGTGGCGCAGGCGGAAGCTTCTGTACCTGCCGGAAAATAACAAGACAATGTCTGCATCGCAGATCAGAACAACTATAAAAATGGATCTCCTCACTATGGCTTCATCTTCCTGCTCGCCCATGCGTGGCGGCATACTGACTTCCCTGGCATTAAGCTCTCTGCTTGGTCTTTCTCTGGTTTCTCCTGCAGCCCTGGCTGAAGGCGGATTCGTTGGCCTGCAGGGCGGCATTACCGACTCACAGGATATGGATTCCTTCGGTAACACCATCAAACTGACGTTTGGCCCGAATATTACCGACCGCCTGGCACTGGAATTCGGCATTATGGATATTGGTGAAGCCAGCTACGATGACCCTGAAGCCGACTTTACCGATGTCGGCGATGACACTCCGCCAAGGTTCACCAATACCAAACACGGCACGGTCTCGCGCACCAATGCCATTACCGATGCTACCGACCCGGCCGATAACCGCCAGTCCTTTGCTACCTACACCGGTTTTGCCAGTGCGCGTCCACAAAGCTTTCTTATCACTTTCCGCTATCGCTTCCCGCTAACGGACAGTATCGACTTTTTCCTGAAGACCGGCGCTAACCTCTGGGTCGCTGATTACGACATCGTTGAAATCAAAGCCTTTCAGGATCAGACCATCAGCCGCCGGGTCGTCAATACCAAGCAAACCTCCGCCATTGACCAGATTAGCGGTGGCGGATTCTTCTGGCGCGCCCACCCCAATCTGGCATTACGCGCCGAATTAGAGACAACGGCGCTGGATAGCAAAGAATTCAGCCGGGTTCGCTTCCAATTAATTACATTGGGTGCCCAGTACGAATTCTGAAAAAGCGAATCATCCCCCCACCTTCACCACCTGCCCGGACAAGAAAACACCAAGAAAACCTTATTCCGGGTAGGTTTATGCCAATAATTGTTAGTTTCGTCACAATATAACCTTTCTCATTAGACCAGAATGGGGGCCCGGGTAGATAAGTGCCAGCCTCTTGTTACCTAAGGTAACACATGACAAATTTGGTCACATTCATTTACCATAATGCCTGCTCTTTTTACCAACCTGTCAGTGGCATACCGCTTGCTATTGAGTATGGTTAAAAAACAAAAACCGAATCAGATTAGACGCCTATGAACATGGAACAAGGTTACGTATCCACCGCATTGGTTCGTCCTCTGCTGGAAGCCGCAGGCCCTGCATTTTTTGATCAGCTGCCGGACAATGGCTCCGGGGCGATTCAGCGTGTACTTAAACAAATGAAGGATCCGGACAGCCGGATCAATGCAGAAGATGCCGATGAACTGATCAGTCAGCTGGTGAAGCGTACAAATGACGAATCACTGTGTGTACAGTCATCTCACAAATTCAACGTTCACAGCAGCTGTCAGCTGCAGCATCTGTTTTTGTGCTGCAACACCCTGCGCGAAGCACTGTATTACCTGGAAAAGTTTTCCTCACTGCTGAGTGACCAGCTGGAAATCCAGGTAACCCGTACCCGCGACAATATCATCAAGGTAAAACTGCCCGTTGAAGAAAACTTTATCGTTTCAACCCAGCGCCGCCGTACCGAGATTATTATCAGCACCTTACTGAGCTGGTTGCGCCAGCTGTGTGGTCCGGAGCTGAACATCAGCACCATTGCACTGCCCTTCCCGGCGACGCAATACAATGACCAGTATTCTTCGCAGTGGCGCAGCGAGGTGCAGTTTAACGCTGACGAATGTTCGATTCAGTTCCACAGCAAATGGCTGGATGAGGGTCTGCACAACACCAACCCGCACATTCTGAATATGATGAAGCGCGAAGTGGAAGAGCAGTACCGTAAACTGGCACGCTCCGGCTCACTGGCAGAGCGTATCCGCAAAGCTTTCCTGCAGAACAAAATCCGCCTGAATGCCAATCAGCAGGAAGTTGCTGATTACTTCCACATCAGTGCCCGCACCCTGAACCGCCACCTGCACCGCGAAGAAACCTCGCTGAAGCAGATCGTAACCAGTGTGCGCCTGGAAACAGCCAAACGTCTGCTGGTTAATACCGATGAGAGTATTGAACAGATTGCGCTGAATATCGGCCTTTCCGGTCGTCGTACCCTGGATCGGATTTTTATCAAAGAAATCGATCAGAGCCCGGCTCAGTACCGTCAGTCGCATAAGCAGATGCCGGTTGCCGCCAACGGTTAACGTCGTCACCGCAGCGTATAAAGAGCAATAAAAAAGGCAGCCTGGCTGCCTTTTTTGTTACGTCCGTGCGCCGCCAGGCGCGCCTTAATCTGCCGGAGCCAATCGCAGCAGACGGCGCCAGTAGATTTGCAGCAGAAAAAACATCCCTGCCAGAGTTCCCAGCAGATGTGAGCGCGTCTCCACCCGTCCGCCAATCACATCTGCCAGCGCCATATCGTTATACCAGGAGGTTTGTTCCCAGATCACCTTGGCCACAATCACCACAAAGAACAGCCAGGCAATACGACGGCTGTAAAAAGGCGAAACAAAGGGCGCAACCAGCAACAGGCCATGCAGAGCGCCGGACAAACCGGCATATCCGTAGAGATCAGTGGCGAACCAATACAAGCCACAACCCACGACGGCCACACACCAGCTCAACAACAACAGTCCACGCCAGGAATTCAGCGACGGCCCGGCGATATAAGCAAACAGCGCAATACCAGCCATATTCCCCAGTGCATGCTGCCAGGACAGGTGCACCCAACTGGCTGACAGCAAACGCCACCACTGCCCATCCACCAGCGCCATACGATCGAAACGCAGCCACTGGCCACTTAAAGGCTCAGCCAGAGCAAGCAATACAACCGCAGTCATCATCAGCAGGTACAGACTGTAACCGCGCCACAAGGTTCTGATTTGTAATAGAAAAGACAAAGCCCATCCCCGGTTTGCCGGAAGTTACACGGCCGCAGCCGGATCGAGTTGGGATTATTCACTCTGCGCCGCCATATGGCTATGACTTAGCGTAACAAACAGAGGATTCAGGCAGTACGGCGACGTCGTCCGGCACAAGCCAGTAACGGCAACAGCACTATAAGAGCACCGCCTGCGGCTGAAGAAGACTGCGCATCCATGCTTTTGCCCGGATCAGCAATCTGCGGTGGAATGACTTCAGCCTGAGCCTCAACACTCACCAGCAGACGCGCACTGGCATCAAAATGTGCGGACTGATAAGTATCCGTGCTCTGCTGGCGCACCCAGGTCTGGCCACTCAGCCCGCCCTGCTCATCGGTTACCAGTGGCGCCAGTCCCGACAGAGACTCAACACGGATCTCAAGAACCACGCTGTTCATACCGGCGGCAGCTACAGGCTCCGCCAGCAGCAAACGGTTCCAGCCGCTCTGCAGGATAAAATTACTGTCCTGCCACAACAGATCCTGCCCTTCGCCAGCGACAAAGCTGCGATATAACGCAAGATCCGCACGGCCACTGCCGAGCGCAAACAGGTCGGCACCATCAAATGACAATACACCATCATTCACTGCCAGAGTCATCAGCACCTGAGCAGAACCACCGGCCTCTCCCCAGACTGCATTCGGCGGCAATTCATCCAGCCCTAGGTTATCTCCCACGGTCGCCGCAGAAAGATTCACGTCCAGTTCAGCCACCAAACCGGCCTGCAACTGCAGCAACTGCACCGCACCACTGCTGCTGTCCTGCCCTTGCACGGCCGAATACAGCGTCTGCCCGGATACCGAACTGAACAGATCAGACGCTTCACCCAGGTTGTTGTTACTGAGCAGGTCATCACGGCCATCAGCTTCTTCAATAACCAATAAGCGGCCTTCCTGCTGCGCCACATTCAGGGTGCCGAAGCCAGCGCGGTCATTGATACGGCTGACCAGTACGCCAGCCCCCGGCAAGCCCTGATCATAGCCAGACTGACGGCGATGTTCGAGCATCAGACGCTCACCATGACGGTATTTATCCAGATCAATACTCAGTGCATCATCACCATCACTGACGGCCCGTAATGCAACCCGGTTAACACCGGCAACGGCGATCTGCGGACGGATAAATCCGGCTTGCTCCTTACTCCAGGACAGCATATGCGCCGGCGTCTCACCGGCCGCCCCTGCTGTACGGTTCCAGCCGCCGAGCCCCATCAACCCCCAGCGGCCGATTCCCATACCAGCACCGCTGTTGTCATACAGATCCGGCAGATCAAACAGCAGGTGTCCAAGCTCATGGCAGATCACGCCAATGGTTGCCAGATGGGTCTGATGGCGTTCGCCAAACATGGCGTACTCTGCCAGATAAAAATCCCCCAGGCGGCCCTGATAGAGCGTTGATTTATGCGCCCAGATGCGCGGACGGCTACTGGCAGCACCGGCATAAGCCTGCTCATAACCGGCAATCAGAAACACCACCCCAAGCTCGTTCGGATCCAGCCACTGATCGCCGTTGCGGTCGTATTCATTCAGATCCAGCTGTGTTCCCAGTTGCGCCAGCACGTCATGCACCAGCGCCTGACTATTGCTGCCGTAACCGTTACCGAAATCCGGGTGATTGCTGTTCAGGGTAATACTGACGATACCGTCATCGGCCACGCCGTTTTGTTCACGGGCAGGCTGAATGTCAAAACGCTGGTAGGAATTTTCACGGTAGTAATTCTGCACACTGCCTTCGCTGCCAAAAAAGCGGGCAGCGACTTCTGCATCACTGGCAATAAAGGCCTGATCGGCAAAAGCAACGCGCACCACCAGCAATGGCTGACGGTAATAGGATGCGCTGACATCGTAGCGAAAAGGTTTGCGTTGCGGAGCGGCAACAGAAGTGCTGAAGGCAGAGATTCCGGAGGTGGATAAGCGGGAGGCCGGAGCTGAAAACGTATGAAATGCTGAGTGAACCACAGATTCTGGCGCCGGGCTGCCACTGACCAGTGGTTCACCGGCGCTCAGCAGACCGTCATCACTGCTGATGGCGTAGTACCAGTAGCCATTTACTTCCAGCAGGGCTTCGCCGTCACGGGTTTCAACCCACAACTGATGCTGGTCAGCCCGTGGCATCACTTCAATTACGCGGTCATCGCTGAGCCGGATCTGCTGCCACTGCAGCGCAGGCAGCAAAGCTGCGCGGGAGACAGCGCTGCACAACAGCAGAAGTAAGAATGACCAACGGATCATGGCTTGAGGCTCGCAGAATGCTTACCTCAAACCATAGTCAACTTACGTTCAGTAAATGGTTGTTTTAACAACTCAACACAACATAACGGAAATATGACGTCTGATTTTTCAGAATTTCGTCAAATATCCGAACAGATAACCGATCACACTGACTCACAGTAACCGTCAGAAATCTTTGGCTACGTCCGTCACAGCCGCTTACAACGGACTTTTACTCAGGAAGTCAGGCTTTCCGCTACAGCATCCGTCTGCTCAGGCTCCAGCTGACCAGCCGCCTCTGCAATAAAGGCCATGGCCCGCTGTTCCATCCAGTAGGTCTGATCAGCCGTGCGCTGGATAAAACCAACATGACCACCACTGGCGGGCATTTCCAGATGCAGGTAATCGTGTCCGGCAGCCAGTTGTTCAGGGAAGCATTCAGGCGACAGAAACGGATCGTTACGCGCGTTTACCAGCAACGTCGGAATCTGCAACCCGGGCAGATAACGCAAACTGCTGGACTGCGTCCAGTAATCCTCAGCGTCACGGAAACCGTGCAGCGGTGCGGTATAACGATCGTCAAACTGCTTGAAGGTACGGATATCATCAAATCCATCCACACTGACCAGATGCGGAAAACGCTGCGACTTTACCGTCATTTTTTCTTTCAGGTCGCGCAGGAATTTCCACATAAAAACACGGTTCTGCCACTTAGCCAGCTGATACGCGCTGCTGCGCAGATCGCAGGGCACAGAAAAAGCCACCACCGAACGCACTTGTGGCGGCACCTGCTCCGCCTCCCGCCCGGCATACACCAGACTCAGATTGCCGCCCATCGAATAGCCCACCAGATGAACCTGCTCATAACCCTGAGCCAGCGCATGACGCACCACGCGGTGCAGGTCATCGGTTGCGCCACTGTGATACATGCGTGGCAACAAATTAGTGTCACCACTGCAGGAGCGGAAATTCCAGGCCAGCGCATCCCAGCCCTGACGGTTGGCTTCACGTACCGTACCCAATACATAAGGCCGGCGTGAATGGCCTTCCAGCCCGTGGGAAACAATGACCAGGGTACGCGAACCGACACGGCTCCAGTCGAGATCAAGAAAATCTCCGTCATCGGTGGCAATACGCTCACGCAACAGATGATCGTCATCCAGCTTACGGAAAAAAGTCGGAAAAATGCTCTGAACATAACCATTGGCCAGCAGCCAGGGCGGACAGTACGAAGACGTTAAAACGGGCATAGCCACTTCCTGAGGCAAAACAATGCCCGCATTCTAACGTCAGCCTGCCCTCAGGGCGAAGGCCGTTCACGCCACAGAACAGGATAAGAAGCAGCAGAAAGACTGGCGATATAACAGATCAGAAGCGGTTTTGCAGATAGTCGAGAATGGCATCCGGGCTGTACAGCCATTTGCCGCCCTGTTCATCATCAACACGTAAACAGGGAACTTTAGGAGCGCCACCGCCATTGAGCAGTTCATTACGGTAGGCATTAACACGCAGGACGTCTTTTTCCACCACCCGTAAACCGAGACGTTCACAGTGGCGTTTGATGGTGACAGAGGAGGGACAACTACGACAGTAATACAGGTGCATACGGCGTGATTCACGGTCCAGCAGCATTTGCTCGTTGGCGCTGCGCATCACCGGTCGCACGGGGATCAGCCGGTAAAGGATATCCAGTGCCTTGCCTTTGAGTTGTCTCGTCAGATAATTCACAGAATTGCCGTACATCAACCTATCAAGGGGCGGCATTGTATGCCCTTGGCAGTAAATATCCAGTCCTTAAATCGTAAAAATATTCCCGCCCGGATACGACTTTAGTGACAGTATCATAATCAGGAAAATAAACAGGGCTCAGTGGCCGAGATTCAGAAGAACAATGCTGAAAAGCACCACCAGAATGGTGATGGTCATCAGCCAGCGTGAACGCTGGCAGAATTTGCAGGGAGCTTTTTTCGTTGTCGGAGTATGGGATGGCATAAGGCGATACCTGTTTATAACGTATCGCCTAAGTGTAGATCAGTCGATCCACTTATTGCGGCTGAATGATGGGATATCGCCCCAGCTTTCCCAGTGCATCCATACCGCTACCGCTTTACCGACAATATTTTCCTCCGGTACAAAGCCCCAGCTGCGGCTGTCAGAACTGTTACCGCGGTTGTCACCCATCATAAAATAACTGCCCTGCGGTACGCGCCACTCGCCCTCCGGACCAGCGAGAACCGTCAGCTGCTGAGTGACCGGGTGACGCCCGACAACCCATTGCACGGTGGCATCAGCCGAATCCAGTTGCTCCTGCGCCAGATATTTCAGCGGACGGTATGGCGGCTCGCCGCCCAGCTCATGGGTTTCAATCACGTTGCCGTTCACCTTCAGCTGGCGGTTACGGTATTCAATATGATCACCCGGCAGACCGATTACCCGTTTAATAAAGTAACGTGGGTCATCGGGCGGGAAAAACACCATCACATCGCCGCGCTGTGGTTCACCGAGGGGGACCAGATTGGTACCGAATACCGGTAAACGCAGACCATAATGAAATTTGCTGACCAGAATAAAATCCCCTGTCACCAGTCCGGGCTCCATTGAGCTCGACGGAATCTGGAAAGGCTCAGCAATAAAAGAACGCAGAACAAACACCAGCGCCAACACCGGGAAAAAGGATTTCGATTGTTCGATAATAAAAGGCTCGGTTTCCGCCTCATGAATATCGTCCGGGTGCGCACGTTCGGCGATAAGAGCCTCCGCACGTGCTTTACGGCGTTTGGCCAGCCAGAATTTATCGACGCCGGCAATCACACCGGTGCCCAGGGTAAGCACCATCAGAATCAGGGGGAAATCGATATTCATAGCTCTACACTTATAACTACAATCTATAAAGTACCGCATTCTAACCGTCGCGCGGTCACAAGGCGAGCGAGTATCAAAGACCCTGATATGGAGATAAGGTTGCATGTCGCACATCCGCACCCCCGATGGCATTGAGCTGGCCTATGAAAGAATGGGCAACCCGGCCGACCCCGCTGTGATTCTGATTATGGGTTTAGGCGCACAGATGCGGATCTGGCCAGATAGCCTGTGTCAGGCGCTGGTTGATAAAGGCTATCAGGTCGTACGTTTTGATAACCGTGACGTTGGCCGCTCATCGCAGATGGATCATCACGGCAACCCCAGCCTGCTCGCCACCTGGCTGGTCACCAAACTCAAACGCAAAGCCCGGGTGCCGTACACGCTGAAAGATATGGCCCGCGATGTACTGGCGTTAATGGATGAACTGCAGATCGACAGCGCGCACCTGGTCGGCGCCTCTATGGGCGGTATGATTGCCCAGATTCTCGCCGCCAAACATAAAAAGCGGGTGCGCAGCCTGACCTCCATTATGTCGTCAGCGACCAGCCCCGGCCTGCCCGATGCCAAACTGAAAGTGCTGCTGCAGCTGGCCAAGCGCCCGACACCGTTTAACCGCGAAGCGTCTATCCGCTACACCATGCGTATGAACCGTTTAATCGGCAGCCCGGCCTACCCGATGGATGAAATGGAGCTGCGCGCACTGGCCGAAACCAGCTTTGAACGCACCACCAATCCCACCGGTTTTAAACGCCAGCTGGTTGCCATTACCGCCGCCGGTGACCGCAGCCACCTGCTGCGTAAAATCAAACTGCCGACGCTGGTGATTCACGGTACCGACGACCCGTTAATTCCGGTGCGTATGGGCGAAGATACCGCCGCCGCCATCCGTAAAGCCAAACTGAAAGTCATTCAGGGCATGGGCCATGATCTGCCGCCGGCACTGGTGCCGCAGCTGGCCAAAATGATGGGCAAACACCTGAAAAAGGCTGAAAAACGCTGGAAGAAAAAACTGGAAAAAGAACGCCTGCGGGCCATGGAAGAAGCGGCTGCCGGAACGTCCGAAAACAGCCCTGCGGCAAACAACCCGGCAGCAGATAGCGCAACGCAAAGCACGACTCCTCTGCCGCCTGCGGCCGAAGTTATCGAATTACGCGCCGGAAGCAGCTGAACTTCAGTTGCGCACCCGCGCCTTCATAAAGTCGATAAAACACCGTACCGCCGGGCGCAGATATTCGCGCTCGGCATACACCAGATACAGCGGCGCATCCTGCCAGTAATCCGGTAACACCACCTGCAGCCGTCCGGCCTGCACATCCGCGGCGATATCGAGCTGCGATTTGTAGGCAATCCCCAGACCGGCCAACGCCCATTCGCGCACCAGTGCCCCATCGCTGGCACTGCGGTTACCACTGACCGTCAGATCGCTCTGATTGCCCTGCCCGTCACGGAAATGCCAGTGATCATAACGCTCACCGCGCAGGAAAAAGGTCAGACAATTATGCTGTTTTAACGCCTCCAGCTGCTGCGGCATTCCCGCCCGTTGCAGATATGCCGGTGCGGCACAAAGTAAGCGGCGGTTATCCAACAGGCGTGTGGCAATCAGCCCGGAGTCACTCAGCTGGCCGTAACGCAGTGCCACATCCACCGGATCACGGTAAAAATTACTCAGCTCATCGCTCAGACTCAGCTGCAGCTGTACCTGCGGGTACAGTGCCTGAAAATCATCCAGCGCCGGTTGCAGCCAGTGCCGCCCCAGATCAGAAGGCGCCGAAATACTCAGCTGCCCGGCCACATGATGCAGCTCACCATCCAGCAAACCACGACCTTCCTGCAGCAGACTGAGCGCCTTGCGCGCATAGGCCAGAAACAACGTCCCTTCCCGCGTCAGCCGTAATGAGCGGGTTGAACGGCTGAACAGACGCGCCCCCAGCTGCAGCTCAAGCCGCTTTAATGCCGCACTGGCCACCGCCGGGCTGCAGTCCAGCACCCGCGCAGCGGCCGATAAACTGCCGGCATCGGCCACCTGAATAAACAGCTCCAGATCGGCGAGATTCATGAATACCTCCATTTGACAGCCACTATCAAAATATTTTTGAAAGTAACTCAAACGTTATCGTCTTTTTCAATCTCAAACAATAAATAGACTGGGCATATTCCACTCCATCCGAGGAACACGATATGTCCGCCCACGAAGCAACAACCCAAAGCGCTCCTAATAATCACACCAATACCGTGCAGGAAGCCCTGCGCCAGCAGATTCTGCAGGCATTCCGCTTCCGCCATGCCTGCAAAACCTTTGATCCGACCCGAAAAATCAGCAGCGAAGACTTTGCCACCATTATCGAAGCCGGACGCCTGTCACCCAGCTCTTTTGGCTTCGAGCCCTGGCAGTTTCTGTTAATTCAGAATCCGCAATTACGCGCGCAGCTGAGTGAAAACAGCTGGGGCGGTAAACGCCAGTTTACCAGCGCCAGCCACGTATTAATTGGCATGGTGCGTTGCGCTCCGGGCGTGCGTCATGACTCTGATTACATCCGCCATATGATGACCGAGGTGCAGCAACTGCCTGCGGAAGTGGTGAGTGCCAAAGGCGGCTTCTTCCGCACCTTTCAGGAACAGGATTTCAACCTGCTGGAATCCGAGCGCAGTCTGACCGACTGGGCCACCCATCAGACCTACCTGCCACTGGCCAACATGATGACAGTGGCCGCGCTGCTGGGTATCGACTCCTGCCCGATTGAAGGTTTTGTGCAGGAAATCTGGCAGCAACAATTACAGGAGCTTACCGGTATTGATAACACCCTGTTCAAACCGGTCTGGGCACTGGCGCTGGGCTATCGCCTGACAGAACCGGGTGAGAAAACCCGCCGTCCACTGGGCGATGTATTACACCGTTTTGATTAGCCGGACAGGAGACCCTATGAGCACAGCCGTTTACTGCATTTCCGTACGCACAATGTTCCGCCATATCCGTACCTGCCGCCGCCACAACAAAGACTGGCAACTGAGTCTGGATTGCAATTTTTTATTGCTGCGCACTCACGCAGACAGCAGCGACCAGGCCTGCGCCTACCGCTCCCGTCTGCCCTATTTATTGTGACGACAACCTATTGTGAACCGCAAAACAACGCCGCTGACCGGCAGAGGTATCAATGAATATTCTGATTCTGACCACCAACCCCAAACTGTACGCCGCCAAAGGCGAATTAAATGCCACCCTTTCAGCATTAACCGAGGGCTTCGCACGGCGTCAGGGGCATTCCGTTCAGGTGCGTAATCTGGCAGTCATTAAAGCCGCAGGCGGCTGGAACATCGAAGAAGAAATAGAACATCTGCACTGGGCCGATGCCATCGTTTACCATTTTCCGATCTGGTGGTTTGGTGCACCGGCGCTGTTAAAAGAATACTTTGATGAAGTATTGCAGCACCGTAAAACCTTTTTAATCACCGATATGTATGGCGAAGGCGGACAGCTGGGCGGCAAGGCTTTTATGCTGGTTGTTACTTCCAATATGAAAGCCAGCGATCTGGGCGCCTGTCCGGTGCTGGAACAGTATCAGCATATTGATGATGTTCTGGTGCAGCCCATTCTCACCAACCGTTATCTGGGTCTGCGCGAGCAGTGGCCAACCTTCCATGCCGACAATGTGATTGCCGGCGATACCAGCCATCTGGAACAGGATTTTATTGCCCATCTGCAGCAGGTTATTCCCGCTGCAACACAGGCAATAAAATGATTATAACGGTCCGCTGATCTGGTTGGTCGGCGGGCTGTCGTTTTCTTTAATACGTGACACCATCAGCTGATCAACGCGCAGGTTATCGATATCCATCGCCTCAAATTTAAAACCGGCAAAGGTAATAAAATCGGTGCGCTTCGGAATACGTTTCAGGCGGTAAATTAAAAATCCGGCGACGGTTTCATACTGGCTGTTATCCGGAAAATCATCGATATCCAGCTCCAGCACCCGTGCCAGATCGACCACCGGGGTGCTGCCATCCACCAGCCAGGAGCTGGCATCACGGCGGACAATCTGTTCGTCCCCACTGGACGCGACCAGATCGCCCATAAAACTGTTCATTAAATCTTTTACCGTCAGAATACCCACCACCAGCGCATATTCATTCAGTACCACGGCAAACGGCTGGGCGGTGGTTTTAAAGGCGTTCAGGCCTTCGGCCAGGGTCAGGGTGTCGGGTAAATACAGCAGCTCGCGTTCGATCATATCGTCGCCAATCTGCGCCTGTTCCCCTTTTAAGACCTTGCGCAGAATTTCTTTCGACTCAACCGCACCCACCAGCTTATCCAGCGAACCATCACAGATTAAAAACCAGTTGTGCGGATGCTCGATAATTTTGGCGCTGATATCTGCACTGCTGTCGTTAATATCGAAATAGACAATCTGCTCACGCATGGTCATTGCCGTTGGCAGCGTGCGCCCTTCCAGCTCAAACACATTACCAATCAGATGGTATTCCTGCTGCTGCAGACTGCCGTGCTCGGCACCGGCATCCATCATTGCAACAATATCATCGGTGGTGACCGTATCTTCCCGCTGCATCGGCAAGCCAAACAGGCGCAGCAACAGGTTGGTCAGGCTGTTAAATAACATCACCAGAGGCTTAAGTAACTGCGTCACCCAGCGCATCGGCGTGACGACTTTCATCGCCATGGTTTCCGGAATAATCATGCCCAGACGCTTCGGCAGCAGATCGGCAAACAGAATAAACAGCGAGGTAACCGTGGTAAACGACAGCACAAAGCTGATCTGTTCCAGCATCGGCCCCTGATAAAACAGCTGCAGCAGATTCTGAAAATACGGCGTCAGGGTCTGCTCACCAACAATACCGCCCATGATGGCAATGGCATTCAGGGCAATCTGTATCATGGCAAAAAAAGCACCGGGCTCTTCCTGCAAACGCAGTACCGCTTCAGCCCGTTCGTTGCCTTCATCGGCCAGTACCCGTAATTTGATTTTACGGGCCGCAGCGATAGAAATTTCCGACACCGCAAACAAGCCGCTGAGTACAATCAGCAGCGCTATCAGTAATAATTCGTGAATCATCAGAGCACCTCACCGGCGCAAAAAAAAGAAGAAAAAAATACGGCGCTGATTATCAGCCGCCCGTCCTGCAACAGCAACAGCAACAGCAACGATAAAACAACAGCATAACCCGGCGTTGTTAAAAACCCCGCCCCGGTGGCTGGTAACCGGAAAACTGCCGCGCAATCTGTGCCGCATAGCTGTCAGTCATACCGGAAATAAAATCCAGCGCGCGCATATAGGCCTCATACAACCCCCAATCGGCCTGTGGCGCCGAACGCCCCATTAATTCCAGCACACGCTGATTACGGAAAGTCGCCTGACCGTCCAGTACGCGCTCACGCACCGCACTTAAAAAGGCCTCAAGCAATACTCCCAGAGTGGAATACGAACCGATCTCCACCGCCAGTTTACGGCTGTCTTTAAAAATCCGTTCGCGCGCCATGTCTTTTGCGCCCTGCACAACACTCTTGACCACCGGCGGACAATAATCGATCAGATCGCCCTGCAGCGTACCGCACAGTAACGCCTGCTCGTTACGGATAAAGGCCTGACTGGCAGCGGTAACCAGCACTTCCATTGCCATACCGCGTAATACCTGTAAACGCCGGCGCAGGTTATCGGCCTGCTCCAGTTCGGCCTGAGCCATATCCCAGTGATTGGCCAGCAACGGCTTCAGCAGCGCTTCCACTTCATCGTAGCGCAGCAGATCCATTTCGATACCGTCTTCCAGATCAATCAGGCCGTAACAGATATCGTCCGCCGCTTCGAGCAGATACACCAGCGGATGACGCGCCCAGTAATCCGGTTTTAATTCCAGCAAACCAAGACGCCCGGCAATCTCACGTAACAGCGGTAATTCAGTCTGATAACAGCCGAACTTTTTCGCCTCGCCGCGCTGCACATAATCCACCGTCCAGGGGTATTTGAGAAAAGCACCCAGCGTGCCATAGGTTAAACGCATACCGCCCTGAAAACGGTGCGACTCAACCTGCGTGACAATGCGGAAACCCTGCGCATTACCTTCAAACGTCTGTAAATCCGCACGCTGAAGTGGCGTCAGTTCCTGCAGAAAATGAGCATTTTCCTCAGCGCGGAACCAGTGGCGGATGGCATCTTCGCCGGTATGGCCATAGGGCGGATTACCAATATCGTGGGCCAGACAAGCCGCCTGCACCAGCGCGCCGACATCGCTGGCATCGATGCCGGGCGGTAAGCGCTCACCCAGCGCCTGACCAACCCGTGTGCCCAGCGAACGGCCAACACAGCCCACTTCCAGACTGTGGGTCAGACGACTGTGTACGTGGTCATTTTCCGATAACGGATGCACCTGGGTTTTACGATCAAGGCGACGGAATGCCGAGGAAAAAATAATGCGGTCATAATCTTTATGAAACGGCGTACGCCCCGGCTCCAGCGCAAAACCCAGTGACCCCTGACGCTCACCGGAACGGGCGGCCGATAATAATTGCTGCCAGTTCATACTGCGTACTCCCTGATCGTTACTGCGGTTCATGCTGCTCTTCCTGTTTGCTGCGGTATCTGCCTGAAAGTCAGGCTCAGTATAGCGATGGCGGCCGTTCCCGCCCACCGGATAAAAGCACGGAATGGCGGAATTCCCCCTTGTGGGCAGGCCTGACCGGCCTACAATCGGCCGACAATAATAATTTCTGCCTGCAGGCATTTTCACCATGATCCAAAGCTACCTCCAGTGGGTTATCAGCCACCCGCGCCGCGTTGTGTTTTTTACCCTGTTAATCGTCGGTCTGCTTGCCAGCGGCGTACTGAAGCTGAGCTTTACCAGCGATTTCCGCACCTATTTCAGTCCGCAGAATCCGCAATTGCAGGCCTTTGAAGCCATGGAGCGCACGTATTCCAATCAGGATAATATTTATTTTCTGGTGCAGAACCCCAACGGCAGTCTGTTTACCCCACAGGGGCTGACCCTGATCGAACAGCTGACAGAACGCGGCTGGCAGCTGCCCTATTCGCAGCGGGTCGACTCGCTGCAGAATTATCAGCACACCCAGGTTGATGGCGATGATCTGCTGATCAACGATTTTTACCGCACGGATGAATTAACGGAAGATTTATCCGGCCTGCAGCAACTGGCTGTTTCATTACCCGAGCTGCTGCATAACCTAATCTCCGCCGATGGCGGCACCTCCGGCGTTAATGTGCGCTTTTTATTACCGGAAGGAAAAAGCGCCGAAAAATCCCCGGAGGTGGTATACGCCGCCCGCGCTCTGGCCGATGAATTCCGCGCCCGCTACCCGGATTTCAGAATTATGCTCAGCGGTTCGCTGGTTTCCAATGTCACCATGGGCGAAGCCATTCATCAGGATATCCAATCATTATTACTGGTGTCTTACCTGGTAATGATCAGCATTATGCTGCTGACCCTGCGTACGCTTTCAGGCACCCTGCTGATTCTCGGCATTATCAGTTTCTCGGTGGTGTCCACCATGGGCCTGTTCGGCTGGCTGGGTTATACCCTGACACCGCCCACCGGTTTTGTACCCACCGCCATCATGACCATTGCCGTCGCCGATACCGTGCATATTCTGGTGTCGTATTATTTTGCCCTGCGCCACGGCCAGCCGCGGCAGCAGGCACTGCTTAACAGTATGAGGCTGAATTTCTCCCCGGTTTTAATCACCAGTATTACCACCATGGTCGGCGTACTCTGCCTGAATACCAGCGACTCTCCGCCTTACCGCGATATGGGTAATATGATTGCCGCCGGGGTATTTTTTGCCTGGGCCTTTACCCTCACCTTTCTGCCCGCCGTGCTGGCGTTACTGCCGGTGCCGGAAAAATTACGTGCCGAAAATAACCACCAGTGGATTGACCGTCTGGCCGACCTGATTGTGCGTCATCATAAAGGCCTGCTGCTCAGCATGGTGCTGATTGTTGCCGCCTGCGCCAGCCAGATCAGCCGCAACGAAATTACCGAACGCTGGCATGAATTTTTTGACGAGAGTTTTGAAGTGCGCCAGACCAACGACATGATCGACCGCGAACTGGGCGGCCTGCATCTGCTCTTTATGATTGCCGACAGCCAGCAGGCGGAGGGCATTAATAATGTTGACTATCTGCAGCAGCTGGAAGCCTTCAGCCAGTGGCTGCGCGCTCAGCCCGAGGTCGTACACGTCAGCAGCCTGACCGACATCATTAAACGCCTGAATCAGAATTTACACGGCGGTGATCCGGCTTTTTACCGCGTGCCCGACTCCGCCGAAGCGGCGGCACAGTATTTATTGCTGTACGAACTGTCGTTACCGCTGGGGCTGGGTCTGGACGATACGGTCAATAATGACCGCTCATCTTCACGTCTGCAGGTGCGTTTATACCGCTCCGATTCGGTCAATATTATTCGGGTGGAACAGGCCGCCGTTGCCTGGGCACAGCAACATGCACCGCTGTTGCATCTGAGCGAAGCCACCGGCCTCGATGTGGTGTTCGCCAACCTGACCTTCCGCAATATTCATGGCATGTTGCAGGGCACCGGCTTCGCGCTGGTATTAATTTCGCTGCTGCTGATTGCCGCCCTGCGGTCGTGGAAAATGGGCTTAATCAGCATGATTCCGAATATTCTGCCGGCGGCGATGGCCTACGGTTTATGGGGCATGATCAGCGGCCTGGTCGATACCGCCACCTCGGTGGTGGTCTGTCTCAGCCTTGGCATTGTGGTGGATGACACCGTGCATTTTCTCAGTAAATACCAGCACGCACGCAAAGCGCTGGCGATGCAGGCGGCCGATGCTATCCGCTATGCGTTCCACACCGTCGGCGTCGCGCTGCTGATTACCTCCGCCATTCTGGTCGGCGGTTTCGCCGTGCTGGAATTTTCACACTTTAATCCGAGCACCAATATGGGCAATCTGCTGGCGCTGTCGATCGCGGTGGCACTGCTGATTGATTTCCTGCTGCTGCCGCCGCTGTTATTACTGCTCGACCGTGGTGATGCCGGGCGCAACAGAAGCGGCCGCGGCGGCGTCAGCACTGTGGCTGAGCAGACCACTCCCGGCGATACCATCAAACACGAACTGGACCGCCAGAGCGCATAATAAAACGCCCATCACGCGGGTAATGACCTGCATGCCGGTTACGCCCAGCAGCTGAGTTAACCGGCTGGCCGCCAGCAGGCATAACAGCGAGATCAGCATAACGCTTAACAACGCGGCCAGTACCGATAACTGCGCCGTCAGTTCATCGCTGGCCTGCGCCATCAGCAACATCACCGCGCCCATGGTGCCGGGCCCGGCAATTAACGGCAGCGCCAGCGGAAACACCGCCACATCACCGCGCCGGCGGGCTTCGGCTTCCTCCAGCGGCGTAGTACTGATGGCACCGGAATTACGTGCAAACACCATATCCAGACCAATCAGCAGCAGCATAATGCCACCGGCGGTACGCAGTGCTGCCAGCGAAATTCCCAGCGTATGCAGCACCAGATCGCCGACCAGCGCAAACAGCAGCAGTACGCTGCTGGCAATCAGCACACCGCGCCAGGCCATACGCCGTTTCTCCTGCTGGCTGGCATGCAGAGTGATAGCCGCATAAATCGCCGCCACATCCACCGGGCCGACGGTGGCAAATAAGGTTGCCAGTGCCAGCAAAAAGCTGTCGTCCATCCTTCTCTCTCCACTTGGTTTAATCGTCAGCTCTGTGGCCACTATCGGGCGGATAAAATACGCCACCCTGAGTTTTTAGCACAAACGTACTAGCGTAGTTCAGGCCAACCCCTTCAGCGCTCCATCATAGGCTTGTCGGCCTCTGCGGCAAGGCCTAGCGTGATATTGCCGCTGCCTGCTTCCGCCGGCCGCGGCGCATTCTTACCAACAATAATAATCAGGGGCCTAGCCACCATGACAATCAGATACCCAATCCGCGGAGGGCTGGCATTGCTGGCCGTACCGCTGCTGCTCAGCGGCTGCATTACCGAACTGCCCGGTGAATTTCCCGATCAGGAAACGCTCTGTACCTTTGACGCCAGCCGCGAAGCACAGCGTGCGGCCTCGGCGGCCAGCTTTCCACAACCGCAGATTCAGCAATTACTGGTGAATGGCGAACTGCGCTGGAGTGCCGGTTCCGCCAATGCCCCACAACTGAATGCCGGTGACGAAGTTACCTTAAAAGGCAGCGGTTTTGGTGGCGGTACCGACATCGACTTCTCAAAAATCATGCTCGGCAATACCCGTATTCTGGAAACCGACCTGCGCATGTTCACCCAATACCTGGCCATTAACGATCAGGTGAATTTTGAAAGCGACGAACAGTTCGACAGCTGGGATAAAAACATTCTCAGCTGGAACGACAGTGAAATCCGCTTCCGTGTACCCGACCACGCCAGCAGCGGGCCGTTAATTGTGCAGGTGCAAAAGCGCACCGGGTTTAATGAATCATTAAAACATCCGGGCCAGGCGCATAACGTGATTGATGCACAAACCTCGCGCATTATTTCCGACACCTTCGAGCACGACTGCGATGTGGTCTCGACCCTGAGCGATGCCAAATCCACCACGCCGATAGCCGTCAGCGTGAATAACCCCGGCTTTGAGCAACTGGTGGAAAAAGGCCGCCAGGTATTCTGGTCTTACGATTACAACATCGGTGTCGCGCACAGCGTACGTAAACTCGACTGGACGGCGATTTTTAATTACAAAGCCAACGACCCGATTGCCGGTGGAAAAGCCGATCCGGCGAAACTCTTTGGTGCGGTAAAAACCGTACGCGGTGAAGTACCGGACGAAGCCATCGACGATGTGTATTTTAATTCCTACCCGATGGCGACACCGATTCCCGGCTTTTTAACCACACAACCGGCAAAATTCAAAGGCAATACCCGCGACAGCGGCTGGGTGGGTTACCGCTACGCCGAAGCCAACGAGCCGTATAAAGGCAATGGCGAATGGATTGGATTTAACTGTGCCTCCTGCCACGGCTATAAAGTCAGTTATGAAAAAGCACCGGGCCAGGCCATCAGCAAAGTGATTCCGGGTTTACCTAACCCGAACTGGTCGATGAAATGGACAGTGCTGCAAACCCTTACCAA
The DNA here is from genome assembly GCF_025345565.1 of Thalassolituus hydrocarboniclasticus. Lineage (NCBI taxonomy): Bacteria > Pseudomonadati > Pseudomonadota > Gammaproteobacteria > Oceanospirillales > Oceanospirillaceae > Thalassolituus > Thalassolituus hydrocarboniclasticus. Next base: position 1,434,631 of record NZ_CP054475.1, on the reverse strand, counting down.
CACCTTCGATGGTATTTATACCAGCGAAGAAGGCCCGGTCTGGAATAGCGGTAAAAAAGACATCGCCAAAGATATGCTGCTTTACCACATGCCTGCCGGTGCCGGTGAACACAATATGGTGCGCGTGGTTGGCGAAGGCAGCCATACCGACAACGACTACCAGTTCTCACCCATTGCCATTCCGAACGTGACCAATTACATGGCCATCCGCCGTTCGTTATCGCACACCGAATCCTATGTGGGTTTTGAAGGTTCTTATATTCACTCCGAAGAACCGGACGGCGCGCAGGGTGCGATGAGCAAAGAATGGCTCGAAGCCCTGACCGCCTATATGACCACCCTTGATCAGGATGACGATGACCTGCGCAACGTCGGTTTATACCGCTGGCTGAAATACAGCAATAAACTCAGCGCGCAAACCGGCAATGCTCAGTTAAGCGAAGGGGAATTTGTACAGAGTGGCTGGCAACAATACGCCGATGTCAGCGCCGCGGTTAACCGTGGCAAGGCCACTTATGAGCGCGACTGCAGCAGCTGCCACAGCGACGGCGTAGGTGCCAATACCAACGAGAAAATGGTAAGGCTGGATGAAGTCGGCCGCTTCTTTACCCCGACCATTTATCAGAAAGAAACCGAATCGGTGCGTGCGACTTTCCTGCGCGATCTGTACTGGACTCAGCACCGTGGTTTATTGTCGGACGGCCATGTGCGCAACCTCGAAGATCTGGTCAGCCCGCAACGCTGCACACCGGGCAGCAACCTGTATAACAACTACTACACCCTGCACGCACCGGTACGCCCGAATGCCGGCGGCCCGGATCATGTCACGCCCTTCCCCGACCTGAACCGCAAAGGCGACGTGTTCCGTGTACCTAAATCGAAATATTTAACCAAGCTGGATAAAGGCTACAAACGTAACCTCTTTATCGAGCGGCATAAATATTTTGTCAGCGTACCCTGGGATAAAGACCACTATTACTGGGATTACCAGAAAATGCGTGCCGAATACGGTCCGGATGAAATGGGCACTGCCGAGCCGATTGGCATGCCAGCGGCACCGCATCCGTGGTGTGCGCAGAACAGCGCTGAGGTGGATGATTTAGTGCAGTATTTGCTGACGCTGTGATTGTTTCGCGCAATTGCGCGGGAGTATATAAGCAGAGCTGTCTGCACTGAGATGTAATAAAACCGGAGTGTCTGCTGTTGAGTGCAGCAGAGGCTCCGGTTTTTTTATGGCTGTGATTTGCAGCCGGGCGGCGCGGTTTGGGCTGAGTGTTTGTGGGGAGTGTTTTTTGGGAATGGCTTTGTAGGAGCGGATTTTAGCCGCGATACTGTTTCTGTGGCCGCTGCGCGGGTTGGCTTTTTGGGCTGCCGCCCGGCCCTATGACCTCTTTGAGGGGTCTTACCCCTCACGCCGGTCGGGCGCTTACTCCTGACCGCCATGGATGGCGGAAATGCAGATTGTGCAGGAGCACACAATCGGCCCGCTTCGCGCTGTGCAGGACTTAATCCGCTTTGAATAATCCTGCGATCTCGGTACCACGAATAATGGGCGAGACTTCAGGCGTCCTGCCTTTCGCCCTGCGGGTCAGCCTGCGGCTGCTCAATTTTGTTCCAGACAAAATTGTCCATGGCCCTATTCGTTCGCCCGGCATCCATGCCGGGACGTACCGGCGCAGAATGATTCAAACCGGCGTCCTGCAGGCGCATAAAACCATAACGCGAAGCCACTCTTCAGAACGAATATCTGCTTTCTTTGAAAAGCTGCCTATCAGATCAGGCGCAGCATTGTAGGAACGGGCCATGCCCGCGATGCCGCCGAGAAGCCTACTAGCGGTCAATCGGATACAAGGAGCGGATCTTATCCGCGACAGGGCCAGCCATACGCTCACGCCGAAATGTAGGGTGGGCACTGCCCACCAAAGCTATTGTCGTCATTTTCCACTTGCAACCAAATTTATCAACAGATTGAACCTCCTCCCAAACTTCAGTACTCTCAAACCACAGCAGGGAGGCAGCGATACAAACAACGGACAGATACCCAATCCGGTTCCCTCCCCGCCTGAAATCCCGACACCAAACATGCGCCATTCCTGCCCTGCGCTTATAAGGATCGGCGGTAGCGTGTCTGGAATAAAATAGCAAATATGCGCTGTTTCTGCCGGAAGTTGATAACGCAAAAAGTGTGAATAAAAATTCAGGGAAAAACTCGAATACGCGTTTACAATCTGACAAAAAAAGAATAACGATGACTTTCACAGCCCGGACAACGGGTTAGGCTGGGAATCTGAATTAGGTCTTAGGTGTGTAAACGAGCACGCCTACGAATAAGCTAATTTTTCATCAGAGTAAAAAATGGAACTTGATTTAACAAGTGAAGAAATAATAGTCCTCACAGGATTACTGAAGCGCTATTCAGAGAGTGGTGTTTTCGCTATTGAAGACCAAGCGGAGCAGCGTGCTCTATGGAACCTTGAATGTGTCCTCGAAAAGGTAGTTGGTAACCTCTACGAAGGAGAATGGAGCGAAGTACTTAATTCTGCTCAGAATAGTTTACGAGACGAAACTGGAACAAGCGCAGCCTTTGAGAAAGAAAATGGGCGAATTGCACTTTGGCTGGAGCTGAGCGATATACAATTTATATTGTCGGAATGGCGTAAAGTTTCAGAGAATGAACCTGAATCAACTAAAGAGAATTGGGGTAAATTATCATTTCGGTGCAATTCTGCCCTGTACAAAGCAGGTTTAAAATAAAGTTGCCGAAGCAAAAAAAGCTGCACTCGGATACATATTGCTACGCTAGATTCTGTGTATTTCGCGGTGCTCCATTTTTACACAAAAACGCTCTCTGCAATATGTACCGACGAGCTTTTCGTTATGCCCTTGAGGAGAGATCGTGCTTCTAATCGAACAAAGTAGGAATGATATACTAGACGCACTGGAGTCGTGGGATTGGATTGACTTCTCGAATAAGACCCCTTTTGCCACCACAGCATTTGGAGATGTTGATATTCCCCCGCTTTAACGGACACCACCAAGAGCATCCGTTAAAGCATCACCCCACTCTTTCTGAACTCCAAAAGTCCTGCCCTGAACTCAGTTCAGGGCTTTTCTCCCCGCGCCAGGCGCGCATTAATATCGGCAATCACGCCCGGTAAATCCGCGACCGAATCAATCACGTAATGTGCTCCGGCATCGTTAAAGCGCTGGGTTGCTTTGCTGCGGCGCTGTGCCTGTTCGCTGGCGGAAAGCGCCTGCCAGTCAGCAAGATTCAGGCCGACTTCGTTGCCGCTGATGCTGACACCGACGGTCCACATACCGGCACGCAGGCCTTCTTCAATACCGGGTAAGGTATCGTCCACTTTAATGCAGGCGTGTACGTGGTTAACGCTCAGTTGCAGCGCTAACGCCAGCGCCATATCGGCGTATGGGCGGCCACGCAATACATCGGTGGCGAATACACAGGCATCCGGTTCGTAACCCTGATCTTTGGCGGCGATTAATGCCGGTTCCATCATGCCGGGGCCGTAGCCGGTATTACCGCCGATTTTTAACCCCTGCTCACGCAGCTGGTCGTAAGCGGCTTTCCAGCCCGGAATTAATTGCGCACGTTCGCCAACGATACGCGTCTGAATCGGCGCAAAGGCATGGTACAGGCGGTCGATTTCGGTGCTGTCGGCTTCCTGTCCTTTCACTTCCAGCCAGCGTGCATGAATACGCGGATTGGCCAGCATACGGGTAATGTGTTCGCGCTTTTCGGTGCCCATGGGTTCACGCGCTTCGGCCTGCGTAACCTCAATACCCTCGGCGGCGAATAATTCCATAAAGGCGTAAACCGGTGCCAGCGAGCCAAAATCAATGGTGGTGCCCGCCCAGTCGAGAATAACGGCTTCTGTTGGCCCGGCAAAAAAACGTTGCGATTTAAACATGGGTATTGCGCTCCTGCACCACACGGGTGTGCTGAATTAATAGTTCGTAATAATGGTCAATGCCCGGCACCTGTAAGGCCGGTTGTTTTCCCTGCTCGTCGTATTTACGCAGCCGTAAAGCGTCGACAAACCAGGGCGAAGATTCAAAGGCACGGCAGGTGCTTTCATCCATCCAGCCGCCCTGCAGTTCCAGGCTCTGCTGCGATGCTGCCGACAGCGAGTCGCGGTATGCGGCATCGGTGGAATATAAATAACGCTTGGCCGCGACATGCAGACGAATGGGTTTGGTCACGTCATCGGCAAAATACTCACTTAAAAAAGCCGCGCCGACTTTTTCGTGGTAGCCGTTATCGCCACCGGCTTCCGGATGCAGCCCCTGCTCCTGCCAGGTAATTAAATGGCCAACATCATGCAGCAGAGCGGCAATAACCAGATGCGCTGGCGCATTATCCTGTTCGGCAAACCAGGCACATTGCAGAGCATGCCGGGTCTGGGAAATATCTTCCCCCAATGGCATATGGCCGTAATCGGCAAAGGGTTGCCAGACCTGATCAACGGCTTTGCGCGCCAGCGTGCGTAAGCGCATGATGATTCCTCCGTTGTCGGCTGTCAGAGCCAGAAGCGGTGTTTTTCCAGCGCCTGCAGCAAACGCTGCATGTCCTGCGGAAAAACATCACCGATATGGCCAATGCGGAAACACGGCGTTGCCGTGACCTTGCCCGGATAAATCACAAAGCCTTCCTGCTTTAAACGCTGATACAGCTGGTTAAAATCGAACGCCGGATTATCGGGATATTTAAAGGTCGAAATAAAAGGCGATTGTTTATCGCGGCTGACCACACATTCGAAACCCAGCGCCTGCATACCATCGACCAGGGTACGGTGATTGTCGGCATAACGCTGTGCCCGCGCGCTGATGCCACCCTCTTCTGCCAATTCCGCCAGCGCCTGCTGAAAAGCGCGTACCACATGGGTTGGCGAGGTAAAACGCCATTTACCATGGCCCTGCTCCATGCACTGCCACTGGTCAAATAAATCCAGACTTAATGTGCGCGCACGACCGGCACATTTGGCCAGCGCATCGCGTTTTGCTATCACAAAGCCCATACCGGGCACGCCCTGAATGCATTTATTGGCCGAGCTGATCAGAAAATCGATACCCAGTGCGGCCAGCGGAATTTCGATACCACCAAACGAGCTCATGGCATCGACAATCAGGGTTTTGCCGGCGGCTTTAATCACTTCGGCATAGGCCGCCAGCGGATTCAGAATACCGGAGGTGGTTTCACAATGAACCAGCGCTACATGGGTAATGGCCGGATCATCGTGCAAAGCCTGATTCAGTTCTTTCAGACTCACCCACTCATGTTCGGCGGCGGTTAACAGCCCGTAATTAATACGGTGTACACGCGCCATATCGGCAATACGCTGACCGTAAGCGCCATTAGCTAAAATCAGTAATTTATCGTCGGCCGAAAAGGCACTGCTGATGACACTCTCTACCGCAAAGCTGCCACTGCCCTGCAACAGCACCGCACTGTATTCCTCTGCAGCGCACTCTTTTTCACCACAGAGCGCCAGCTCTACCAACTGTTCACGGATAGGCTGCACCACCCCCAGGTTGTAATCGTCATCCCAGGTACACCAGTCACGCAGCATGGTCTGCTTTACACTGGCCGTGGTACTCAGGGGGCCGGGAGTGAGTAATAAATAAGGGTTATTCATAAGTCCGTCACGTTTGCGCCGAGTTCGTTTTGTATTTTCTTAATTCTGGTCTAGACCAGAATGCGCAAACTATAAAAGCTAACGGAGTGAGCGGCAACGGCAGTTTAATGAAGTTTTTGTGACAGTAATGAAGAGTGTTGGGCTGGGGGTTCCTGAGGGCGTTATTGAGTTTTGTGGCCGCTGCGCGGGATGGCTTTTGTAATTAGATTTACGCTAATGCGCAGGAATACTCCAATAGTCCCATATTTATGAATTAGCGCTGCGCGGATGACTTTTGGGCTCCCGCCCGGCCCTATGACCTCTTTGAGGGGTCTTACCCCTCACGCCGGTCGGGCGCTTACTCCTGACCGCCATGGATGGCGGAAATGCAGATTGTGCAGGAGCACACAATCGGCCCGCTTCGCGCTGTGCAGGACTTAATCCGTTCTGAATAATCCTGCGGTCGCGGTAACGCGAATAATGGGCGAGACTTCAGGCATCCTGCCTTTCGCCCTGCGGGTCAGCCTGCGGCTGCTCAATTTTGTTCCCGACAAAATTGTCCATGGTCCTATTCGCTCGCCCGGCATCCATGCCGGGACGTACCGGCGCAGAATGATTCAAACCGGCGTCCTGCAGGCGCATAAAACCATAACGAGAAACCGCTTTTCAATTCCTGCTTTGTTTGTTTTGAAAAACTGCGTTGCGTCTGAATAAACGCGGCATTTGTGCGGTGCCAGTCAACCAGGCAGACAATCCGGTGGAAAGCACAGTACAGCCCGGAGCCCATTCATTTCAATTATCAAACGGTAAAAGGCTCCGGGCGAATTGCTGTGCGGGCCGGATTGGCCACGCAGTTGACTGAACAGCACCGGACAGCCGCAAGAGAGGATCGGAAGGAGATACTTCTCCTTACATGGGGGCGCAGGGGGCGGAGCACCCGCAAAGACTTCGATATGATTACAAAAGCCAACCCGGCAGCGGCCACTGAAACAGTATCGCGGCTAAAAGCCGCTCCTACCAAGCCCCTCCCACAAAACAGCTGAAAAAGAAAATCAGTGACTGGGAATCCGCAGTTCTATCGCACTGTGAACCCAGTGCTCAATATCAAACTCCACCGCTTTGCGCTCCCCTTCATAACGGATACGGCGAATCTCCAGACAGGGCGCGCCGTTAATATGCGACAGCGCGTCGGCCACCTGATCGTACACCGCTGACACGCAGATGCGGTTATCTTCGTGCGTAATTTCGACGTTGTAATCGCGCTGCATCAGGGTGGTAAGTGAGCCTTCCAGATCTTTTTTCATCAGTTCCGGAAAACGGCTTTCCGGCAGGTAGATAAATTCGTACAGCACCGGGCGGCCATCGAGGGAACGCAGACGTACCAGTTCAATCAGTTTTTCGTCAGCGGCAACGGCCAGTGCCGTGCGCGCTGTCTGTGGGCCTTTAATGCGCTTTTGTGAAATTAATTCGGTGGCCGGAGTGCGTTGTTGCTGCTCCGCCAGCAGGTAGAAATTCACCCGCGAAGACGGGTCATATTCCAGCCGTGGTGGCGAGACAAACCAGCCGCGGCGGTTGGAGCGGTAAATCAGCCCTTCCGATTCCAGCTTTGACAACGCATCGCGCACGGTAATACGTGTGCTTTTAAACTGCTCCACCAGTTCGCGTTCGGATGGCAGACGTTCGTTCTGTTTCAGCCGTGACTGTTTGATCAGTCCGGCCAGGTAGTCGCGTATTTCGATATTGGCTGGCAGCATTTTTTTGAGTCCAGAATCGGTATGCATGGCTATTTTAGCCGTGTCGATGCAACAGAAGCCAGCAGCTGTTCCTTAGGCTCTTCCTGAAACTGCTGCCCATTGCGGATAAAACGCCAGCGGAAATACAACCATGACATCGTCACCAGCAAACCACCAACGATTGCGGTGCTGTAAACGGCACTGACAAAGAAATTCAGCCAGCTGATGTCGGCTGCATAAAAATGCTTAACCAACAGCAACCCGACACTGCCGGTATAACCGGCGCTGTCGGCCAGATAAATCAGAAATCCGGCATTGGCCACGCCACCGGCCAGCGCGACAAAACGGTCAAACAAAAAGCAGTTAAACGGAATATAGGCCAGATACAACCCCGTACCTAAGGCGACCATCCAGATTTTACTGTCGAGCCAGTGTTGCTGATGCAGCCAGGTGCTGTAACCCAAAATAAAGCAGCCCAGCACAATGGCAATATGATTGGCGGTAAAGGCGCGGAAGTTATCGCGGATAAACATTAATAACGCCAGCGCCACCAGCACCATACCGGCAATGCGCACCCCGGCGTAGGTAAAAATCGCGGGTTCATTGCCATAGCCCAGCGCCTGCCAGATTTCGGCAGAAAAGTTATCGCGAAAATCGCGCAGGCCGGTAAACAGTAAAAACGCCAGAATCAGCAGACTCAGGCCAAACCAGTACTGGCCGAATAACTGCCAGCGGTCGGCGGCGGTCATCGGCTGGCGTTTCAGTCGCAGTTCTTCGTCAGTGGCATCCGGTTCCGGAATCATCGACAGTGCATAGACCGAAATCAGCAGCAGCGGCATAAAAATCAGGCCGGTTAAAAACGGCATCCAGAATTCCGGCACATCGGCATAAACGATTAACGCTTTGCCCACACTGCGTACCATGCCAGAGGCGACAATAAAGGTGGCGCTTAACCCTGCCCCGAGTAATTCCGAGGTTTTACGCCCTTCCAGATAGCTGAATACCAGCCCCCAGATCATGCCCAGTGGCAGACCATTAAAAAACATCGCCAGCGGTTTTAATGGCGCCGGTAATACCGCAAATAAAAACAATGCCAGTTGCGCACTGGCGACCAGTAAGACAATGGCCAGCGCGCGGCGATCGTGCATCATGCCCGACACCACACGGATACCGATAAACTTCGACAACAGATAACCCAGCACCTGCGCAAAAATCAGGATGACTTTGTAATCCATGCCAAACAGGGTCTGGCCATCGTACATCGCCACCGAGAAAGGCTTGCGGAAGGCGTACATCGAAAAGTACGTCATAAAAGCGGCACTGATGGCGAACACCACAAACCAGACAGCAGGCGCCTGCTGTAAACGTTGCTGAACCTGCTGATGAAAACGCTGAAACGGCATAATTAACATTAAAATACTCCCGCTGCGGCACCTGTGCCTGCAGCGCAATCAGTTCTTATAAACAGGAAATACCCGAGGGATATGTCGGCTGTATGAAAATGCTGCATTCAGCCGGTACTCTTGCCGCTGCGCGCGCGGGCACAGTGCAGGCGGAATTCAGGGCTCATCGGATCAGCCTTGGGTTGCATCGTGGCAAAGCGTGCCGGCGAGAATTCTTCCGGGTTAACAAAGGTCGGTTGTTCAAGAATCTGCTCACTGAGCAGGCGGCCAATACCGGCACTGAAGGCAATACCGGCACCGGAGCAGCCGGTGGCGACAAAGGCATTGCTGTACTGCTCCAGACGCCCGAGCAGGGGTTTGCCATCCGGCGTGTAAGACGACACACCGCTTAAGTAATGCGCCAGTTGCGCCTGCTCCAGCAGCGGGCACAGAGTCAGCAGGCTATGCCAGTGCTCTTCCAGTGCCAGCCAGCCATTGGCGTCTTCGGCAAAATGAAAACTGTGAATATCGTGCGGTAATGCACGCGGGTCGGCGACACAACACTGGCTGTCGCGCACACCGAATAACAGCGCCGATTGTTCGCTGCGGAAATAGGCTTTGGCCGAAGGAATAATCGCCATCGGCTGCTTGGCATCAACCTGCGGCTGGTTGTTGGTTATCCAGTAATGGCTGCGCACCGGTGCCATCGCCAGTGCGATATCGTAGTCACAGGCCAGCGCCGCACTCCAGGGGCCGGCCGCCAGCACCACAGTGTCGGCACGGATAAATTCACCGCTGGCGATGTGTACGCCGGTCAGTTTATTGCTCTGCAACTCCAGCCGGTTAACCGCACAATGGGAAATAATCTGCGCACCGGCGGCGCGGGCCGAACGGGCATACAGCTGTGCCAGGGTATAAGGGTCGGCGTGGCCGTCATCGGGGTAATACAACGCACTGCTGTCTGCAGGAAGCGTCAGCCAGGGCAGCAGGCGCTGAATATCGCTGCTGGCCAGCCATTGTGTGCCAACATCCAACTGCTGCGCCTGCTGAAAATACCGTTGTTGTTGCTGACGTTCGTTATCGTTAACGGCGATGTGCAAACAACCGCTGCGTTGCGCAAAGGGCAGATTAAAACGCTGCTCCAGCATACGCAGGGTGCTGTGAGTTTCGTGCACCATTAATGCCGCACTGTCGCTGCTGCGCGCGCGGGTTAATAAGGCTGCCGCCTGACTGGTAGTGCCTGCGCCTAATTCGCCGCGTTCAAACAGCGTTACCTGTGCCTCACCGCTGCTCTGCAGATAATGGGCGATGGCGAGGCCAAGAATACCGCCGCCAATAATAACCACCTGCTGTTTTACTGCCATCCTGATACTTCTTTTGGTCTAGTCCAGATGGTAGTATTTAAAAGACAGCGGATGACAAAACGATGACAGGCAGGTTCAGAGCTGAACCTGGAAAAGGGAGAGTTTCTGATACGCCAGACAAAACCGCAGATTCAGAAACAACAGCCTCAGAAAAACAAAGCCCGGAGTGACTGAAGTCACACCGGGCTGTGTTGTTGCCGCTTTTAAACCGTGATGGTTAACGCACAGAGAGTGCCTGGATTTCGGCTTCGCTCAGGGCCTTATGATAAATTTTCACATCATCAAATGCCTGTCCTGCCGCCAGCTCGCATACCTTTGCATTCCCTTCACCACTGCAGTTCAGGTGCGCATGCCCACCAACCCGGAACGGCGAACCACCACCATAACCGGAGGAGTTCATCGCCGCCATAATGGGCCCGGCTCCCTGAGGTAAGGGAACCGGTTCTGCAATCGCCACACCGTTCAGATAACCGCGCAGTTCACCGCTTTCACTACCACCGTCACGGTCAATAACCATCACCAGATGCTGCCAGACGCCATTGCTCAGCGCATTGTCTGCACGGATAACCGCCTGATTATTCACCATCAGACGATCACGGAAATTAACCTGCATTTCCACGGCAGTGCCGTTACTGCGGATTTCCCAACCACCGTATTCCATATTATTCGGGCCATTGGAGGATTTACCCATCAATAAGCGCGCCCCACTGATCTCGTTATATTTGACCCACATTGAGGCGGTAAAACTTTTATGACCCGGATCGAGTTTATGCGGCAATAAACTATGCCCCAGCGCATCATCTGCTTTAGCTGCCGAAGCCATCAGGGCCATCGTCATCGCATGATTGCTGTTGCTGGCTTCACGCACATCCGCCAGCGCCAGACCGCTGCTTAAGGCGGATAATTCCGGCGCGGTCAGGTGATTATTATCGCCGCTGGCGTCAGTAACGTTATGGTCAGAGGTTATAGCCTCCATATTCCAGTCGCCGGTTAAGCCATTACGTAAAACCTGAATCTGCACCGGCCCGACAGTACGCAAAGAACCATCGGTTACGGTGTAGGTAAACTGATCCACACCGATATAACCTGCAGGCGGTGTGTAGCGTAAAACATTGCCCTGCTGTGTTACCTGTCCACCCTGTGCCGTGGTTGCATCAAAGGCGGCAATGCTCAGTTCCTCACCATTGGCATCATAGTCATTAGCCAATACAGCAACGCTTGCAGACTCATCCTGATAAACACTCAGATAATCTTTAAAGGCTGCTGGTGGCATCGCATCGGTCAATGTTCTGGCCGGTTTGAATTTACTGCCAGCCTGCAAACGCCGCGTGGTTTTACGCGCCTGCATGTTCGACATATGAGTGCCGGGTTCCTGCAGCTGGTTATTATTGTCGGTCTGTTCACCATGGCCTAAGCCCATGTTATGACCGATTTCATGGGTATAGCCCCAGTTCATAGTGTAGTTGGCAACACACCCGACCCAGTCACCACCGCCCCAGCAATGACCACCATTAAACGGATCCTGAAAATCAATGCTGAAATTCGTGGCATCGGTTCCCGCCGGTCTTGGCTGGTTATTGCCAGCGGTTGAATCGCCATGCACTTCGATTAATGCGCGACCCACATCCCAGCGTAAACCGGTTTTCTGTGCCCAGACATAATCTGTTTCGTTGATATGGTTTTCCATTTGCGCAATGGAGTTAATCACACTGCCACCGGCCTGATTCATAAACTGGTTGTATTCGTGTTTAAACGATACGCGGACCAGATTGTTATGGAAATCAGCACCTGGCTGCGGCACGTAATAACGGTTATTTTCCGCGGCCGGAACACTCACCTGAATCTGCAGTTCTTCGGTCTGGGTTTCACTGTTACCCAGCGCCTGCTCATCAATCAGATCAGACACATCAACAACTTTACCCCAGGCCCGTCCGTCGCCGCGCCAGGCGGAAATATGCATACGGCCCATCGCATCAATTACCCCGGTAACCACCTGATACGGGTCATTCGTCACCCGGCCACGATAGGTGCGCGGTTCCGGCATAGGCACCAGCGCCTGATATTGCTGCTGGCGACGGTTATCGAAGGTTAATAACTGATAATTCGGCGAGCGCACACTGTGCTTATAAAAACTCAGTTGCTTGGTATTACCGTCTACCTCGACACTCAGGTCGATGCTTTGTGGTAAGGCTTCACCGGCCTGTTTACCTGCGGGAATAATCTGGGTGGATACAGGCACCACAGAACTCCAGCTGCTGCCGGCCGGGCCACGTACTTCCACACGGATAAAATAGTTCTCACCCGGAACGATACCCGGCAGAAAAATCTGCTGATTACCGGCCGCTAATGCGCCCGGAGAAAACATTTTCTGCCATCCGGAAATCTGATCACCGGCATCGGTGGTGCCGTAATAAATAAACACCTGCAGACCATCAGCATCGTCAGGAATATTAAGGCTCAGTGTTAACTGTTCACCATTTTTATCAAAGCCGGACTGCACCAGTTTATTCACCGTCGGCGCAGATGGGTACAGCGCACTGTATGGCATCAGATAATCGCCGGTTAATTGCGTTTTCGCAGCGCCCCCTGCGCCCTGCCAGGCAACCGACATATGGTCACCACCGCCACCTTCTTTATGCAAGGCTTCGATGTAATACAGCTGTCCGGCTAACAGCTCAATATTGGTTTTCAGCTGATTATTGTTAATCCAGCTGTCCTGATTGGTGTAACCAGTTACCCGTGCAACCACTTCGGCCTTGGCCGGATCGATATCACTGGACAGGCGCAGCTCACTGCTGTCATCGGACGCAATCCAGAAACTGTAGCTGCCCGTTACCGGTACTTTTAAGAATCCCCGCACACGCTGACCATAGTTGTCACCCATGCCCGATGGGCTGGATAAGTTCTGCAGACGGTTTTGCTCAGCCGGCATAGCACTTAACGGAATATCAGCAACCTGACCTCCGGAAACATTGGTCCATATCTGCTGATTAACCCCCTGCTGCGCCAAGCGGGATGACTCCAGCACCATCACCGTCAGCTGCATACTGGCTGAGCTGCTGCCATTACTGGCACTGATGGTTAAGGTATGACTGAAAGCTGCATTCTGAGCGCTGGCGGCCAGAGTCAGTTCGCCACTTGCCGATAACGAAAATAACCCGGCGTCATTACCAGCCGTAATCTGATAATTCAGCGGGGCATTGCCGTCAATATAACCGCGAGCCTGGAAAATACCCTGTCCGGCGGTCGCATCCCGTGACACCAGCGCAGAAAAATGTTCTGCCGTGAAATACGGTTCGGCAGTATTGATAGCAACGGTGGTAATTGTTTTGGCAGCACTTCGGGCTGACTGATTGCCGGCGGCATCGACACTGAATACCTGAACAGTATAATTCTGACCCGGCTTCAGGTTGCGGAGTGTGTACTCTGCCGCCGCACTGGTAGTAATTAACTGATCGTCAATAAAAATACGGTACAGCAGGCCGTTTTCCGGTTCAGACCAGCGGATGTTTGCTGAATAGGTCGTAACATCACTTACTGCTAAATTACCGGGAGCAGCCGGCGGGGTGTAATCACTGATCATCACCGAGGCAATATTACCCGCGACCGAACGGTTACCGGCAGCATCGAATGCCACAATATAAAAGTCGTAGCGCTGACCACCATCAAGATTATTAATTTCGATATTGGTTTCTGATAAATCGGCAGCATTAAGTGTCGACAGTAATGTACCGCTTTTCCAGACTTCATAGCCGGCAACAGCGTTATTATCCGCAGGCTTACTCCATTCAAGAATCACGCTGGCTTCGTCTGTTCTGACCAGAGATAAGTCGGTTATGGCTTCAGGGGGCTGGCGATCAAGCGGCTGACTGAGGTACTGACCACTGATAAGCTGACGCTCTCCGCCGGGAATTGTCCAGGCTACCGACAGGTGATCACCACCTGACTGCTCTACCATTAACGCTTCGATAAAATACGGCTTACCGCCTTGCAGCGTTACAGATTGTGATTTTTGTTCTGGCCTGGCTCCCCAGTTATCTTCTCCAACCCAACTGGTAACTTCAGCTATTTTCTGTTTGTTGTCTGCACTGAAATCCGTACTTAAAAACAACTGAGAAGCATCGTCCGCTGCAACCCAGAAAGTATATTCACCAGTCACCGGCGGCAACAGGAACCCCGACATGCGCTGCCCATAGTTATTACCTACACCGGATGGTGATTTAAACTGCGGCTCAACACTGCTTGAGCTTGGGCTGTTCGGATACTGATTAAAAGCCAGCAGCGAATCTACAGTGCCATCAAAGGTATGACCGGTATATACCTGACGCAGCAATCCGCGCTGCCCCGCAGAATTTCCCATATCAATAAAACCGACACCGACAGAGGTGCTGGTAACACTGAAACCGTCACTGACATCGATGACCAGCGAATAGACCTTGCCACCCAGATTGGCTGCACTCTGTTTAAGAGTAAGTACTCCATCGGCTGATATTGAAAAAGGCGCATTCAGTGGCTGGGCAATGCTCCAGCTCAGCTTGTGTCCGTCCGCGTCGGTGGCAGAGAAGCTATGCAGTGACTGGCCAGTGCTTTGGCTGCTGGTCAGCGTCAGGAATTCCGGTACGGCTGCAATAACAGGAGCCTGATTGTTAAACGCTGTCGCGCTGACAGAAACAGGCTGGGAGCGTTGTCCGGATGCGTTGAGTGCAACAACCTGATATTGATACGATTGCCCGGCAATCAGATTGTTATCCTGATACGAGGTCAGATTGCCGTTAATGACGGCTAACAGATTGCCATCACGGTAAACCTCAAACTGTGCAACACCGGCAGGATGTCCCCAGCGCAACAAAATACTGTCAGCGCGGCTCTCAACGACCTGCAAGCGGGTAACGGCCGGTACTTCTGTTTCCGGATGGGTGGGTTTTCCCGGTTCAGCATCCACTTTTACACCTGATCCACCACCCCCACAGGCGGTTAACATCCCAAAAAGTATAAAAGCCGATAGCTGTCTCATAATATCTCTCATGCATTTAATCAGATCACGCATGCTAATCACTGCACCGACGCTGTTAAAGCACTCAAAAACAAATATGGATAAATCAGGTCTTTTTCGTATAGATTTGTGATATCAGTCTCATATGCAAAAAAAAAGCCTCACGGGTTTGTCCCGTGAGGCTGATTAAAAAGTCACCTGCACATCAGAAGAAGCTGTATTTCACACCCAGATTGGCGCGGTAACCGTAGTATTCCACCTGCAGTGGGCGGCTTTCGCTGCCGAGGTAGTACTTCATCGGTTCGTTGGTGATGTTATTCACATCGGCATACACCATCAGATCGCTGGTTGCCTGATAAGACGCACTCAGGTCAACACTGGTGTAATCACCGTAGTAGCTGTCTTCGTCACTGCTGTCACCGTGTTCCTGAATATAAGCGCCTTTATGGTTAACCGCGATGCGCACAGCAAAGGTGCTGTCATCGTAGAATAACGCGGCGTTATACAGCGAGTCGGCCTGACGCGGAATATCGGCTTTGCGGCCATTGGTTAATTCCATCACCGAACGCATACGGGTGTAGTTGGCCTGTACGCCCACATTTTCCAGCGCATCGGCTATAAAATCGAGGCGACGGCTGAAAGCAAACTCGGCACCGGCCAGCCAGGCATTATCACCGTTCACCGAATCCACACGGTCAACGGTTTCACCTTTAAAGGTTACTTCAGAACGCTTGCTGAAAATCGGATCACTGATCTGCTTATAGAACAGGCCGCCGGAAATCACACCGACATTGTCGTAATAACGCTCGAATAACACATCCAGATTATTGGAATAGGTCGGGTTCAGTCCCGGATTACCCACCACCAGTTCACCATCGGCTTCAGAATAGGCCTGACCCGGCGCCAGCGAACCAAAGTCCGGACGGGCAAAGGTACGGCTGAAGGCAGCACGCAGGTTGCTGTCGTCGGTCAGGGCGTAGGTCATATGTACAGACGGCAGTACCGAGGTGTAAGACTTGGTCTTTTTAACCGGCACAATCACCAGCGTGCCGGCATTGTCTTCGGCACTGTAACCGGATACTTCGGTCTCGGTGCGTTCAATGCGCACGCCACCGACCAGGCTGACATCATCGTTCAGCTGATAAGTCGCCATCCCGTAACCGGCCATCTGGGTTTCGTTTACATCAAAGTTACGGCCCAGCGCGCCACCGTTGGCTACGGTATAGGATTCGTCATCAATCAGCTCGAACTGATCGCGGTTGTTATTCCAGAAATTTTCCAGATCCGACATATCCGCCACCTGACTGAAATCATCGGCGTAACCGGCGTTAATTTCTTCCAGATAATCGTTACGGCCCGGCTGATCACTTAAGTCAAAGTCGCTCAAAAGCGGCGTTGTCGCACTGTCTTTCCACTGATAAAACTCATCGGAAAAACGTGCAACCCGTTCTTTTTCACGGTATTTGGTACCGAATTTTAATTGCAGGTCGTAATTCATATCCTGGGTAAAATCGAGCTGGGCCACGACTTTATCTTTTTCCCGCACATCGACCTTATAAAGCTCGATGGAGGACAGCGCCATCTGTGTCGGGTCCATGCTGAAGCCATCCGGTAAATGCGTGGATGGTTCACTGGCCGGGCTGTTACCACCGTCAATAATGTTGTACGACAGGTTTTTACCGCTACGGTTGTCCAGCCCGACAAAGCCTACGTTTTTCTGATCAAAACGGGCAACAAAATAGCTCTTGTCTTTGCTGTTCGGCACATCACCGTAATAGAAGTGGTTATCGTAGGTTGAGGCTTTCCATTCCAGTAAACCACCCTCTCCGACCCAGTGCTCGCCACCCAGCTGATGCCCGCTGAGTTCGGTGGTCAGAATATTGTGAATATGCTGCAGCTCGATCCGGTCTTTATCAAAACGGTAGCGGTGTTTGTAATGGGTTTCATCGTCGATCAGGGTGCCGTACAGGGTACGGGCATAGACGGTATCGCCATTATCGAATTTATATTCCACGGCACCGTTAAAACCACGGGTATCGCGCTCACCGGTATAATCGCGCAATTCAAGACGTTTAATCCCTTCGCCACTGCGGCGTGGTTCGAAGTTATCGGTCGCCCAGTTACGCACATACTGGCTGGCATTAACGATATAACCCCACTTACCATCGTTACTGCGGTCACCGGCCAGAATATTCAGGTTATAACCACTCTCTTCCGCTTTATCGTTGTAGTTGGTACCAACGGTGACATCCAGTGTGGTTTCCTGCGGTGCGCGGCGGGTAATAAAATTCACATTACCGCCAATGGCATCGCCTTCCATATCCGGCGTGACCGCTTTGCTGACTTCCACGCTTTCGATCATTTCGGTCGGGAAAAAATCGAATGCTGTCGCACGCGAGGTGGTTTCTTCTTCGGCAGTCGGAATGCGGTCACCATTCAGCGAGGCAGAACTCCACTGTGCCGGTAAACCACGCACGGCAACAAAGCGGCCTTCGCCCTGATCGCGCTCGATAGATACGCCAGGAATACGCTGTACCGCTTCGGCGGCGTTGCGGTCCGGTAATTTACCGATACCGTCAGCCGAAATAGCATTGAGAATACGGTTGGAATTTTTCTGCGTGTTCAGCGCTTTCATTTCGCCCTGGAAAATATGGCCAACGGCGACCACTTCTTCGATGCCTGCACCGGTAAATACCACTTTCAGTGCGCCCAGATCTTTACGCTCATCAGCCATTACAGTAACCGTTGTCTGCAACGGTTCATAACCGACGTAGGTAATTTTCAGATTGTAAGTGCCGGCCTGCAGGCCTTTGAGAATAAACTGACCGCGCTCATCGCTCTGAACACGGGCACCGGTTTCCACAACGGTCACCGTTGCACCGGGTAAGATTGAGCTTTGATCAATCACCGAACCCATCAGGCTGGCATCGGCCAGTGCCAGCTGGCTGCCCAGTAACAGTGTCGCCAGCAGTGGCAGTTTTGCAGTTTTAAACGTCTTCATCCTAATCCCCATAGTTTCCAGTAAGCCGCAATCACGCCCCTTGTGCCGGCGGCATCCGAATCTGGTCTAATCCAGTTAGCCAGTGCAGATTAGGAAGAAAATATGACGGGGTTATGACTGTGGCGTTCAACAACGGGCAGAAATCACATTGCCGATATGAGCAGATTACAGACACAAAAAAGCCCGCGGTTAAGCGGGCTTCAGCAGAATAAAAAACCTAATACGTTATTCTGCGGCAGCGGTTTCGGCTGCTGTTTCAACCGGCGCGGCTTCAGCAGTCGCTGCTTCGGTTGTTTCTGCACTGCTGTCTGCGCTTGCAGTTTCTGCAGCTGTTTCTGCAGCTGGGGCTTCGTAACGTAACCATTTCTGGCTGCGGCCAATCCAGGATACGCCGATATAACCGCGAACGCTCAGGCTCTGACCATCTTCGGCAACTTCCAGCTGGGACTTATAAATGCTGCCGGATTTAGGGTCGAGAATACGGCCGCTTTCCCACTCGCCTTCACCGTCATTTTCCAGATCCCACATAAAGGTCAGACCTTCTACTGGCTGATCTTTAAAATCGTCCGGGCATTTTTCACAGGATTTGCCCTGATCTTTTTCACGCAGCAGTTTTACGATAGTACCCTGCAGCTTGCCTTCTTCGTTAATGCTGATGTCGACAACACTGGCCTGACTGCCATCTTCATCGTCGATGGTAACCCACTGGCCTACAGCCGGATCTGCCAGAGTAACGGATGACAGCAGGGTAAACGCTAAAGCGGATAAGGATTTTTTCACAAAGGGACTCTCCAGAGCTGGTGCAATTCCGGACGCAGGCAATGCCCGTATAACAACGAGCCGCAGCACGGCCGGACCCCGGCCAGTTGCGTTATCTGTTATTGGTAGGCCAGGTGAGCGGATCATAAAATATATTGCGGGAAAAATCCGCCATCTGTCGCTTTCAATGGCTCTGTCAGACCCGGCAAATCGGGCCAATTATTCATAATCAGCCGTCGCCGGAGCGCTTTTATACCGGACTAAAGGCGTACGTATTAGCACCAAAGCACGCCATTTTTGCCACCTGCGACCATGGTCACCCAAGCCTTTAAAAGGTGCACAAAAGTAACGCTAAGTTACTGTTTTAGCTATAGAAAACACAAATTGAACAGAGCTGTTCAAAATTGGTACTACCAAGGTCTAGCTGTCGTGTTCTGACGCTATGCTGCTAGGTTGATTCTGCATTCAAATAAAAACTAGGAGGGGTTATGGCTTTCAAGTCAGAAGACGATAAGAACGCGTACTGGCGCAAAAACCTGAGATTAATGTTCGTATTACTGGTTATTTGGGCAGTGACGTCGTATGGCTTCGGCATCCTGTTCCGCCCGGTACTCGATATGATTCCGGTAGGCGGCGTTGGTCTGGGTTTCTGGTTTGCACAGCAGGGTTCGATTTATGTGTTCCTGGCAATTGTTGCAATTTACGCCAAAAAAATGCGCGAACTCGATCGTGAGTTCGGTGTTGATGACGATGAATAAGTGAGGAGTTGAGCATGGATTTACAGACCTTAACTTACATCGTAGTAGGCCTGAGCTTCGGCCTCTATTTTGGGATCGCTATCTGGGCCCGTGCCGGAACGACCGGTGAATATTATGCGGCTGGCCGCGGTGTTCACCCGGTTGCCAACGGTATGGCAACAGCAGCCGACTGGATGTCTGCCGCTTCCTTTATCTCCATGGCGGGCCTGATCGCCTTCCAGGGTTATGATGCTTCTATCTTCCTGATGGGCTGGACCGGTGGTTATGTACTGCTGGCACTCTGCCTGGCTCCTTACCTGCGTAAATTCGGCAAGTTTACTGTGCCTGATTTTATCGGTGACCGTTACTACTCCCGTACTGCCCGTATTGTGGCCGTTGTCTGTCTGATCGTAGCGTCTCTGACTTACGTAATCGGCCAGATGAAAGGTATTGGTGTGGCGTTCTCCCGTTTCCTCGACGTGGATTATGCAACCGGTCTGTATGCCGGTATGGGTATCGTATTCTTCTACGCCGTACTCGGCGGTATGAAAGGCGTAACCTACACTCAGATCGCGCAATACTGTGTACTGATTTTTGCTTACACCGTACCGGCGATCTTTATCTCTCTGAACCTGACCAACAACCCGATTCCACAACTGGGTTTCCTCAGTGACACCGCTGACGGTACCCCGCTGCTGGTAAAACTGGATCAGACGCTGGTTGACCTTGGTTTTGCTGAATATACCGCGCAGAAAGGCGGTACCTTCAACATGCTGATGTACACCCTGTCGCTGATGATGGGTACTGCTGGTCTGCCACACGTGATCATCCGCTTCTTCACCGTACCTAAGGTGTCTGATGCGCGTTCATCCGCAGGCTGGGCTCTGCTGTTCATCGCCATTCTGTACACCACTGCCCCGGCTGTGGGTTCTATGGCCCGTCTGAACCTGACCAATACCATTCAGCCTGGCCCGGTTGGCAGTGCCGAAGGTAACCTGGCTTATGCTGATCGTCCGGACTGGTTCAAGAAGTGGGAAACCACAGGTCTGCTGGCGTTCGAAGATAAGAATGGCGATGGCCGTATCCAGTACTACAACGACAAGAACCCTGAGTTTGCCGCCAAAGCTGAATCTTTCGGCTGGAAAGGTAACGAAATGGTGAAAGTCGACCGTGACATCATGGTACTGGCTAACCCGGAAATCGCTAACCTGCCAAACTGGGTAATCGCTCTGGTAGCGGCCGGTGGTCTGGCGGCGGCACTGTCCACTGCAGCAGGTCTGCTGCTGGCGATGTCGACGGCGATCTCTCACGACCTGCTGAAGCGTACCTTTATGCCGGATATCGGTGAGAAACAGGAACTCATGGCTGCACGTATCGCCATGGCCGGTGCCATTCTGGTAGCAGGTTACCTGGGTCTGAACCCACCGGGCTTTGCCGCACAGGTGGTGGCGCTGGCCTTCGGTCTTGCAGCCTCCTCGATCTTCCCTGCACTGATGATGGGTATCTTCAGCAGTAAAGTGAATAACAGTGGTGCGGTTGCCGGTATGCTGGTTGGTCTGGTGTCTACCCTGGTATACATCTTTACCTACAAAGGCTGGTTCTTTGTAACCGGTACTGAAATGCTGGCGAATACTCCGGACAACTGGTTCCTGGGCATTTCTCCGGAAGCCTTCGGTGCTCTGGGTGCGCTGCTGAACTTCGCTACCGCATTCATCGTGTCGAATATGACCGCTCCGGTACCGGATGATATCCGCCACATGGTTGAAGACATCCGCTTCCCTAAAGGAGCTGGTGAGGCGCACGATCACTGAGATCTGGTGCTGACCCAACCATAAAAAAACCGGCTTCGGCCGGTTTTTTTTATGGTCTGAGGTCTGAGGTCTGAGGTCTGAGGTCTGAGGTCTGAGGTCTGAGGTCTGAGGTCTGAGGTCTGAGGTCGGAGGTCGGGAGCATCTGTCGTCTGACTTCTGTCGTCTGACTTCTGTCGTCTGTCATCTGACTTCTGTCGTCTGTCGTCTGTCGTCTGACTTCTGTCGTCTGTCATCTGACTTCTGTCGTCTGACGCCAGAAGCGCCTGACATTCGCTCTGTTATTTACGCGGGAAGTGGGTCAGTTTGATATACATCAGTGCGGTGGAAATAACATCGCCCATCGCGGTATGACGTTCAATAATGGGGACTTTCAGATCTTTCGCCAGCCCTTCAAAGGTCAGATCGAGCTGCAGCTCCGGAATGTATTTGCGTTTCTGGCGCACATACAACTCCGATACTTCGATAAAGCGGTTCGGCAGCTGAAAGTTATGCAGCTGTTTAATATAACGATTCAGAATCGCCCGGTCGTATTCGATATAAAAGCCACAAATCGGCCGGTTACCAACAAAATCCAGTACCTTTTCAATCGCTTCTGAAACGGCAACGCCCTGACGCCGGTCTTCACGCCGCAGATAATGCACCCGCACTGCGTTCGGGTCGGTTACCGCATTAGAATTAATGGTCAGATCCAGGGCTTCGGACAAACGGATTTCTCCGCCTTTTACCCGTACCGCAGCCACACTCAGCAGCTCGCCTTTTTTCTTATCAAAGCAGCTGGTTTCACAATCCAGAACCACCACTTCATCGCCATCATAAGGCTCCGCCAGGTGACGCCAGCGCCCTTGTGGCGGCATATAGCCCGGTAGTTTTTTCAGCAACCAGAAAGGTGCCATCAGAAACTCTCCAGATGGTAATGGTTAATCAGCAATTGTTTGAATTTTTTAACCCGGTGCAGTGCATGACGTAATAAACTGCGGTCCACACTGCGCAGGCTGTCGAGTTGCAGCTGCTGAGACAGCCCGGGGTTATCCGCTTCGCTTTCCAGCTGCTGGCGCAGGCGGATACGTAAAAAGAACAGTAAGGCATCTTTAAGGCCCTGAGTGGTTTCGTCATCAAGCACGTTCAGTGCCTGTAATTTATCCAGCCGCTCAAGGGTATTGCAGTCGCTGATGGCATATTCAAATGCCAGCGCGCGCACGCCATGTACCAGCGGAAAAATTCCGCCTTTTTTAATATCAATAGTGCCGTGGTCTTCGCGGATTTTACCGAGGAAGGTCAGCGGCGTTTCGAATTTGAGTGCCGGTTTGGCAAACCAGGCAGAGGTCATACTCGAACGCAGTGATTCACTCTGCCAGCTGGCTTTTACCGGTGTAAATAATTCACGGTTGCCACATACCGGCTCGGCATCCATAAAGATAGCCATATTCATCATCGGCTCAGGACTGCCGGAACGCATCCAGCGCTGCACTTTACCGACCCAGCCTTCTACAGTATTAATCCAGCTGTCGTTAATAAACATAACGCCACCCGGACAAGGCGGATAACCGAAATCAAGCAAGGCCTGATGCAGATTATGCAGCAGTGGCAACACCGCTTCGCGGTCATGCTCGTTCTGCAGAATAATGGCGTTATCCTGATCGGTTTTCATGATCTGTTCGCCGCGACCTTCACTGCCCAGAACCAGAATGCACACACTGTTTTGCAAACGCTTGGGAAAAATCAGCTCAAATGCCCGCTCCATTAAACGACGGTTCAGGGTGGTGATCAGTTCCATAATGGCCACCACCTTCACACCCTGACCACTCAGGCTGTCAATCAGCACCTCCAGACGCCGGGCAGCCACCACCAGCTCTTTCATGGTTTTGGCCTGTTCAATACGCATGGCAATCACATGAGAGTGCGTCGAGAACACACTGAGCATATCCATCAGCTCCAGCATGCCGACAATGTCACCGTCACGGGTGACAATAACCCGTTCAATATGGTGCTGCGTCATCTTCAGTAATGCGCTGAACAGGAAGTCGCCGTATTTCACTTCGATCAGATCGAACTGGGCAATATCGGCCACTTTACTTTGCTTGGTTTTATCGCCCAGTAATGTGGCGCGCAGTAAATCGGTACCGGTGACGATGCCAATCTGACGCGCGGTGCGTACCAGCACCGCGTCGTACTTCTGCTCTTCCATAATGGCCGCCACCCGCGCCAGACTGGTCTGGCCGGTGACATAAACCGGTGGTCGTACGCTGTCTTCATCGATACGCGCGAGAATAAATTCGGATACGTCGTTGCTGCGCTGATCGACCAGTTCTTCCTGGGTGCCGAGGTCGGTTTTGAAATAGATGGAAAAATCACTGGATTCATCCAGCAACTGGATAAAGTCTTTGGCGCGCAGTAAATAACAGAGGGTTTCTTCGATCGCGGTATAACGGTGCTTACAGGAAGATTCCAGCACTGCGCGCACATCAAAAATATCTTCCTTACCGTACTGGGAGAAAACCTGTTTTCCACTTTTATCGGTTTCTTCGACCACACCTTTATAAACGATGTACACCCCGGGAGAGACATCGCCTTCATCGAGAATCACAGCTCCGGCCGCGAAGAAAACCAGGTCCAGGCGCCTGGTTAACCATTCCAGCTGCTGCTCAGATAAAAAACTGAACGGCGGTTGGTTAAGGTTTATCTGAATCGTCATACCCAGTCTCCTTCCTGCGACGCGGCCGCTTTCCGTCAGTATAAAATAAAAAAGACACCGTCACAGGACGGTGCCAAGGGGAGCCCCAGCTCGAGGCAATCGTGCAGACCGGATATGCCGGTCAATATTCTCAGGCCTGTTCTGTTTCGTATAACAGGCTCAGTGATCTGCTGCCTGTGCCGCACCCAACCCGGTATGCGAGCGCACAAACTGCTGATCAAATTTCTCCCGTTCCTGCGCTCCGGCGGCCGATTTATCGCTGACCGAGAAATACCAGATACCGGCGAAGGCAACAATGACCGAGAACAGGGCCGGATATTTGTATGGGAAAACCGCGCTTTCGTTGCCCAGAATATCCACCCAGACAATCGGCCCCAGAATCACCAGTGAAACGGCCGTCAACAGCCCCAGCCAGCCACCGATCATGGCGCCACGGGTCGTCAGACGCTGCCAGTACATCGACAGAAACAGCACGGGGAAATTGGTACTGGCAGCAATCGCAAACGCCAGGCCCACCATAAAGGCAATATTCTGTTCTTCAAACAGGATTCCCAGACCGATAGCAATCACGCCCAGCAGCAGCGTGGTCACTTTTGATACCCGCACCTCGTCTTCATCGCTGGCATCCGGGCGGAAAACGTTGGCATAAAGATCATGGGAGACCGCAGAAGCCCCCGCCAATGCCAGACCTGATACCACCGCCAGAATGGTGGCGAAGGCAACGGCTGAAATAAAACCGAGGAACCAGTCGCCGCCGACGGCTTTCGACAGGTGAATAGCGGCCATATTGTTACCGCCAATCAAAGCACCGGCCTCGTTCAGGAACTCGCTGTTGGTCGACACCAGAACAATGGCACCGAAACCAATAATAAAGGTCAGGATATAGAAATAGCCGATAAAACCCGTGGCATAAAAAACCGATTTGCGCGCTTCGCGGGCGTCGGCCACGGTAAAGAAACGCATCAGAATATGCGGCAAACCGGCGGTGCCGAACATCAGGGCAATGCCCAGACTGATGGCCGATACCGGGTCAGAAATCAGACCACCGGGCGCCATAATCGCAATGCCTTTTTCGTGAACTTCGGTTGCCTGCAGGAATAAATTCCCCATGTCGAAACCAACGTGCACCAGCACCATCAACGCCATAAAGCTGGCACCAGACAACAGCAGCACCGCTTTAATAATCTGTACCCAGGTAGTGGCCAGCATGCCGCCCATGGTGACGTACAGCACCATTAAAATACCCACCAGCACGACGGCATAGTCGTATGGCAGCCCGAACAGCAGCTGAATCAGCTTACCGGAACCCACCATCTGCGCGATCAGATACAGCGATACGACACAGAGTGAGCCAACCGCCGACAACGTGCGGATCTGGGTCTGCCCCAGACGATACGAGGCCACATCGGCAAAGGTAAATTTACCCAGATTACGTAAACGCTCGGCGATCATAAACAGAATCAGCGGCCAGCCGACCAGAAAGCCGATGGAATAAATCAGGCCATCAAAACCGGATAGATACACCAGCCCCGAAATACCGAGAAACGATGCTGCCGACATGTAATCGCCGGCAATGGCCAGACCATTCTGAAAACCGGTAATACCACCACCAGCCGCATAATAATCGGCGGCAGAACGGGTACGGCGACTGGACCAGACGGTGATCCCAAGGGTAAAAGCCACAAAAATAAGAAACATAATAATGGCCGACCAGTTGGTCGCCTGCTGCTCCACGGCACCACCGATGGCATCAGCCCCCAATGACAGGCTGCTCAGCGATAAAAACGGCAGCAATACCAGCAGGTGTAAACGCTTTAACATATCTGCTTCCTTAACCCTTCAGACATTCAGCAACAATGCGCTGATTTTCTTCATCAAATTCAGTATTGGCGCGTTTGACATAAATCCCGGTTAACAGAAACGAAGAGATAATAATGAATACGCCGATCGGGATTCCCCAGGTGGTCACGCTGTTCTGGGCAACCGGCTCAGCCAGAACGCCGGGCGCAAAAGCAACCAGCATAATAAAAGAAAAGTACATCACCAGAACGATGGCGGAGAGCTTCAGAGCAAAGGCTTTACGCTTGGCTACCAGACTCTGAAAATCCGGGTGATCTTTGATTTTTTGGTAGACATCGGACTGCATGCCTGACTCCTGCAAATAAATAACTCATTGGCATTCTACTCAACGGGCACCTCCCCCCCAGCCCGACCATAGTCTCAGGATGAGGACTGTCCGGGCTTCCGCCATCTACGACCTTGGTCTAAGATCAGGGCAGCAGCAAAGAGTGAACAGCAGGCTCGTGTTAAGCTCCCCGAAGGCAGAAAAAATACAACAAGGAAAACTATGATTCCGGCCTGGCAGCTCATTTCCATTTCCGTGTTATACATCAGCACCCTGTTTGCCATTGCCTGGTACGGCGACCGGCGCGCCCACAGCGGCAGGCCAGTACACAACACCGGCATGATTTACAGCCTGTCACTGGCGGTTTATTGCACATCCTGGACCTTTTACGGTGCAGTAGGCATGGCCGCCACCAGTGGCTGGATGTTCCTCAGTATTTATATCGGTCCGATTATCTTTCTGCTGTTTTTCTGGCGTATGCTGGGAAAAATTATCCGCATCGCTAAAGAAAAGCGCCTCACATCCATTGCCGACTTTATCGCTACCCGTTACGGCCGTGACCACACGCTGGCCATTCTGGTAACCATCGTCGCAGTGCTGGGGGTTGTGCCTTACATCGCACTGCAACTCAAAGCCATTGCCACCACCTTCGAGCTGGTCACGCAGCCTTTGGGAGCAGAGACCGGCGGGCCGGTTTTTTTCTGGCAGGACACGGCCTTTCATATCAGCTGGGCAATGGCGCTGTTTGTGATTGTCTTCGGTACCCGCGACATTGACGCCAGCGAACAGCATCCGGGGATGATTCTGGCGGTTGCCTTTGAATCCATGGTGAAACTGCTGGCGATTCTTGCCGTTGGCATCTGGGTTATGACCTCCCTGTTCGACTCGCCGCTGGATCTGCTCAGCCTGTCAAAAACGGTGATGCCTGAACACGCCCTGTTCAACAGTGATGTGATTTCACTCGCTTTTATTCTGCAAAGCCTGCTGGCCGGCTTTGCCATTCTTTGCCTGCCGCGCCAGTTTCAGGTGGCGGTGATTGAGAATGAATCCGTACGCCATATTCACACCGCACGCTGGATGTTTCCGCTGTACCTGGTGCTGATGCTGCTGTTTGTCGTGCCTATCGCCTTAACCGGGCATTTATTTATGCGTGATCTGGGGTTTACCCCGGATACCTACGTGCTCAGCCTGCCGGTGTCCCTCGGCCAGGATGTGCTCGCTATTATTGCCTTTATCGGCGGCGGCAGCGCGGCCACCGGTATGATTATTGTTGCGACGATTGCCATCAGCACTATGGTGTCGAACGAACTGGTATTGCCGGCCTTTTTCCGCAATACCCAGCAGCAGAGTGATATTCAGCAATCATCCAGTGTGCGCACTCTGGTATTGACCGTGCGCCGCATGGTGATTGTGGTGATGATTCTGGGTTCTTACCTTTTTTATCGCATGGTCGGCGAATTTGAATCGCTGGCAGCTATCGGCCTGTTATCTTTTGCCGCCGTCGCACAATTTGCACCGCCATTAATTGGCGGTCTGATCTGGCAGGGAGGAAACCGTCAGGGGGCTATCGCCGGATTACTGAGTGGCACCTTTATCTGGATTTATACCCTGCTATGGCCAGTACTTTCACAGGGCATTGATCAGAACGGTACAACACCATCGCAGATGCTGGGACTGAACCTGGATGATTTCAGCTTCGGCGTAATACTGAGTCTGTCGGTCAATGTATCCTTTTATATTTTCTTTTCCGTGGTCACCAACGCATCCGTACGTGAGCGGATGCTGGCCTCCGACTTTACCAGCACTAAGGCGCTCAATCCGGGCAATCAGGTCGCCCCCTCTTTTACCTGCAAAGTGGATGATGTGCGCGTAGTGCTGGAGCGGATTCTGGGCTACAAAAAAGCCGAATCCTTTTTTGCTGATTATCAGGCTCATCATGGCATTCAGTACGATCATGCCATGGCCTCCAGTGAACTGCTGCACGATGCCGAGAAATTACTGGCCTCGGTGGTAGGTTCATCCTCGGCGCGGGTGATTTTTTCCACCCTGCTCGGTGGCGAGCAGATTCAGATCCGCGATCTTGCCTTCCTCGCCAGCGAAGCCAGCCAGGCCTTTGCTATGAGCCGCGAGCAATTGCAGGCTGCGGTAGAGAATCTGCATCAGGGCGTCAGTGTGGTTGACCGCAATCTCAATCTGGTGGCCTGGAACCGCCGCTATCTGGAACTGTTTAATTATCCGCCGGGCTTTATTCAGGTGGGTAAACCCGTGGCCGATATTATTGCCTTTAATGCCGAGCGTGGTTTCTGCGGCCCGGGCAGCATAGAGCAGCAGGTTGCACGCCGGATGCGTTTTTTAAGTGCCGGTTCGGCCCATCAGTTTGAACGCCTGCTGCCGAATGGCGTGGTAATTTCCATGCAGGGCCATCCGATGCCGGATGGTGGTTTCGTCACCAGTTTCACTGACATTACCGTGCACAGAAAAGCTGAACAGGCATTAAAAGAAGCCAATATCACTCTTGAACGCCGGGTCGAAAAAAGTACCCAGCAACTGGATGATCTGACCTCACAGCTGATCGAAGCCAACACCAGTAAAACCCGCTTCCTCGCGGCGGCCGGACATGATCTGATGCAGCCATTAAATGCTGCCAAATTATTCGCTTCGACACTGGCACAACACAATTTATCGGTGGAGCAACGCCACCTGCTGACCCATCTCGAAGGCTCTCTGCAGTCAGCCGAAGATGTACTGTCGGTACTGGTTGAAATATCCAAGCTGGATGCCGGCGCCATTGAGCCCAGCCTGCGACCGATTCAGTTAAGCGCCGTATTAAAACCCCTGCGTGATGAGTTTACCGCGCTGGCCGCAGAGAAAGGCCTGGTACTGCGTTTCCGGCCCTGCAATTACTGGGTATTGAGTGACGCCCACTGGCTGCGCCGTATCGTGCAGAACCTGCTCAGTAACGCCGTACGCTATACCCATAAAGGCGGCCTGCTGCTTGGTTGCCGTAAGCGTGGACAGAATCTGGTTATTGAGGTCTGGGATACCGGCCCGGGTATTCCCCGCTCTAAACTCGGTGAAATTTTTGGTGAGTTCAAACGCCTGAATCAGGGCAAGCAGGACAGCAAAGGGCTGGGATTAGGGCTGGCCATTGTTGATCGCATGGCCAAGCGCATGGGGCACAGCGTGGAAGTCGATTCCTGGGTAGGAAACGGCACGCGTTTCCGCATCACCCTGCCCCTGACCGAAGCGGATGTGGTCAAGGAGGATAACCGCGATCAGCAGGTGCGCGTCTCCGGCAGCTTTGAAGGACTGCAGACCTTCTGCATCGACAATGATGCCGAAGTACTGGCCGGCATGAATGCCCTGCTCAGTAGCTGGCAATGTGAAGTATTCAGCTGCAGTGACGAGCACGAAGCCGAACAGGTGCCATTCAAGCCGCAGATTATGCTGGCTGATTATCAACTCGACAGCGACGTTACCGGTCTGCAGGTCATGTCGATGCTGCGCCGTCATTTCAATGAAGATATTCCGGGTGTACTGATCTCGGCAGACCCAAGACCCTCGGTAGCGGAAGAAGCCAAATCCCTCGGCTTCTATTTCCTGAAAAAACCGGTACGGCCAGCGGCACTGCGCGCACTGATTCGGCGCCTTATCCGCTGAGTTCTGTCTGCCGGAAATAAACCAATAGCCGCAATAAAAAAACAGGAGCCATGCTCCTGTTTTTTTTATCATGTTTATCCGTTTTTAGCGGACCTCTGAATGATCAGACCTGAGTCGCCATTAAGGCATCCGGCTTTTCAAAATCCAGACTCTGTACCGAAATAACCGCCTGAGTCCGGGTGCGCACACCCAGTTTGCGGAAAATCGCAGTTACGTGTGCCTTGATGGTGGCTTCGCTGACGTCCAGATCATAGGCGATCTGTTTATTCAGCATACCCTCAGACATCATGGTCAGTACGCGGAACTGCTGTGGTGTCAGACTGGCCAGACGTTCGGCCAGATCCAGCGCATTCTGGTTTGGCTGATGCTGATGACGACGGGCGGCATCGGGCAGATAAATATCGCCCTGCAGCACCATTTCTATCGCTTTGGCGATATGTTCCAGCGGTGAGGATTTAGAGATATATCCCGAGGCTTCGTGGTCGATCGCCTGACACATAATGGCCGGATCTTCACAGGCCGACACAACAATCACCGGAATTTCCGGATAATGTGAGCGCAGAAAGACCAGTCCGGAATAACCGTGTGCTCCCGGCATCTGCAGATCCAGCAGAATCAGATCGGCATCTTTATGCTGCTCCACGACCTGCTGCAATTCCGGCAGAGATTCTGCCTGTTCAATTGTGACATCAGGCACCAGCTGTTTAACCGCCTGCTGCATTGCGGTACGGAATAATGGGTGGTCATCGGCAATGATGATTTTTTGTGCGAGCTGCATAGTCCCCTCCGGAGAATCCTGCTGAGCGGTTTTACCGCCGTCTTTTGTTATTGTGCGACATTTTATCAGCAGATGCTTGTGTCCACCGTAAAAATGCAAAAAACTGCCCAGAGAAATCTCTGGGCAGCTCTGTCAGACACCTGATGATGACTTGCTCATCCGTGCTGATTATCCCCGATTCAGACGCTTATCAATCAGGGAGTCCACTACCGACGGATCAGCCAGTGTGGAAATATCACCGAGAGAGTCATGCTCGTTGGCGGCAATCTTGCGCAGGATACGGCGCATGATTTTACCGGAACGGGTCTTTGGCAGTCCCGGGGTAATCTGAATCAGATCAGGTGCCGCAATCGGGCCGATTTCTGAACGAACCCAGTTACGCAGCTCTTTTACCAGCTCTTCGCTCGATTCTTCGCCGGCATTCAGGGTGACGTAGACGTAGATACCCTGACCTTTGATATCGTGCGGATAACCCACCACCGCAGCCTCAGCCACTTTCGGGTGTGCAACCAGCGCACTTTCCACTTCAGCGGTACCCATGCGGTGACCGGATACGTTGATCACGTCATCCACACGACCGGTAATCCAGTAGTAACCATCTTCGTCACGACGGGCACCGTCACCGGTAAAGTACATGCCACGGAACGTAGAGAAGTAAGTCTGCACAAAACGCTCATGATCGCCGTATACCGTACGGGCCTGACCCGGCCAGCTGTCGATCATCACCAGATTACCCTCAACCGCACCTTCCAGCAGCATACCGGAGTTATCCACCAGTGCAGGCTGTACACCAAAGAACGGACGGGTTGCTGAGCCTGGTTTAGCATCGGTAGCACCCGGTAACGGCGTAATCATGATGCCGCCGGTTTCGGTCTGCCACCAGGTATCAACAATCGGGCAGCGCTCTTCACCGATGGTACGGTAATACCATTCCCAGGCTTCCGGGTTAATCGGTTCACCCACAGAACCCAGCAGACGCAGGGATTCACGGTGCGTGCCTTCAACAGCTTTCGCGCCTTCGGCCATCAGCGAGCGGATCGCGGTTGGAGCGGTATAAAGAATATTGACCTGATGTTTATCCACAATCTGCGAGAAACGGTTGATGTCCGGATAATTCGGCACACCTTCGCACATCAGGGTTGTACCACCATTAGCCAGCGGTCCGTACAGCAGATAGGTATGACCGGTGATCCAGCCCACATCGGCGGTACACCAGTAAATATCGCCATCGTGATAATCAAAAACGTACTGATGAGTAATAGAGGCCCACACCATATAACCACCGGTGGTATGCAACACACCTTTAGGCTTACCGGTAGAACCGGAGGTATAAAGAATAAAGAGCGGATCTTCAGCGCCCATCTCTTCTGCCGGGCAATGCGGAGAAGCCAGGCTCACCAGATCGTGATACCAGACATCACGATGCGCATGCCAGGCGACATCAGAGCCGGTACGCTTAACCACAATCACTTTTTCCAGTGAGCGGATCGCCGGATTGGTCAGCGCTTCATCCACGTTGGCTTTCAGTGGCACTTTCTTGCCACCACGCACACCTTCATCGGAGGTGATAACGATTTTGGCATTACTGTCTTCAATACGGCCGGCCAGAGCATCCGGCGAGAAACCACCAAATACTACCGAGTGGACGGCACCGATACGGGTACAGGCCAGCATGGCCACCGCCGCTTCCGGAATCATCGGCATATAAATGCAGACGATATCGCCCTTGCGTACGCCCTGACCACGCAGCGCGTTGGCAAAGCGGGAAACTTCTTCATGCAACTCTTTATAGGTGATGTGACGATCCTGACCCGGATCATCGCCTTCCCAGATAATGGCAGTCTGATCGCCGCGGGTTTCCAGATGACGATCCAGACAGTTGGCTGACGCATTCAGCGTACCGTCTTCAAACCATTTGATATCAACGTTGTGATCGTCGAAGGATACGTTGCGCACACGGGTGAAAGGTTTTATCCAGTCAATACGCTGTTCTGCCTGCTCACGCCAGAACCCTTCCGGATTAATGACGGACTGCTGGTACATCTGCAGATATTTTTCGTTGTTGATCCAGGCGGAATCAGCAAATTCCGGTTTGACTGGATAAACCTTCTGGTCGCTCATAGCGTTCTCCCTAAGTGATTATTTTTAAAGCTCGCTAGTGCTCGGCGGCAATGTCTATCTTGAACTCATATTGAGTGACCGGTTGCTCTTCCCCAAATTAGACAATGGTCTATCGCTGGAAAAAACAGCCACTGGCCGGGATTTACAGGCTATCTGCCGTCGCTGCTCATACCTGCTTTGCGGCTTACTGCCAGAGACCGGTCAAAACCCGGTATCCGCTTTCCCGAAAATGGCCGGGATAAAAATACCGGTATCTGTTTAATACCCCCGAACGGAATCCTGAACCAGTGTTTCTTGTTTGGTTATCTTGCTGATATCTAAAGAAAAACTGCTCAATCTGAATATCAGCCCGGATATACACCTGTGCCTGTCCCGAATGAATAACGTAATGCCATGGCAGAATGATCATTGGAGTTAACGGTATAAATCACATTGGAAGATTCTTCTCCCGCCAGTCTGTATACGCCCCGGAACTGTAGCTCCCGCTGCTGCTGTAAAGCGCTGATGCTGATCCGTAGTTCAGCAGAGAGTTAGTAAGTACTTCTACTTAACGCCTCGCAGCTTCGACCTTTGGCTAATTTCGTCGCACAGAAACTGTGCACCATAGTGAGCAGGCACAACTATGATAATAAGGAGAGCGACATGCGTAAGACTTCTGCAATTCTGTTGGCCGCGGCCCTGCCGATGGCTGTTCAGGCAGCAAATACCGAGTTCAGCTATGGCGGCTATATCAAGATGGACGCCATGATGAGCACCTATTCCGATGGTGATATTGGCGCAGCGAGTCTGGGCCGTGATTTCTATGTACCGTCAGCCACACCAACCAGCGGCGGCACCGGCGAAGAAACCAGCAGTGTCGACTTCAGCGCCAAATCTTCCCGAATTAACTTCAAAACCGTAACCACCACCGACAGCGGTGACAAGGTAACCGGTTTTGTAGAAATGGACTTTCTTGGTTCAGCTCAGGGTAACGAAGTTGTTTCCAACTCCTACAGCCCACGTCTGCGTCATGCGTTCTTTACCCATAATAATCTGACCGTTGGTCAGACCTGGTCCACCTTTATGAACGTCGGCGCTCTGCCGGAAACCGTGGACTTCCTCGGTGTCAGTGACGGTACCGTATTTAACCGTCAGGCACAGATCCGCTACACCATGGGTGACTTCCAGTTTGCTCTGGAAAACCCGGAAACCACCCTTGTCACAGCACCTGCCGCTCCAGGAGCACCGGGCACACTGACTACCGATGATTCCGGCCTGCCTGATATCGTTGCCCGTTACAACCTGAAGACCGGTGATCATGCCTTTACCGTTGCCGCAATTGCCCGTCAGTTTGCAGTACAGGATGGTTTACAGAATGGCGTAGATGAAACAGCTAATGGGTTCGGTGTAAGCCTGTCCGGTATGGTCAAGCTCGGCGCCGATGATCTGAAGTTCAGCTACACCACCGGTGATGTTGCCCGCTACGTAGGTCTTGCAGCAGCTCAGGATGCCATCGTCGATGCTAGTGGCGACATTAAAGCAACCACAGTTAACGCAGCCTTTGTTGCTTATCGCCACTTCTGGAACGATAAGATGCGCAGCACCATCGCCTATTCCATGCTGGACGCTGACTACGATGATGATGCTATCGCTGCAGGACGTGTTGAATCATCAAGCAGCACCCGTCTGAACCTGATGTACTCCCCAACCAAAGAAGTAACCTATGGTGTGGAATACAGCATGGCAACGCTGGAAAAGGTATCTACTACCAAAAATGAAGGCGATCTGAACCGCCTGCACTTTACCGCCAAATACAGCTTCTGATCTGTATCTGAGGTAATAAAAAAACCCGGCTCTTGCCGGGTTTTTTTATGCCTGAACTGAATCCAATCAAAGTGCAGCTCCTTCTCTGCAGCTCCTTCTCTGCAGCTCCTTCTCTGCAGCTCCTTCTCTGCAGCTCCTTCTCTGCGGCCACTGGCGGCCGGGGATCAGAACGCCTGGCTGACCAGAGATGGCACTGCCAAGCCTGAGGGATTGTGAGATTGAGAGGCTGAGAGGCTGAGAGGCTGAGAGGCTGAGAGGCTGAGAGGCTGAGAGGCTGAGACAGAATCATTCCGGCACATAAAGCACTGCGCAATTTTAAAACCACGGCGCCACCCAGCATTCAGCATTTCCGGATCTGCGGATATTTATAGTTACAGAAGATAGCGATTTACTTACCAATCCGCTGCAAACAAAAATTTTCTGACGAATTAACAGACCTATTCACAAGAAAATTGACACTCAGCTATAAATATTTATATCAATGTCACAAAAATACTCTTTTTGTTACAAATGGTTACGGCCAACTGAAGGGGTGAGTGCGGGTGACAATTTCTGTCACATTCCACTCATAAACGACAGTTATGAGTAGTATTTTTTTAATATTCTTTCCTGCAATGCAGGCAAACATGAAGAAAAATGTCACTTTTTAAGTAAACGAAAATTATTCTCTAAAAACAGTGTGTTACATCACAGTTTTAAAGCCCGTCTGGTGCCTGCCGGCAAATTGACTCAACCATATGCCCTACCTAAGATGCCTCCGTGAAACATAAGGCAGAACGTTTTAAGACAAAGGTACGGATTACACTTTGAGCAAACAGGCTTTGTTTAATTTTACAACGATTAACAAGTTCCGGAATTTTTGCCGTACGGGAAGCATTCCGCACGCCTTTTTTTCCGCAATTTGCCACCAGGCACAGCCTGCCAGATCCCTGACGAAAATATCTGCAGCCCTCTCCGGCCTGAAGCCGGCCGTTCTTAAAAGCACAGCCCTTCCTTTTTCTGGCGTCGCAAGTCAGGCGGAAAACGCCTCTGGCACCCGCCAGCCGGAATTCAAATTTCGCTACAAAGTAAAGGTCCAATAAGGAGCATTCCATGCAGACCATTAAACGCACGTCCCTGCTTCTCGCAGGTATGCTTGCCTCGGCAAGTGGCTGGGCGGCGACCTCTGTCGGCACCCAGATTAAAAACACCGCAACAGCAACGTACTACGCACCAGCCGATGCAACTTCACAGCTGAGCGTCAGCAGCACGACGGAATTTGTTGTGCAGGAAAAAATCGACGTTGCAGTGACCAGCAGCGTTACCAATGCACTGGAAGTTCAGGCTGGCAGCACTGCTCAGGTTATTGAATACACCATCACAAATACCGGTAACGGTGATGAATCATTCGACCTGGCCGTCAGCAACGGTACCGGCGATGCGTTCGATGTTACCAACGTTAAGATTTATCTGGATGACGATGTACCAGGATTTCAGGGCACTGAAAGTGAAGTCACCAATATTAACCTGACTCCGGAACAGGCCACCAAAGTCTTTGTTGTGGTTGATATTCCGGCTGCCCAGGGAATCGACGATACCGCTAATATCGCCTTTAACGTTACCTCTGCGACCCCAGGTGCCTCGACGGGGATACAGGGTCAGGTACTTGCAGGTCAGGGCGATGGCGGTACCGATGCGGTACTGGCCAATGATGCTGGCGGTGCAATCAAAGCCAGCAGCTATAAAGTAACCTCAACCGCCGGTCTGGTTGTTATCACCAAAAGCATTCTGTCGACCGAGCACCCAACTCTGGGCAGCGTAAAAGTGCCAGGCAGTGTGGTGACCTATCAGATTCTGGTTCAGGTAACCGCTGCGGTTAATAACCTGCGCATCGTCGATGAGCTGCCAGCGAACCTGACTTACAACACAGGCTCCCTGCTGCTGGCAAACAGCAACCTGGCCGGTACCCTGCTGACAACCACCAATGCCTCAGCCAACACCGATTCTGCAGCCGATCCGGATGCGGGCCGTTATGACGCCAATGCTGGCAACAACGGCCGTGTGACCTTTGTTTTGGGTAATCAGGCAGCAGCCGGCGATTACACCATCCAGTTCACCGCCACCATCGATTAATAACGAGGTATTTATGCGCACTCTTCTGCTCGCATTTGCTTTTCTTCCTGCTCTGGCAATGGCCGAAGTAAGCCTGACCACCGAGGCTTTTAAAATCGTTGCGGTGCAACAGGCCGACGGCAGCGTTGTGGAAGAGTGGCAAACACCTGAGAAAGTAGTACCCGGCGATAAAGTCGGTTACCGCATCTCTTACAACAATAACGGCAAGGAAGCCGCTGAAGGCGTTGTAATCAATAACCCGGTTCCTGCCGAAACGATCTACATCGCCAACAGTGCAACCGGTGCCAACAGCACCATTACCTATTCCGTTGACGGTGGTCAGAACTTTGGCAAAGCCAGCGAACTGACCGTCACTGCACAGGGCACTACCCGTGCGGCAAAAGCGGAAGACTACAGCCACATCCGCTGGATGCTGACTCAGCCGGTCGAAGCCGGAGCCAGCGGTAAAGTGGAATTTAAAGTTCGTATTAAATAACCCGGAGAATCTGTATGAACATACAAAAACTGATTCTGCCTGCTGCTATGTCCTTCGCCGGCCTCGTAAGTTTTGGGGCTCAGGCGGCGACACAAGCCGGTATTGAAATCGTAAATACTGCGACGCTTAACTACAAAGTTAATAACGTCTCCCAAACTGAAGTAAAAGCTGAGAAAAAACTGCAGGTCGACGTAAAAATCGACTTTAACCTGGCACGTGCTGATATTGCAGCGCCAAATGCATCAGCTGAAATTGATGTTGCTGGCAGCAAATACTACGTGATGGGTAAATTTAATCTGGCCAACACCACCAACGCGCCAACTACTTTCGCCCTTACACCGGTAAATGGTGACGGCACCAGTGCTGCGACCTTGGGTTTTACCGGTACAGATTACACCTCGCTGGCTGATACCAAAGATCCGGTAAGCAACCTTTTTAAACTGTACAGCAGTGCTGCTGGTGCTGCCGCTCCGGCAACCGAACTGACTGGTAATATCTCTCTGAATGAAGACGGAAATGCCAGCAACACCACAGCACTGGTCTGGGTTCTGATTCCAACCAGTGAAATCAAAGGTGTGGATCAAGATGTTTTCGCCGTACAGTTAACAGCAACCGCAAGCGAAGTGACTGTTGTTGGTGAAACCGACCCTGTTGCTGTTACTGACAATGTTGGTCAGGCCGACACGGATACCGTTCAGTTTGTATTTGCTGACGACGCACAAGCGGGTGATAACGAATCTGAAATCGGTAATGCTACCGAATCGGCATGGGACGCCCTGTTCCTGGCCTTCCCGGATTTCGAAGTCACTGATCCGACTGATCCTACCAATCCAAACAAAAATGGTTTCCTTAAAGAATCCAAAGTGATCTGGGATCCGATTAACGAAGCGGCAAGTCCGAAAGCCATTCCCGGCGCAACCGTTCAGTACACCATTCACCTGACCAACCTGGGCAGTGAGAACGCTACTGACGTTAATATTGCCGATGCCATCCCGGCCAACACTACTTACTGCAACAACACTGCATTCGCATGCTTTGACGCGAAAGCAGTAGTGCGTGACGGTATCGATGCGGCGTTGACCTACAAGGATCCGGAAACCTTGCCATTCAACGACGGCGGTGTAATTAAAGCGACCTACACCACCTTCCCGGCGAAATATACCAGCACTATCACCTTTACTGTGACGGTCGACTGATCATGCAGAACAGCCTGCAACGCATTCGCACTCAACTGTTGAACCGCGGTCGTAAGACCGCCGTTCGCGGCTGTCTGGCGTTTGCCGTTGCCGGCTGTTTGCTGCTCAGTCAGCAGGTATTGGCCGCGGTTACCCCGGCCAATACTCCCATTACTAATACCGCTGTTGCTTCTTTTGAACGCAGCAATGGTTTAACCGACAGTGTCAGCAGTTCTGCAACACTGGTTACTGAAGAAATTAATCCGGCGGCCGTCGCTCCGACTCCGGCCGAGATGCTGCTACTGCACAACGGCGGATCATCCGCTTCCGGCACCATTATTAATGGCAGTGAATGTGCCGACAGCAGCGGTAATTTTTCTGCATTAACCGCTTTTACCGATTTATCCGGCAATGCACAGTCTTTGCCTGGCAGCTACCAGCTGAATGCCGTCGAATACGGTTTTAAAATTGGTGAGCCTTTAATTATTCAGGTGGTGGAGCTGGATAAAAATCTGAATTCAGCCCGCCCCGACCAGATTGAAATCGATGTCCGCAACAGCAATGGTTCAGACACCGAACATTTACGCTTAACCGAAACCGGCGACAATACCGGTATCTTTGTTGGCGTTTTGCCGACACGTTTAAGCGACAACAATAACGTGAATTACGATTGTGCCCTGTCATTATCCTATGGTCAGAACGCCACCATCAGTTATCAGGACAGCAGCGACGTAACCGATACAGTAACGCTGAATACCCGCTTTGACCCATACAGCCGCATCTTTGATGCACAAACCGGCGCACCGGTTAATGGCGTAACCGTTACCTTAATTAATGCCGATACCGGTAATCCTGCCACCGTGTTTGACGATGATGGCGTTACCCCATGGCCTGCCAGTGTTGTCACCGGCCCTAAAGTTCAGCGCCAGTCGATAGGCATTGCCGCTCTGGCCCGCGATGCCAACAGCTTCCCCGATGGCAGCTTCCGTTTCCCTTATGTGCCGGCCGGAAATTACCAGCTGCAGTTTGAAGCACCGGCAAAATACCGCGTACCATCGCAGCTGGACAGTAACGATCTGAATAATGTGCCGAATGGTCCGTTCGAACTGAATACCATTTCCCGCGGCGAAGTGTTCAGTCTGGCGGGCGGCCGGGTATTTATTTCCGACATCGCCGCCGACCCGCTTGAAGGTGGTGTATTACTGAGTAAGACCGCCAGTAAAAACGAAGCCGGCATTGGTGATTTTGTACAGTTCAGCATTCGCCTGAATAATGCTCAGGTGGCCGTCAAAGGCGCCAATATTATTGACCAGTTGCCATTGGGAATGCGTCTGCGCAATGGCTCTGTGCGTATTAACGATGAAAAAATTGCCGACCCGGTGATCAGCAGCAACGGCCGCCAGCTGACTTTTGCCCTGCCCGATATCGATGCGAACGGCTCACTGCTGCTGACGTACGTCACCCAGATTACCGCCCAGGCACAAGGCGCATTAATCAACAAAGCCTGGCTGGTTGATGATGAAGTGCAGAGTAATATTGCCCAGGCTCAGGTACAGATCGCCGACGAATTTTTTAAAGACAGTGCGCGTTTGTTTGGCCGCGTCTACCTCGACGACTGTAACGGTAATCTCGATGCCGAAGCCGTCTCCAATGTGCGTCTGTTTATGGAAGACGGCACCTATGTCGTCACCGATGCCAATGGTGAATGGCATATCGAAAACGTCCGTCCGGGCACCCACGTGGTGCAGCTGGATACCGCCACCATTCCACCTTATATGGAAGTGGTCAGCTGCGATGAGCGCGGTTTCCACGCCGGCCGTGCATTCAGTCAGTTCGTCGATGTGCAGGGTGGCAGTTTCTGGCGCGTTG
Source organism: Thalassolituus hydrocarboniclasticus (assembly GCF_025345565.1). Lineage (NCBI taxonomy): Bacteria > Pseudomonadati > Pseudomonadota > Gammaproteobacteria > Oceanospirillales > Oceanospirillaceae > Thalassolituus > Thalassolituus hydrocarboniclasticus. The sequence continues at coordinate 1,394,408 of NZ_CP054475.1, read as the reverse complement.
ATTTTGCGCTGAAAATGAAAACTCCGGAAAGCGGCGAAATCCGTCAGCGTTTAAGTCATCAGCTGGTGCCGCTGGCGGCCATGCAAAATGGTCAGCTGCCTTACAACTCGCCGGTACCGGAAAAACTGCGCTTCACCGTTGACGTCGAAGGTAACGGTCTGGAAGTGAATAACGTTATCCAGATGATCGCCCTGCCCGACGGTGTTATTTACGAACCCGGCAGCAGCGTACTGGATAATGTCCCATGGGAAGATCCGCAGATTTCTTATGGCACCCTGATTTATAAACTCGGCGACAAACCGGCCGACTGGACACACCAGCTGCAGTTTTCTGCCATCATCAGCGATAAAGCCGACAGTGGTGATTTAACCACACGTTCGATTACCCGTTTCCAGATCGAAGGGCAACCGAAACAACAGCTGAAACCGGCCAGCACCACCGCGGTGTTGCAGCTGCCGCCGGATGATGGTCAGGTAAAACCGATTAATCCGCCGAAATTCGATAATTTTTCTGATGTTTTAACACCGGAAGATAAATCGAATCTGAAAAACGTAATCGACCGTCTGGCCGGCCTGCGTAATTTAACCGTTGAGGTGGTTGGCCATACCGACAGCACACCGATTGCCCGCCGGAATAAACATATTTATGCCGATAACCAGGCACTTTCTGAAGCCCGTGCATCGTCTGTAGCCCGTTATCTGGCCGAACAGCTGGGCGTTGAGCCGCAGAATATCCGCGCCGTGGGTAAAGGCTCTTCTGTGCCGGTGGCCAGCAATGCCAGCCGTGACGGCCGCGCCTTAAACCGTCGCGTGGAAGTCAAAGTACTCAGCGGTGATCCGGATATCCGTCTGGCGACCGTTGCCAGCGATATGCAGATTGCTTCAGTACAGGCCAGCCTGCCCGGCTTTATCCGCAATCTGCCAGCGACCGCCGCCGGTAATCCGGCTGCTCTTATCGCTGAGCAACCAATGCCGGAATTTGATGAGCACTGGTTTAAAACCGCCGCCGATCAGGCCCAGTGGCTGTGGCCACCGCTCGATCGCAGTCCGGCCATTGGCTCGGTAAAAATTGCCATCTCCCACGGCGCCGGTGAGCGCGTTAAATTATTGCTGGATGATCAGCCGGTCAGCCCGCTGAACTTTGATGGCACGACACGTAACAGCAAACGCGATCTGGCGGTCAGTATCTGGCGCGGTGTGGATATTCAGCCCGGCCCTAACCGCTTCAGCGTGTTTGTGATTAATAAAGACGGTGACATCGTCGATCAGTTTGAGCGCACCGTGCAGTACGCTCAGGAACCGGCCAAAGCAGAGCTGATTGAAAGCCAGAGCAATGCCGTGGCTGACGGTCTGACTCCGGCCACGATTGCTGTGCGTCTGACCGATAAAGACGGCTTCCCGATCCGCGCCAATATTCTTGGCGATGTTGAAGTTCAGGCACCTTATACCCTGTACGATGAAAGCCGTCAGATTGAAGGCAACCCGCTGGGCAATATTCAGCAGCCACAATACCGCGTAGGTGATAACGGTGTGGCGCTGATCCGCCTGACCCCAACCAACCAGGCTGGCGAAGCGGTACTGACCTTCCGTCATGCCAATGGCCAGAAAGATGAACTGCGTGTGTGGCTGAAGCCTGCTCCGCGCGACTGGATTCTGGTCGGTCTGGGCGATCTGGCGGTCGGTTATAACAGCGGCAATGGTGACCACAACAGCCGTCAGGCCGCTGGCGTCGACGACAATCTCTGGCACGATGGCCGGGTTGCCTTCTTTGCTCAGGGTCAGGTGCTGGGTGAATGGTTACTGACCGCCGCCTATGACTCCGGCAAGCCGGAAGCCGAAGCTTTTGCCAGCGTAATCGAGCCCGACCGGTATTACACCCTGTACGGTGATGCCAGCCAGCAACAGCTGGACGCCAGCTCAGCACGCAAGCTGTATGTACGTCTGGAGCGTGAGCGCTTCTACGCGATGTTCGGTGACATCAACACCGATCTGAACAACAGCACTCTGGGCCGTTACAGCCGTAAGCTGACCGGTGCTCAGGCCGTCTACCATGGCGATGTGGTTGAACTGTCGGCCTTTACCAGCCAGACCAGCAATGGCTTTGTGCGTGATGAAATTCAGGGCGACGGCACCTCCGGTCTGTATCGTCTGCGCAATAAAAATATTGTGCTGAACAGTGAAAAAATCCGCATTGAAACCCGCGACCGTTATCGCAGCGAAGTCATTATCAGCAGCGAAGACCTGAACCGTGATGCCGATTACGTTATCGACTATCAGGACGGCACCCTGTACTTCAAAGGGCCGGTAAGCAGCACCGATGAAAACTTTAATCCGCGCTATATCGTGGTTGAGTACGAAACCGAAGCCGGTGATGACCTCGGTTATATCAGCGGCGGGCGGGCCGGAGTCAAACTGCTGGATGAGCGCATCAAAGCCGGCGTGACCGCCATTACCCAGAATCAGAGCGGTGATGACCGTCACCTGACCGCCGCCGATGCGCGCATCACTCTGGGTGATACCGAAATCAAAGCCGAAATTGCGCAAAGCGAAGAAGTGGTGAACTCCGCCGCCGCAACCGCTAACGCGCATTTAGTAGAAATTACACACCGTACCGAACAGCTGCAGGCTACTGCCTATGTACGCAGTCAGGACGAGAACTTCGGCCTTGATCAGACCGCACAGGGTGAAAATGACTACCGTAAAGAAGGCGTACAGGGCAGCTACTACTTAAGCGACCGCGACCGTCTGCAGCTGGAAGGTTTCCACCATCAGCAGCTGAGCACCGGCTTCGATAAATACCAGACTCAGCTCGACTGGGTACACCGTCTGGATAACGACCAGCAGATCTCCTTCGGCCTGCTCAGCGCACAGGAAGAAAACGAAACTGAAGACCAGTACACCGACCAGTTGACCGCCGGCTTCAGTACCCGCGTACTGAACGATCGCCTGACACTGAACAGTATGCTCCTGGCCAATGCCAGCGCCCGCAGCGATGCCTTCGACCAGCTGCGCCTTGGTGCCGATTACCGCCTGACCAATGATCTCAGCCTGTTCGCTGAGCATGAAACCGGGTTTGAATCGGCAGCACCGGAACGCACTGTGCTGGGTATGCGTGCCACCCCATGGAGCGGCGCCAAAGCTCAGCAAAGCATCGAACAGGTTGAGCAGGATGATGCCTACCGTCTGTTTGCCGTGTCTGGCCTGACTCAGGAAATCGCCCTCACCGACGCCCTGAGCGTCAGCCTCGGCTTTGATCAGGCGCGTAATCTGGAAGCCAATGCACCGGGCGAAACCTCAGACAGTACCGAAGACTTCCACGCCACCCACGCCGGTATGTCGTACCGCACCAGCCTGTGGCAATGGAATAACCGTGTGGAATACCGCGACGGCAGCGACAGCGATAAATGGGTAGCCCGCACCAGCCTGTACCATCCGCTTAACGATGCGCTGGCCACCGGTGGCAGCCTGAATTATTTCAAAGAAGACGGCAGCAGCAGTTACAGCAATCAGCTGGAAGCGAGCTTCGATCTGGCCATCCGCCCGCGCCGCCACCCTTATGCCCTGCTTTGGCAAACCCGTTGGGTGCAGCAGGCTGAAGGCGGCGAAGGCACGCCAAGCCGCTCACGCAAACTGATTAACAATGTACACGGCAACTGGCTGTTCACGCCTGCCAACCAGCTGGCCGCCCAGTACGGTATCAAGCGCGTGCTCGATCAGTACAACAGCGATGATTACGCCTCCACCACCGACTTTATGGCGGCTGAATGGCGTCATCACCTGAATCCGACCTGGGATATCGGTGCCCACGGCCGTCGTCTGCACAGCTACGAAGCTGGTCAGACCGCGCACGGTACCGGTGTATCGGTTGGCTGGATTCCGCAGACCAACGTCTGGCTCGGACTGGGTTATAACTTTACCGGCTTTATCGATACCGATTTCTCCGCCGCTAATTTCACCGCCAAAGGCGTGTACCTGAAAATGCGCTTCAAAGCGGATCAGGAAACCCTCGCCACCCTGCGCGCGGCGTTCTACTGAGCGCCGCACGCTGCAATACTGCCCCCGCGGAATATCAGAACTGTCACTAACTGACTGGACGCAACCGTTGCAAACGCTGACAATACGCCATCATTCTCAAATAAAAGTGCCGGCTTTTTATCCGGTTGCTTGATAACAAAAACCGATAAGGAACTGGCATGACTTCCCGTGACCAACTGATCAACGCTCAGGGCCAACCGGCATTTGGCATTTTTCCTGATGGCGTCAGCGAGCTGAACTATCTCGATTATGATCTGCGCTCTCCCATGGACCGTAAGCGCAGTGCGCTGGCCAAACGTTTTGGCTTTAATCAGTTTCAGTTTGTCAGTTTTATCAGCCCACAGTTAATTGTCGGTCTTGCCATTGTCGATCTGAAACTGGTGAGTAACGCTTTTCTGTATTTATACGATCCGGAAACGGAAGCCTTCGAAGAATTCAGTTTTCTGCAACCGCTGGGCAAAAACACTCATATCGAACCACGGCCGAATGACGGCAATGCTGAATTCCGCAAAGGCGGTAATACATTCAGCATCAAAGCCAGCCGTACTCCGGGTGTGCGCAAGGTATCGGTGTCACTGGCCAAGGGCGTACACATTGATGCCACCATCGACGAAAGCACTTCCTATAACCCGCTCGCGATCTGTACCCGCGCCGGTTACCAGGGCTGGGTATTTACCCAGAAAAGCACCGCTCAGGTCTGTAATGGTGTGGTCGACTGGCACGGGAAAAAATACGATCTGCAGGCCATTGGCGCGCTGGCTGGCGTCGACTGGACCGGCGGTTTTATGCGCCACGAAACGTTCTGGAACTGGGGCAGCCTGTCCTGCCTCCTGAGCGATGGCCGTCGTCTGGGCTTTAACCTCGCCGCCGGGGTAAACGAAACCGGCTTCAGCGAAAATGCCATCTGGTTAGACGGCAAGATGATTAAAGTGGATATGGTGGATTTCCGTTTTGACCGTTATCACCCGGATCATTCCTGGGCGCTGCGCTCCGCCGATGGCAGCATTGATCTGCACTTTGAGCCTAAAGGCCGCCGTCAGGAAAAAACCAATGCGCTGATTATGGCATCCAATTTTAATCAGTACTTTGGCCAGTACCACGGCGATATTCATCTGCCGGATGAAAGCATTCATCTCGAAGGCGCCTGGGGTCTGGTCGAAGACCACTACGCCCGCTGGTAAGTAACTTTCTGCTGTTACGACATAAAAAAACCGGGCATGGCCCGGTTTTTTATTTTTGGCTGTTACTGCTCTGATCAGGCTTTTTGTCAGGGTACAAGGCTGCCGATCATCAGCTTAACCAGCTCTTTTTCCTGATTACTGACCGGCGACTGCTCAGCCTGCCAGTCACCGCTTTGTGGCATTGGCTGACCGGATTTGGAAATGCGCGCCACCAGAGTCACCTGCTCATGACTGCTCAGGTTCATACCCGGGGCCATCGCCTGGGCATCGCTCAGGGTAATCACCTGTGGTAACTGAGCAACGGTCAGCTTCTGTACGGCTAATGGCATCGGTGGGCCACTGACAGCACGGGCCAGAACAAACACGGTATCCGCCGGATCAACAGCCGCTTTCGCTTCTGCAGAAAGATCGACCAGCACTTTAATTTCAGCGCGTTTCATCCAGCTTAAATCGACCTCGCCGCCCTGCTCACGCACATGCTCAACCGCACGTAAAATGCCTTGCGCCAGCATCTGCGCTTCCGGGGTGTCACCCATGCTCAGCCACAGCTGACGCCAGTAATTAACCGCACCCTGATAATCTTTTAATTCAAACGCGAGCATGCCGGCCATACCTAACGCCTGCGGATTGCCCGGGACCAGCTCAAGCGAATCTTTCAACAGCTGATACATGCCGTTATCCGCTTTCTGATCAGCAGCAAAAAAACGTGCCTGGGCCAGAAGACTCATGGTGGCAGCACGATCGGCAGTAGCTTCTTCCGGTAATACCACCAGAATGTCAGCAAAAACCTCTGCGGCTTCAGCAAAGTTGCCATTAGCATTCAGCAAGCGGCCGCGCAGATAATTCCATTCAATATTGCCCGGCTGCTTTTGTCCGGCAGCGGCAAGACGCTCGATTAATTCACTGCGTTCCGGCGGTGTCAGTTCAGCCTGACTGGCTTTTTCCAGCAACTCAGTGGCGCGCATTTCGTTGGCTGCTCCCCACTGCTGGTACAACAACACCGTCGCACCAACAGACACAACAAACAAAGCGGCAGCAACCGGCCAGCGGTAGCGTGCTGAAGCCTTTGTCTGAGCGCTTACAACAGTGCTGTTCGCGGCCAGAAATTCACGGTCCAGCTCCAGCTGCAAAGCCTGCTTCTGCTCTTCGTCCAGATCACTGGCGGCCAGCTCATCGGTACGCTCCTGATACAGACGCAGATTTTCTTCACTCTGATAACGGTCATCGGCTTTTTCCCGGTGCCAGACCGGCACCAGCAAAAACATCAGCAGTAACAGACTCAGTAATAACAGTGCCCAGATCATGAAGATTTCGCCTTATTTTTTAATGCCTGCAGACGTGCCTGTTCTTCTGCACTCAGTGGTTTCGGTGGTTGTTTCTGACCACGACGGATCAGCACCAGTAACAACAGACCAAAAATGAAAACCAGCGCCGGGCCAAACCACAGCAACACGGTTTCTGCGCGGAACGGCGGGTTATAGCGTACAAAATCGCCGTAACGGTCAACCAGATAGCCGACAATTTCTTCGTCACTCTGACCTTCCTGCATCAGCTCATACACTTTATCGCGCAGATCAACCGCGACCGGTGCATTGGAATCCGCCAGGTTCTGGTTCTGACATTTCGGGCAGCGTAAATCCTGCGCCAGCTGCTCGAAGCGCGCGGCATCCTCAGGATCGTCAAAGGGGTATTTATAACCATCGACCGTTGCCAGCGCTGACAGTGGCAGCAACAGGCAGAGAAACAGAAACATTTGCTTCATTGCATCGCCTCAAATTGCGGCTGCAGTTTGGCCCAGACCGCAGTATTCAGATCGCCGATATGCTTAGCGCGGATAATCCCTTTGCTGTCGACCAGAAAGGTTTCCGGTGCGCCATAAACGCCCAGCTCCAGACCTAATTTTCCGTCCGGATCAGCGATATTAAACAGATAAGGATTGCCGTACGCGCTGAGCCACTGACGGGCTTTAAAATCATCGTCTTTGTAATTAATGCCGACGATTTTAACGCCTTCTTTTGCCAGCTCATTTAAAAAAGCATGCTCAGCTTTACAGGTTGGGCACCAGGTGGCCCAGACGTTCACCAACACCGGTTCCTGCGGCAAATGATTGGTGCTTTCGCCGGACTCAACGGTATTAAGAATAAAGGTCGGAAACGGCTTACCGATTAAGGGTGACGGCAGCGAGGTTTTATCCTCCTGACCCAGACCAATCCAGAACAGAATGCCCATGGCAATAAAACCGACCAATGGGATAAACAGGAACGCGCGGTTCATGCGGTCACCTCCTGTGCAGTGTTTGCCTGAGCATTATTCTGTGGTGCATTTTTACGCTGGCGGTAACGTTTATCCAGCATGGCCAGCAAGCCACCCAGCGACATAAAGATCGCCCCCAGCCATACCCAGCGCATAAAAGGTTTTACCTGCAGACGCATACCCCAGGCACCATCGGCCAGAGGTTCACCCATAGAGACATACAGATCGCGGAACAACGATACATCAATCGCCGCTTCAGTCATGATCGAACCGCTGGCGTTGTAACGGCGTTTCTCCGGTTGCAGCAGAGCAATCTCGCGCTCACCGTCATACACGCGGAAACGAACAGCATCAGACACGTAGTTCGGTCCTTCTACATGGCCGGCATCAACAAATTCAAAGCGGTAATCGCCGAGCATTTCTGAATCGCCTTTGGCCATACGAACCGATACTTCAGTGCTGTAATTCGCCACCATAGTGACGCCGATAATGGTAATCGCCACACCCAGGTGCGCCAGTACCATGCCCTGATAGCTCAGACCCAGCTGCGGAATGCGGCTTAAACGGCCACGGGCTTTTTTCCACACATCCACCAGCGTGGCACCAATCAGCCAGAAGCTGACGCCCATACCCAGCAGCACTTTCCAGTTCATTGTGCCGTCAGCCAGCAGAGGCACGGCAAAGCCCAACAGCACAGCGGCAACCATAGCCGCCACGGTTTCAGAGCCCAGACGCTTGAGGTCATCGGCTTTCCAGCGCGCCATAGCACCCAGCGCAATCACCAGCCCCAGTACCACACTGATCGGCACAAACATAAAGTTGAACCAGGACGCACCCACCGACAGCTTGCCCATGCCCATAAAGTCGATAATCAGCGGATACAGGGTGCCCAGCAGAATGGCAAAGGCCGCCACCAGCAACAGCAGGTTATTAAGCAGCAGGAAGCTTTCCCGCGACACCCAGCTGTAACGGCCCACCGACGCCACGGTCGGCGCTTTAATGGCATACAGCAACAAAGAGCCACCGACACAGATACCCAGCAGCGCCAGAATAAACACCCCGCGCTCAGGGTCAGAGGCAAAGGCGTGTACCGAGGTCAGTACACCGGAGCGCACGAGGAAAGTCCCCAGCAGACTCAGAGAGAAGGCAAAAATAGCCAGCAGTACAGTCCAGCTTTTGAACAGACCGCGTTTTTCCGTCACCGCCAGCGAATGCAGCAACGCAGTGGCCACCAGCCACGGCATTAATGAAGCATTCTCAACCGGGTCCCAGAACCACCAGCCGCCCCAGCCAAGCTCGTAATAAGCCCACCAGCTGCCCAGAGCAATGCCCAGGGTCAGAAAGATCCAGGCGGCCATAGTCCACGGACGTGACCAGCGTGCCCAGGCGGCATCCAGACGCCCGCCCAGTAACGCCGCCAGAGCAAAAGCAAAGGCCACCGACAAACCGACGTAGCCCATATACAGCGTTGGCGGGTGCACGATCAGACCAAAATCCTGCAGCAGCGGATTCAGGTCAGCGCCTTCGTGCGGCATGCTTGGCAGGTTACGTTCAAAGGGGTTGGAAGTTTCCAAGGTGAACAGGATAAAGCCCACCGACACCATCCCCATAATCGACAGCACCCGTGCCACCATATCCAGCGGCAGCGATTTGCTGAACCAGGCAACCGCCAGTCCCCAGCAGCCCAGCATGGTTACCCACAGCAACAGCGAGCCTTCATGAGCGCCCCACACAGCACTGATCTTGTAAGCCGTTGGCAGAGCGGTATTGGAGTTTTTGGCAACATAAGCCACCGAGAAATCATCCACCACAAAGCAGTAAGCCAGAATCACCAGACTGATTAGCAGAAACACAGCCTGCGCACTGGCCAGCGGGCGGGCATAAGCCATCAGCCAGCCCTGACCACGGCGCACACCAATCAGCGGCAGCACACTCTGTATAGCAGCCACCAGCAGGGCAAAAATCAGTGCCAGCTGGCCAAATTCGGGCAGCATTCCGGACAGGTTACCCATATCAGTATCTCGCTTCTTCCAAGGCCCGTTTACCGTCCTGATGCGCTTTTTCCAGCGCATCCTGTACTTCTGGCGGCATGTAGTTTTCATCGTGTTTTGCCAGTACTTCGGAGGCGACGAACACACCGTCTTCACCAAGCTGGCCAAGGGCGACAATGCCCTGCCCCTCACGGAACAGATCCGGCAGGATACCTTCGTAGGCAATGGTCACTTCCGAGCGGCCATCACTGACCACAAAGCGCACACCCAGGCCGCTGTTATCGCGTACCACGGTGCCCGGCTCAACCAGACCACCGGCGCGGATAGTACGACCAACCGGCGCTTCACCGCTGGCAATCTGGGTCGGGGTCATAAACAGATTGATATTCTGGCTGAGTGAATACATCAGCAGACCAACGGCGCTGCTCACACCGAGAACCATAAACAGAATCAGAGTCAGACGTTTTTTACGCTTGGGGTGCATGCTTTTTCTCCCGGCGCAGACGCTGGGCCTGCTCTTTCAGTAAACGACGACGGCGCAGCAACGGCTGAGCCACATTTAAAGCAATAATCACAGCGGTCAGACCATAGGACAGCCAGACATACAGGCCGTGGTGGCCCATGGCCAGAAACTCGCTAACACTGTTGAATTCCATCAGGACTCCAGAATCTGTTTGACCCAGCTGCGCTTACGTTCATGCCATAAGATTTCATTGCGCGTACGCAGAATCACCAGCAGAGCGAAGAACACATAGGTGGTAACAATCATAATCAGCAGCGGTATCAGCATGTCCGGATGCATGCTGGGTTTTTCCGTCAGCTTCAGCGTGGCCGGCTGATGCAGGGTGTTCCACCACTCCACTGAGTATTTGATAATCGGAATATTCACCAGACCGACCAGCGACAGAATGGCGCCGGCGCGGTAAGAGCTGTCTTCAGACTCCATCGCCTGCTGCAGCGCCATCACGCCAAAATACAGAAACAGCAGCAACAGCATGGACGTTAAACGCGCATCCCATACCCACCAGGTACCCCAGGTTGGCTTGCCCCAGATCGCTCCGGTCAGCAGTGCAATCAGGCAAAAACTGGCACCGATAGGCGCAATCACCTTCGCCACCCAGGCCGCCATTTTCATGCGCCAGATCAGGTACACCGCACCGGCCACCGCCATCATCATAAAAGCGCTTTGCGCCAGCAGTGCAGCCGGTACATGGATATAAATAATGCGGAAGCTGTTGCCCTGCAGATAATCCGCGGGCGCATACAGCAGCCCCAGAACCAGACCGACGACTGTGCCGATCACCGACAGAACGGCCAGCCAGGGAATCCAGCCGGTGGTAATTTCATAAAACCATTTGGGTGAACCCAGACGGTGATACAGCTGTTTAAGCCACTGCCACATAACAACTACCGCGATAAGTTGAGTTTTAACGCCGCTGCCGAAGCAAAGGGCGTCAGACATAACGCCAGCGCCAGCATGGCGCCGAGAAAACCAATCTGGCCGTTCCAGGCCATACCAATGCCCGCATGGTACACCGCACTGGCAGCAAAAATCAGAACCGGAATATACAGCGGCAGAATCAGCAGGCTGAGCAGCAAGCCACCGCTGCGAACACCCGCCGTCAGTGCCGCACCGACGGCACCGAGCAGACTGAGTACCGGAGTGCCCACTGCCAGACTCAGAATCAGTGCCCAGAAAGCATCATCCGGCAGCGCCAGCATCAACCCCAGCACCGGCGCCATCAGGGTTAACGGCAGGCCACTGATACACCAGTGCACCAGCGCCTTGCCCAGCGACATGGCATATAACGACTCGCCGGAGGCCAGCCATTGCTCCAGCGAGCCATCTTCCACATCGGCTTTATACAGAGCATCCAGCGACAATAAAGTTGCCAGCAACGCGGCCACCCAGATCACGCCGCCGGCAATCTTGCTTAAAAACTTAGGGTCCGGATCAACCGCCAGCGGGAACAGCGCCGCCACCATTAAGAAAAACATCAGCGGATTGAGCCACTCGCCGGGATTGCGCGCCGCCAGCAGCAGATCACGCTTGATGGTTGCCGTTACCAGGCTCATGCGCGTGCACTCCCCAGCTCCAGCTGTCGCAGGCTGGCGATATTCTCCAGCGCATGGTGGCTGGTAATAATCACCGCGCCGCCACTTTCAACCTGCCGCTGCAGGCGGCCTTCGAGCCAGCGCACCCCGGCTTTATCGAGTGCAGTAAAGGGTTCATCAAGAATCCACAACGGGGTTGGCGCCACACATAAACGCGCCAGGGCCACACGCCGCTGCTGGCCGGCCGACAATTGCTGACAGGCGGTTTCTTCATAACCGCCCAGCTCAACCTCATCCAGTGCCGCCCACAGCTGATCTTCGCTGACGCTCCAGCTGCTGACCAGCCAGCGCAGGTTCTCCAGTGGCGTCAGCGCTTTTTTCACCGCCGCCAGATGGCCCTGATATAAACGCTGTGACGCATACGCAGAAAAGTCATCGGTCAGAGGTTCACCGCACCACAGCAGCTCGCCTTCATAGTCACGGTTCAGTCCGGCCAGCAGACGCAGCAGCGTGGTTTTACCGGCGCCGTTCGGCCCCGCCAGCTGCAGCAGATCACCGTTGCCAACCGCAACATCCAGCTGCTCAAACAGCACCCGGTCGTCGCGTTCACACAGCAACTGCCGGGCCTGCAAGTCGATAATGGTGGAGCCTGACGTGGCGGTCATGATGAACCTTATTCGAAAAAATCCGCGGCATTATATACAAAATCCCTCTGTCGGGACGGAAGCCGCCGAACTAAGATGGGTAAAGATGCGTAAACCTTGGCCGATATCAACGTTATGCTGCCCGATTCCGTCCCGCTCGTCTCATCTGCCACCCTGAAAGCCGCCGCTCTGAACAAGGTTCAGGCTGACGCGGACCGGGCTGTGGACGCCTCTGCCCAGAGCAAAACATCAGGCAGCGCAACAGCGGCTAGCGGAACAGACGCAAAAGCCACACGCCAGTCAGCCACGCAGAGTTTTAATGCCAGAGTCATCAGCAGCATCGCCACCGATGACGGTTACCGCCTGACCCTCGAAGGCCAGGACAACTCCGGCAAAGCTCAAACCCTGCAGGTCAACAGTCAGTCCCCATTGCCGCGCAATACCGTCTTAACCCTGCAACTGAGCGAAGATGCAGACGGCCAGATGCGCCTGAGCGTAACGGACATAAAACTCCCGCCGCAGACCAGCCCGTTACCGGAAACCTCAGCCAGCACTCTGAAACTGGCCGCCGAGGCGCTGCTGGCCAGCCTGAAAAACAATGACAAAACCGCGGCGCAAATACCTGTACCGCCAACACCTGTACCGCCAACAACAGGCGCCACAAGCAACAATCCCGGTGTCTCACAGACAGGACAACCGGCAGCGCCTCTGCCCGCTCTGATCAGCCAGTTTCTGGCCAGCCGCCTGCCCTTGCTGAACACAACAGCCACAACCTCTGCGCCGCTCAGCAGCATATTGCCGGCCGGAGTCAATTCAGCCGGTATCTATACCAACCCGGCCAGAGCACCAGCGGGCAACAGTACTGCACCAATGACAGGTTCAGCAGCCGGATTGCCCGGCACGGTCAGCACGCCATCCGGCGCAACTCAGATGGGAACAGCAACGGATAGTGCACGGCTCTTACCGGGCTCAGCTTCAGCTTTGCAGCAACTGTTACAGCAACCCGGACTGCCAGCCAGTGTACGCCAGCCGCTGCAGCAGTGGCTGAACCATTTGCCGCAAATACCGCAGCTGCAACAGCCCGCAGCCCTGCGTGAAAGTGTGCTGAACAGTGGCCTTATGTACGAAAACAAAGTAATGACCCTGCTGCAAAGCGCACTCACACAGCCAGCTCCGGGTATGTCTGGCCAAGGTATGTCTGGCCCAGGTATTTCTGGCGCAGCAACACCAGACTCCGCAATAACCTCAGACAGCAGCTCGCTGTTCCGTACCCTCTGGGCCAAAGCCGGAATGGCGCAAGCGGCGGAACATCTGCAAACACTCAAAACGGCATTACAGGCTGCAGGCAATACTTCAAATACCCCTTCCGGAGCGGCACCAGCCAGTCCAGCAGATGCCTTAACAGCAGCCCTGCAAACGACGCGCGAGCGACTTGAAACAGCAACAGAAACGCCCGCTCCTGCAATCAGCAACAGCCTGCTGCAAAAGATTGAGCACCTTCTGCACAGCGACAGTAAAGCCGCCATGGGCAAAGCGCTGCTTGCCTGGTTGCAGATTATTGCCCAGCACCGTGGCAGAGATGGGCAGGTCTCCGCACCGCGGGAGCTGCCACTGTCGTTGCCAGCCGGTCTGCGTGACAACCTGCCGGAAGGCTTTCGCCTGCTGCACAGCACTCTGGCCCAACTTGAAGTGGATCAGGCCCAGCGTCTGCAGAATGGCGGCGACAACAGCCTCAGTATTCCGCTGTATTTCCGTGATGATCAGCAGCCCAGAGAAATCCGCCTGCAACTGCAGAAAGAAGAAACCGGCGGCAACGATAGCGAGCAGAAAAAAACCATCCGCTGGCGTCTGAAACTGCATTTCGAACTGCAGCAACTGGGTCCACTGGACGTGGAGCTGGACATGACCCTGCCGCAGGTCGCCGCAACCTTCTGGTCAGAACAGCAGGACACACTGGCACAGCTGCAACGCAGCCTGCAGCCGTTACGCAGCCGCCTGCAGCAGATGGGAGTCGACGTCAGCGAGTTACGCGCCCGCCACGGCCGGCTGCCGGAAACCAGCCGCAACAGCATCAGACAGAGTCTGGTGGATGTGCACAGTTAAGGAGGCATGATGAGTATTCCGCAATCCCTGCTTGAAGCCAGCGCAGCCATTGCCCTGAGTTATGACGGTGTCAGCGCCCCCAAAGTCAGTGCCAAAGGACAGGATGAGCTGGCTCAGGCTATTATTCAGCTGGCACTGCAGCATCAGGTGCCGGTGTATGAAAATGCCTCACTCATGCGCTGGCTCGGACAGCTCGATCTGGGTGATGAAATCCCGCAGCAGCTGTATCAGGTGATTGCCGAGATTCTGGCCTTTGTGTATGCGCTGGAAGGTAAGACTCCGGGGCAAGTGTCTTAACGCCTGACGGCAACAGAGCATAAAAAAACGCCGGTTAAACCGGCGTTTTTTATTTAAGCATCAGACAGCTCAAACAATACGTTCTGCCTGACGCTCCAGCGTCGACAGTAACCAGCTGATATGCGCCTGCACCACCTCATCCGGAATCAGATCCACGCCGGCCAGTAACATCGGCAATGCGCGGTAGCGGTAGGAATCAATCAGACCGTGAATAGAAGCAACGAAGAACAGCGCCAGCTGTTGTTGCGCAGCTTCGCTGCGCTCTGCCATCGACGGCACGGCATCGCTGAGTAACGACAGCAAATGGCGCTGCCACTCCTCAACCAGACGTCCGACCTGCAGCTGAATATCCTGATCAACGGCTTCGGTCTCATCCAGACTGAGCAGCGGCGGCTGAAACATCAGCTGATAATAGCCGGGAAAGCGCTGGGCAAAGGCAATCAGCTGTCCGGCAAAAGCATAGAGAGAGTCCGTGGGACTGCTGCTGTTCGACATCTGCTCGTTGATATCAGCGAAGGCCAGATCAAAGCCGCGGCGGCGGGTATGAATGAATAACGATTCTTTGTTCGGGAAGTAGTTGTAAATATTGCTCGCAGTCATTCCCAACTGCGACGCCAGCTTGCGCATGGACAGGTGATGAAAGCCAACTTCAGCCATCACGCTGGAAGCACTGTCCATAATTCGTTCACGCTGCGCCGCAATTTCTTCCGCTGTAAACGGCTTCTTTGGCATGTCCCCACCCCTTTCAAGTCTCTGCTTCTGCAGATGTCATTATTTAGCAAAGCTTCACAGACCTATAAAACGTCCGTTCTTTTGCAAAATCAAGACTGTTAGCGGCCAAAGTCGTAAAAAGTTGAATACATGTCAATTAAATGTCGCGACCAGCATCTTGATATGGCGCAAGGCCCGGTGAGCACTAAGTCCTACAATGACGGCTGATTTTTTACTGCCTGTGACGACACCATGACTGAACAACTCCTGTGGGACCCGCTGCTGATTCAGCGTTACAACAAACCCGGTCCGCGTTACACCTCCTATCCAACCGCCGTTGAATTCCGTCCGGCAAGCAACGATCTGGATGAACGGGCAGCGTTCTGTCAGCGCGATAACAGCAAGCCATTATCGCTTTATATTCATATCCCGTTCTGCCGCCATGTCTGCTACTACTGTGGCTGCAATAAAATTGTGACCAAGCACACCGAGCGCGCCGCTCCCTATCTTGAGCAGCTGAAAAAAGAGATTCTGCTGAAGCGGGCCCTTTTGGATAAAAGCGCCGTGGTTGAACAGCTGCATCTGGGTGGCGGTACGCCGACCTTCCTCAGTGACGATGAGCTGAGTGATCTGATGCACTTCCTGCGCGAGCATTTTAACTTCAGCAGTGCCGACAGCGCCGATTACTCCATTGAAATCGACCCGCGCGAACTGCGCCCGGACACCCTGAAAGTACTGCGTTCGCTCGGCTTTAACCGTCTGAGTTTCGGCGTACAGGATCTGGAGCAAAAAGTGCAGGAAGCGGTTAACCGTATTCAGCCGGAGTCCATGATCCGTGCCGTGATGAATGAAGCCCGCGCGCTGGGTTTCCGCTCCATCAATATGGATCTGATCTACGGCCTGCCCTTCCAGACGCTGGAAAGCTTCGACCGCACTCTCGACAGCATTATTGAGATGTCGCCCGACCGCCTGTCGGTGTTTAACTACGCCCACCTGCCGGAGCGTTTCAAACCACAACGCCGTATCTGTGCCGACGACCTGCCTGGCGCCGATGAAAAGCTGACCATCCTCGGCCACTGCATCACCAAACTGTCAGCCGCCAACTACCACTATGTTGGCATGGATCACTTTGCCAAACCTGATGATGAACTCGCCCGCGCTCAGGCTGCTGGTAAGTTACACCGTAATTTTCAGGGCTATACCACCCACGGCGATTGTGACCTGATCGGTTTTGGCGTGTCATCCATCAGTCAGATCGGTGACTATTACCTGCAGAATCAGGCCACTCAGGAAACCTGGGAACAGGCGCTGAACGATGACCGTCTGCCAACCATGAAACAGCTGGTCACCAGCAGTGAAGACAAACTGCGGCGTACCGTGATCGCCGAACTGTTGTGCCACCTGAAATGTGAATTTGCCATGCTGGACGGGCAGTTCGGCATCGACAGCCGCCAACATCTGCAAAGCAGCCTTGATGAACTGCAGCCGATGGTGAATGATGGCCTGGTGATCATTGATCCACACGCCATCCGTATCACCGACAAAGGACGCTTATTGGTGCGCAATGCCTGCATGGCATTCGATACCTATCTGCAGCAACATGAGCAACAACGATTCTCCAAAGCCATCTGATTCTTCTCTCCGCAGCGTGCGCAGCAAATGGCTGCGCCGCGGCGCCGAACTCCTTCTCTTTGTTGTATTGTTCAGCGCCCTGAGCCACTGGCTCAGCCGCCATATGCTGGATTCCGGCAGCTTTGCGCCATCGCTGCATTTGCCCCTGCTGCAAAGCAAGCCGACGGCCGCGGCCAGCAGCGACCTGAGTTCCGCCACTCATCAGACCGCCGATCTGAGCTGGCCTGCCCCACAGTCGCGTACTCTGGTGTATTTTTTCGCGCCCTGGTGCAGCGTTTGCCGGGTCAGCATGCCCGGACTCAATCTGCTTGGCTCTGAAGACCTGCGTATTGTCGCCGTCGCACTGGATTGGGAAAGCCCGCAGGAAGTTACCGACTTTGTCAGTTCGGTGGGGTTCAGCGGCGAAGTTCTGCTCGGCGACAGAAACACCGCTGAGCAATATCAGGTACAGGGTTACCCGAGCTATTACGTGATGGATAAAAACGGTGAAATCCTGCATCAGGATCGTGGCCTGAGTACGCCGCCAGGGCTTTGGCTGCGTACTCAGTTATGACTGGCCAGGATCAGAGCAAACCGGGCTGACCACTCCAGAAGCCCCAGCTATCCCCGTCGTACTGCAGATAAACGCGTTTCTCAAAGGGCTTATCAAACGACTCAAGGCTGCGGCGCAAAGTACGCGCCGTACGGAAAGCCGGGTCTTTGACCCAATCCTGCAGATCATCGACATACCACTGAATGTAGGCTTCAGCGTAGTAATAATCGCCAACCAGATAGGCGCTGGATAATTCAACAATCTGCTTCAGTTTGCCGGTGCCATAATAGAAGCCTTCCTGAGTTCCCTGTTCCCGGTGTGCCAGCGGATAATCGTATATCCATGTCGCCAGCACTTTGCGTTTACGCCGGCCATCTTCTTCGACTTCCGCCATCTTCATTTGCTTATCGCGCTGTAACAGCCCATGACGGAACAGCGCATCCAGTAAACCGGCGTCTTTATCTTTGCTGCTGCGCTCAATTTCGTAAGGCATGGGAAAAGGCAGCCACAAGAGTGGTTCGGCCTGTAAAGCCCGGGATACCAGCGCAGCGGCGGCATTCTCGCCGATCACCGGTTGTGCAGATACAGCGCCACAGAACAGCAACAGGGTAGTAATAAATAATGCTTTCATAGTACCTCCTGCCTTTCAGCATAGCTTTCCTGCCGATGAATGTCGGGCCTGTCATGGAAATGTCACAGGCCTGTCTTAGAGTCGCGCTGATCAATAAGCAAACAGGACTGACTATGCAGCAAGCCACTGCACGCCAACAGACCGCTCCTCTGGAGTCACCTCTGGATTCTCCGCTGGTTGCCCGTATTACACAGGACCCGAAGGAAATTCGTCAGGCTCTCGAACTGCGCTATCGTGTTTTTGCCGAAGGCATGGGAGCAAGCTTACCGACCGCCAGCGAAGGCATTGATAAAGATAATTTCGACGATCTGTGTCTGCACCTGATCGTCAAAGACGTCATCAGTGATCAGGTGGTGGGTTACAGCCGCATCCTGACCAATGAACTGGCACAACGCGCCGGTGGATTCTACTCCGCCACCGAGTTTGACCTCAGCAATATCGTGCGGCCGGGAAAAACCTATATGGAAATCGGCCGTACCTGCGTTGACCCGGATTTCCGCAGCGGCGCTGTTATTGGTCTGCTGTGGTCGGGCATCGCTCAATTTATGTCAGCGCACAATATTGATTACCTGATGGGCTGCGCCAGCATCCCGCTGAACGAAGGTTACGCGCGCACGATTGCGATTGTGAATCATCTGCGTGATAAGCATTTCACCGCCGAAGACATGCGCGCCGAACCTAAGGTTCATATGCCGCGCATTGAGGTCGATATTGACGGTAAATCACTGGTGCCATCATTGCTGAAAGCTTATCTGCGTATTGGCGTCAAAGTCTGCGGCGAGCCCTGCCTCGATAAAGATTTTAATGTCGCTGACGCGCTGATTCTGCTCGCCCGCGAAGACATCAACCAGCGCTACCTGCGTCATTTCACCAAAAGCGATCTCTGACGCAGAGCGGACATCTGCTGTTTAAAAATAATCAGGAGCCTGCGGGCTCCTTTTTATTTCTGCCTTTTCCGCATCAGCCACAACCGCTAGACTGCGCGCCCGCTTCTGTTCCTGCGAGAGCTTTATGTTTAAGAAATTTAACCAGTGGCTGAGTTCGGCTTCCGGCCTGCGCCGCATCCTGAACATCTACGGGCCTTATCTGGGCGCTGGTGTAAAAGTCCGCTATCTGGCCAAAGATTTCCGCGAAGCCAGAGTGGAAATGAAACTGCGCTGGTTTAACCGTAACTATGTCGGCACGCATTTTGGCGGCAGTCTTTTCTCGATGATCGACCCGTTTTATATGCTGCTGCTGATGAACAGTCTCGGCCGCGATTACATTGTCTGGGACGCCAGCGCCGAAATTGATTTTGTTAAACCCGGCCGTGGCGTCGTCAGTGCCCACTTTATGGTTACCGATGCCATGCTGGCCGAAATCCGCGACCAAACCGCAAACGGCGAAAAATTTCTGCCGACCTATGAGGTTAATATCCTTGATGCCGATGGCGAACTGGTCGCCCGCGCACGCAAAACCCTGTATATCCGCCGCAAGCCCGCCCGGAGTCATTAATCAGCCGCTCCTGTACGGCATGATATCGACGGTCTGCTACGCTTAAAGCAGTCACCATCGATGTTGTACAGGAGCCTTATGTCCACCATGACCATCAGTCAGGCCAGCGAACTGATCTGGGACCTGATTCAGACACTGGAAGATGCCTACTGGGAAGCCAGCAACTGTGAAGAGAAAGATCAGGTGTTCAACCTGATGCAGTTGTTAAATGCAGAATATATGGAGTTACTGAAAGTCAGCATTCAGGATCACCATTACGAATACGAAGTGATCAGCACCGGGCTGGTATCGCTGCAGCAGGCACTGGAAGATTTCCAGATTATTGCCCTGAAGAAAACCCGGCGCCTGAGTACTTCTTCGCGTCTCGGCGCTCTGCTGAACAAACTGAGTGCCACATTAAGTAAGCACTGAATCTCAGTGCTCCAGCAGCTGGCGCACCAGCGCCAGATTCACGGTCTCACTGCACTGATTCCGCCCCGCCGATTTGGCAGCGTACAGAGCTTCATCGGCGGCTGTCAGTAACAGCTCATAGCGTTCATCAGCCTGCGGCTCACACCAGGCCAGGCCGATACTCACCGTCACACAAGGACTCACCGGCGAAGCCGCATGAGCAATGGCCAGCCCCGCGATGGCCTCCTGCAGGCGCTGAGCCACCACCGCCATTCCTTCGAAATGAATGGAAGGCAATACCAGTGCAAACTCCTCTCCACCATAACGGGCGACCAGATCCCGTGGCCGCTGTACCGTTTTGGCCAGACACTGTGCCACCAGAATAAGGCAACGATCACCCTGCGGATGACCATAGTGATCGTTAAAACGCTTGAAGTGATCAATATCCACCATCATCAGGCCGATATTGCCACCTTCGCGTTGCGCCCGGCGCCACTCGGCGCCGAGGAATTCATCCAGATAACGGCGGTTAGCGATCTGTGTCAGCCCATCCGTGACCGACAACGCTTCCAGCCGTTTGCATTGTGCCCGGTGCGCCAGCTGCTTTTTGATACGCGCCAGCGCCAGTAAAGGGCTCAGCGGTTTACGCAGATAATCCGCAACCCCTGCCATCAGGGCCTCGGTTTCCAGTCTGTCATCAGCTGCGCCCAGTACCAGAATGTCGCAATGACGGGTTTGCGGATGACTCTGCCAGCGGCGACAGAACGTACCGAGTTCTTCGTTCAGCAACCCCTGTTCAAGAATCAGTAAATCCGGTGTCTGCGACGGCTCATCCAGCCAGTCATACAGCTGAGCACGGTTAATCACACCACTGATACTGACTTCCGCGGCCAGCAGATCGCCCAGCTGCGCCTGCAGAGCAAGGGTTTCAGCGGCAATGATGACCAATGGCTGACTGGACATAGAATCGGCTTCCTGAATATTCCGTCGGAGACACACTCTGGCGCAGCCGGTGTGCCTTTATTGCTTTATCGGCAAGAATACACCAAAGCGCATAACCGTTAACAAAAAATCACTGGACTGAGCATATAAGACAAATTTCTGACTTTTATGCCGCTTTATTACGTCATTTAAAAGAACAGCCCATTACCGACGTTTCTTCACGCTCCGGTACTGGGGGGAATGCGTTAAATTCGCTAAACTTAGAGCATCTTTCTTAAAAAAATCAGTTTCTTACATGCTAAAGTACTTTGTCTTTATCATCATTGCCGGACTCAGTGGCTGCAGCCGCGAAGACGTTCCGCCAAACGACACCCAGGCCAGTGTGGCAGCGGTCGCGGTACAACCGTTGCCGGATTTCACGGTCTATCAGGATGTTACAGAAAAGAAAAAAGCTTTTTTCACCTACCTTATGCCCCTGATCGAAGAAGCCAATACCCGCATTCTGGCCGAACGTCAGGTGGTCGAAAAATGGTTTCTGGCTCCCGAAGAACTGACCGAGCGTGACCGCGCGACGCTGCAGGAACTGCTGGTCAAATATCGTGTGAATACCGATGACGAAGATGAGCAGAAAGAACTGCTGTTACTGCGGGTCAATACCATTCCGCCATCGCTGGTGCTGGCCCAGGCCGCCAATGAGTCCGCCTGGGGTACTTCACGCTTTGCTCAGGAAGGCAATAACCTGTTCGGTCAGTGGTGTTTCCGCGAAGGCTGCGGTCTGGTGCCTGAAGCCCGTGGTGGCAGCTCACGCCATGAGGTGCGGACGTTTGAGTCGCCACTGGAGTCGGTGGAAAGCTATATGCGTAACCTGAACAGCCATCCGCGCTACCGCGAATTGCGTGAACTGCGTGAAAATGAGATCGAACAACAGGGCTACGCCAGTGGCAAAACCCTGAGCGAAGGTCTGCAGGGTTACTCGATCCGTGGCCAGGAGTATATTGACGAAATTCGTAATATGATCGAACACAACAAACTGAACCGTTATGATCAGCAGCCTCTGCAGGAAAACCTTCCCGCCGGGCAGCAACCAGTCCCCAGGGGGTAATGTGCAAGCCAATGAACGACGTTTCCGTCAACGCTACGATGCCTCACCGCTGAAGCTGGAAATCCGCAAACTGAGCCTGTTTGGCCGGCCGAAAAAAGCGCATATGGCCATTGCCCGTGACTTTGCCATCGGCGGCATTGCCATTATCTCGCCACTGAAAATGAAGGTTGGCAAGCGCCTGCTGCTCAGCATCGAAAGCCGCGATCACCGCCTGCAATCCATTCCCGCAGTCATTATCCGTGCGGAAGCCTGTGAAGGTGACTATCTCTATGCGCTGAAATTCAGCCTGGGGCAGCTTCCGGAAGTTGCCAGCCGTGGCGCTTACACCGTTCTGCAACGTCTGGAAGTTAGCCTGAAATCTGCCAGCCCGGCCTGAGCCGGGCACACCCCGTCAAAGCAAGGAATCTGCTGTGAACCAATCTGTACTCGTCATTAACTGTGGCAGCTCATCCATCAAATTTGCCCTTTACGCCAACCCCGCTGAGCCAGCGCCTCTGCTGACGGCACTGGCCGAACGGCTTAATGAACATCAGCCCAGTCTGCGTATTAAGGGCGCCATTGAATATCAGGGCGATCTGCCTGCCGATTCCGGCCATAAAGCCGCACTGCTGAGCTTTATCGATCGCTGTGGTTCTGTGCTGCAGAACCTGCAGGGTATCGGCCATCGGGTGGTGCACGGTGGCGAACTGTTCCACGCCAGCACCCTTATTGATGATGAACAGCTGCAGCGTCTGGCGACTCTGTCCCCTCTTGCTCCCCTGCACAATCCGATCAACCTGCTTGGGCTTGAACTGTGCCGCGAGCTGTTTACCGGCGTGCCGCAGGTCGCCGTGTTTGACACCGCCTTCCATCAGACCCTGAGTGAGTCTGCTTATCTGTATGGCGTACCTTATGAGTGGTATGAGCAGGATGCAGTACGTCGCTATGGTTTCCATGGCACCAGCTACCGCTACGTGGTACAGGAAACCGCCCGCCGCCTGAATAAAGCCGCGGAAGACTGTAATCTGCTGATCGCTCACCTTGGTAACGGTTGCAGCGCCAGCGCTGTACTGTGTGGCCGCTCGGTCGACAGTTCGATGGGCCTGACACCGCTGGAAGGTCTGGTGATGGGCTCACGCTGTGGCGATATCGACCCCGGTTTAATTGAGCATATGCAGCGCAGCCGTGGCCTGACACTGGAGCAGACCATGAGCGAGCTTAACCGCAACAGCGGCCTTAAAGGTCTGTCGGGCCTGAGCAACGATATGCGCACCCTGCTCGCCGCCGAAGCCGAAGGCCATGAAGGCGCGCGCCGCGCCATTCAGGTGTTCTGCTTCCGTGTTGCGCGTCAGTTCTCTGCACTGGCAACCTCATTACCGACCATTGATGCGGTGGTGTTTACCGGCGGTATCGGCGAACACGCCGCACCGGTACGCCAGCGCATTCTGGCCGCCTGGCGCCTGATGAATTTCCGCCTCGACAGCGAGCTTAATAACCGGCACGGTGATGAACAGGGCCGCATCAGCCAGCCCGGCTCACCGCTGGTGATGGTGGTACCGACCTCAGAAGAGCGCATGATTGCCCTCGACACTTACCAACTGATTGCTGCGAACTGATACTGATGATCAATATTTTTATTGCCCCAACCGGTCTGGAAAGCGGACTGACTACCATCAGCCTCGGCCTGATCCGCGCACTGGATGCTCAGGGTCTGAAGGTTGGCTTTGTTAAACCCATCGCTCCGGGCTATGCCGCCAGCGAGCGCTCAAGCCATCTGGTGCGCACCGTGCTGCACCTGACAACCCCCGATCCGATGCACCTGAATCTGGTACAGCAACGTATCAGCGACGGCATGCTCGACCGTGTGCTTGAGGATGTTATTGCCCTGCACGATGAAGTCAGCCGCGACTGTGACGTGGTGCTCATCGAAGGTCTGGTGCCCGACCGCAGCGAGCCCTACACCGCCAAGCTGAATGCCGAAATGGCCAAAGCCCTGAACGCAGAAGTGATTCTGGTCGCCAATGGCCGTAACCGCAGCCCGGCGCAGATTCAGTCTGAACTGAAGCTGCAGGTCGGTATCTTTGGCGGCGCCCAGGCCAACCTGATGGGCTGCATCATTAACAAAGCCGGTAAAGCACCCGCCCAACACATCATTCCATCCGGCGAACTGGTAACCCAGGACGCTGCACTCAGCCAGCAGGAGCAGGATGCCTACTGGCAGATCAACATGAAGCAATGCCCGGTGCTGGGTGTTATTCCCTGGAAAGCAGAACTGGTCAGTCCGCGTATCCTCGACATTGCCCGCGCTCTGGATACTCAGACCCTGCACGAAGGCGAGCCTGACCGGCGCGTACTGCGCATCGCCCTCTGCGCCCGCACGCTGGGCAATATGATTGATGTACTGCGCCCCGGCACGCTGATCGTCACCCCCGGTGACCGCGACGACATTATTGTCGCGGCGGCTATGGCCGCCAGCAGTGGTATTCCGCTGGCCGGCCTGTTACTGACCAGCGGCCTGAAGCCCGGTGAGCAGGTGATCAACCTTTGCCGCCCGGCCCTGCAGACCGGCATCCCGGTTCTTCAGACCAGCATGGATACCTTTACCACGGCGCAGCAGCTGACGCAGATGGATACCCATGTCTCTATTGATGATGTCGACCGCGTACAGCACATCATGACCACCGTAGCCGAACATCTGAACATTCCGGTATTGATGGAACGTCTGGGTCAACCTCATGCCTCCCGTCTGAGTCCGGCCGCGTTCCGTTATCAGATCGTAGCCAAGGCCCGGGCAGCACAAAAACGCATCGTTCTGCCGGAAGGTGAAGAGCCGCGCACCATTCAGGCTGCCGTCATCTGTCAGCAGCGTGGCATTGCCCAGTGTGTGCTGCTCGGTGATCCGGAGCGCATTCGCCAGATTGCTCAGGCCAACGAGGTGGAGCTGCCGGAAGGACTGCAGATCATTGAGCCGTCCAGTGTGCGTGCCCATTACGTGCCCGGCATGGTCGAGTTACGTAAACACAAGCAGCTGACCGAACCTATGGCACTGGCTCAGCTGGAAGACAACGTGGTACTCGGCACCATGATGCTGGCGCAGGATGAGGTCGATGGTCTGGTGTCCGGTGCCATTCATACCACCGCCAACACCATCCGCCCGGCACTGCAGCTGATTAAAACCGCCCCCGGCGCCAAGCTGGTATCGTCGGTCTTTTTTATGGGCCTGCCGGATCAGGTGCTGGTGTACGGTGACTGCGCGGTAAACCCGGACCCGAATGCCGAAGAGCTGGCCGATATCGCCATGCAGAGTGCCGATTCCGCGATCGCCATGGGCATTCCGGCACGCATTGCCATGCTCAGCTACAGCACCGGTAAATCCGGCAGCGGCGCTGATGTGGAAAAAGTGCGCGCTGCCACCGAACTGGTGCGTCAGCAGCGTCCTGAATTGCTGATCGACGGTCCTTTACAATACGATGCGGCGACCACCGCCAGCGTAGCCCGCAGTAAAGCACCGGACAGCCCGGTCGCCGGTCAGGCAACGGTGCTGGTATTCCCGGACCTGAACACCGGTAATACCACCTATAAAGCCGTACAGCGCAGCGCCAATGTGATCAGTATTGGTCCCATGCTGCAGGGTCTGGCCAAGCCAGTTAATGACTTGTCGCGTGGCGCGCTGATTGAAGATATTGTTTACACCATCGCTCTCACCGCGATTCAGTCACAACAAAATAAAGGAAAAGAATAAATGCCTGCGGTTATTACCGGTGTTATTGCCAGCCTGCTGCTGTTTATCAATATCGTGGTCTGGTGCTCACTGCTGTTTATCTTCACGTTTGTGAAAATCATCATTCCCATTCCACTGGTACGCAAAGGGGTTACAGCAATCCTGACCAGCATCGCCAATGCCTGGGTCAGCTGTAATTCCGGCTGGATGATGCTGACCCAGAAGATGAACTGGAACATTCAGCGGCCAGCCAATCTGGACAAAAAAGGCTGGTATTTTGTCGTCAGCAATCACCAGAGCTGGGTCGATATTATTGTGCTGCAGCACGCCCTGAATGGCCGCATTCCGCTGCTGAAGTTTTTTCTGAAACAGGAACTGATCCGGGTGCCGGTGATGGGCGCCGCCTGGTGGGCACTGGATTTTCCGTTTATGAAACGCTACAGCAAAGCCTATCTGGAAAAGCATCCGGAAAAACGCGGACAGGATCTGGCCACCACCCGTAAAGCCTGTGCAAAATTCCGCGAAATGCCAACCAGCGTGATGAATTTTCTTGAAGGAACGCGTTTCACCCAGCGCAAACACGACGATCAGGATTCTCCTTTCCGTCATCTGCTCAAGCCGAAAGCGGGCGGTATGGCCTTTGCGATGAACGCAATGGGCAACCAGTTCCGCTCAATCCTTGATGTCACTATTCACTATCCGGATGGCATTCCGACGTTCTGGGATTTTTTACAGGGAAAAATGCAGCGTTGTACCGTTATTATTAACGAGAAGCCTATCCCGGAAGAACTGCTTGATGGTGACTATGAAAACGATGACACCTATCGTCTGCATTTTCAGCAGTGGGTACAACAGCTGTGGGAAGAAAAAGACCAGCAACTGAACGCCCTGCATAACGCTGTCTGAGTGACTGCGAATAAAATTCAGGCCGCAACCACGCAGTTGCGGCCCTTTTCCTTGGCCTGATACAACATACGATCCGCAATGCGCAGTAAATCATCGCTGCTGTTTTCTGCCGTCGGAACCATACTGACAACCCCCGCACTGATGGTCGCCACCGCTGGCGGCGAGGCCTCGTGAGGAATAGCCAGCGCCACGATGCTTTCACGGATTTTCTCCGCCATATAAGCCGCCTCGCCCTGGGTGGTATCCGGCAGAATAATAATAAACTCCTCTCCACCATAACGCGCACACAGATCACCGGGCCGCTGGCAGAATGAAGCCATATTACGCGCAATACTCTGCAGACAATGATCGCCCTGCTGATGTCCGTAGTAGTCGTTATAATCTTTAAAATTATCGATATCGACCATGATCAGCGCCAGCGGCCGTTGCGTACGCAGGCAGCGGCGCCACTCTTTATCGAGACATTCTTCCAGATAACGGCGATTGGCAATGCCGGTCAGACTGTCTGTGGTCGACAGCAGATGCAGGCGACGGGTCAGGTATTGCAGACGTTCCGCTTCCAGAGCCAGCAAGCGGTTTTTCATATAATCGCTGCGGGCGGATGATTCGATGGCGTACGACAAATAGCCGCCCATACAGATCAGCAACAGCCAGAACAGGACAAACAGAGGCATAAATGCATTAACGATTGCACTGAGCTCAGGACTGAGTGCCGGAGCCTCAAACATCAGCAGCATCATCACATAACAGCTGATCAGCGCGATTGATACGATCAGCATCAGACGGTAACTCAGCCGTAATGCCACCAGGGTGAAGACCTGAATCGGAACCAGCCCCAGATGATAGGCATATTGCAATGCATCAGGAATCAGCTGAATAAAAAAGAGAACGGATAAACCAACAATAAAAATGCCTGCTGCTGCCACCGTCATCATATGTGTAGCAAAACGGGTCCGTGGCACTGACCACAACAGCGCAAACATCACGACAGCGATCAGCAGCCGTGAAATAAAAATAAGCCGGGCATTATCACCGCCCAGATAAAAGTCGGACCAGGAAAAGCCCAGATAAAATAACAGACCACCGATAATGATTTTCTGGTCAATTTCCAGAAAACGCTGATTACGGAATTTCAGATAGCGTTGCTCAAGACGGCCGGGGAAGCGTAAATGGTGACGTCCCTGATCAAGTATGCCGGAGAGGATATTGATCTGCTCCTCTACTCGCTTTAAGGTGTCACTGTCTTGTTGACTGCTGATGTTTGGCACCGGTTCTCTCGCACCCGCATACTGATGTTGACAGAATCAACCATAACACGGCAAAGCTGAAGTTATTTTTTGTGACATAAGACACTCAATTCCCATTTTATACAATATCCCGACACGCCCATGTTCATGCGAGGTTCTATGAAGGTTTTTGACGATATCAGCCAATCCATCGGTAACACACCGCTGGTACGCATCCGCCACCTGACCGATCACCCGGCTATTTATGCGAAACTGGAAAACCGTAATCCGGCGCATTCGGTGAAATGTCGCATTGGCGCCAACATGATCTGGCAAGCCGAGCAGGATGGAAAACTTAAACCCGGCATGGAGATTGTCGAACCGACCAGCGGCAATACCGGTATTGCCCTGGCATTTGTCGGTGCCGCCCGCGGCTACAAAGTTACCCTGACCATGCCGGAAACCATGAGTGTTGAGCGCCGTAAGGTGATGATGGCACTGGGCGCGAATCTGGTTCTGACAGAAGGCGCAAAAGGCATGAAAGGCGCCGTCGAAGCAGCAGAAAAGCTGCTGGCCGAGGCTCCGGAGCAGCGCATTATGCTGCAACAGTTCAATAACCCGGCAAACCCTGCCATTCACGAAAAAACCACCGGCCCGGAAATCTGGAACGACACCGACGGTCAGGTTGACGTTGTAGTGGCAGGTGTCGGTACCGGCGGCACCATCAGTGGTATTTCACGCTTTATCAAACAGCACAAAGCCATTACTTCGGTGGCGGTAGAGCCCTCCGCATCTCCGATCATTACCCAGACACTGGCCGGTGAAGCCATCAGTCCGGGACCTCATAAAATTCAGGGGATTGGTGCCAACTTTATTCCTGGTAACCTCGATCTGAGCATGATTGACCGTGTTGAGCAGGTGGATAACGACGCGGCCATGGCCATGGCCCATGAGCTGATGTCAAAAGAAGGCATTCTGGCCGGTATTTCCTGTGGCGCTGCGATGGTTGCAGCGCTGCGTCTGGCGCAGGAAGATGCGTTCAAAGATAAAAAAATCGTCGTGATCTTACCCGATTCCGGCGAGCGCTATCTCACGTCACCACTGTTTGAAGGTTTCTTTGACAAGTAATACCTCAGACATTTCTGCCTGGCGGTTCCGGCCGGAACCGCCAGAAAGTCTGCTCGACGGCCTGCTGCATTATTATCCCGCCCTGCTGGAGCCGCAGCAGGCCGCTCTTCTTTATCAGCTGCTGTTACAGGAAATTCCCTGGCAACAGGGCCGTGTGGTTATTTACGGACGCGAGCATATTATTCCGCGCTTACAGGCCTGGCACGGCGACCCCGGTATTTGTTACACCTATTCCGGAAAAACCCTGCACGCAGATCCCTGGACACCAACACTGCAGATTATTTGCCAGCAACTGAATCAGCTAACAGGATTACAGCTGAATGCGGTGCTGTGCAATCTGTACCGTGATGGTCAGGATTGCATGGGCTGGCACGCCGATGATGAACGGGAGCTGGGCGAAAATCCGCGGATTTTATCTCTCAGTCTGGGCGCTGAGCGGGACTTTGCTTTACGCCGTAAAGGCAGCAGCCGGCAGTCCGGACTTCTGCCACTGGCCAGCGGCAGTCTGCTCGATATGCAACCGGGAATGCAGCATCAGTGGCAGCACAGCCTGCCCAAACGGGCACGGGTACTGCAACCACGTATCAACCTTACCTTCCGCACAATTTATCCGCTGTAACCGCTGGCTTAGTCACGGGCAATCACCGACTCAAGACGGAACATAATCACCGGCGTGGTATCGTAATTTTTATCCCGGTCCCAGATAAACTCCGGCGCAACCTCCGCAAATACCCAGTTACTGTATACCTGCCGGCGATAACGGACACCGGCATAATAACTGTAAAAAGTGGCATCGACCTCCGTATCACCACTGGCTCCGGCAACAAAACCCAGTGCCGCTTTGCTGCTCAGTTCATGATAGAGCCCGGCATCATAGGAGAGCTTGAAGTATTCATCGTTCAGCAGATAGCCCGCCTTGGCATTGATACGGAATAACTTCTCGGTATTTAACGGGTAATCCATCTGCAGGCGGGTTTCTTCCCCCCAGCCATCCAGAGAAAAATAAAAAAGCGTTTGCGTTGCTTTCAGTTCCCATTCTGACAGATAGGCGTAGCGACGGGCACGGAAACGTATAAAGGGATTCGGTGGTACTCCCCAGCGGATACCGGCATCGACGTTGGTTTTCCACTGATCGGTTTCACGAACGATAAAACGCAATGCAGCGGTATAGTTAACGTTTTCCACACTCTCGATCGGGTCGGCTTCACGGTTGTCTTCATCTTCCGAATCAAGCAATAAATTCAGCCGTTCATTGGTATGAGGTAAAACCAGTTTCACACTCAGGCCGAACTTATAATCCACCGGATCACCAAGCACGCGGCGTGTGTAGAGCGATAATTTGGCACGACTGCCTTTGACGTCGTCGTCGGTGATTTCTTCACTGAAAAACGAATCAACAAAAAAGGAATCGATATTACCGGATAAACGGTTCAGATAGCCCGCCAGCCAGTCTTTGGAACGATCCAGAAGAGCCGGATCGATATCGGTCTGCGAAGTATAAGGGGTATCGTCAGCAAATGGGGTGGCCGGCAGAGGGGCAATCAGCTGTTCGCGATCCCCCTGCAAGCTGGGCTCAGGGCTGAGTGCCAGCGCAGAAGCTGACGTCATCAACCCCCACAATGTCAGCCATCCCTGCCGCTTCATAGATAGTCAGACCGGGTCGTGATGAATAATAATTTCAGCACGGGGAAAACGTTCCAGAATGCGTTTTTCAACCCGGTCCCCGATGGCATGGGCAGACTTCAGCGGCTGCAGAGCATCCAGCTCCAGATGAAACTGAATAAACTGCACTGCTCCTGCCTGGCGGGTGCGTAAATCATGAAAACCCCGCACCCCTTCACAACTGCCGATTAATTCTTTCAGATCGGCCTCATCTTCATCCGGCATTGCCTGATCCATCAGCACCTGCAATGCTTCTTTGACAATGCCGTACACGCTGTAAAACAACACACCGGCAATAGCCAGTGCCACAACCGGGTCAAACCAGTATTGCTGCCAGTAAGCTGCGATCAGAGCCAGAATAACCGCGATGTTCGTCAGAATATCGCCATAATAGTGCGCAGAATCCGCTTTAATCGCCAGCGATCCGGTCTGGCGGAAAACCCAGCGCTGATACAGCACAAGACCGATGGTAGCGAACATTGAAAACGTCATAACACCGATACTCTCGCCCAAAGCAGTCAGCGGCTGAGGATTAAGCAGACGGTCAAATACATGTAATAACAGCACCACCGCCGAGCCAAGAATAAAGGCCGACTGAATCAGTGCCGCCAAACCTTCCGCTTTGCTGTGGCCAAAAGGGTGATCATCATCCGCTGGCATCAGCGCATAACGCACCGCAAAAAAATTCACCAGCGATGCCGCAATATCCATCAGGGAATCCAGCAGTGATGACAGGACACTGGCAGAATCACTGATGACCCAGGCAAAGACTTTGGCCAGTAACAGGGTTACTGCAACCAGAACCGAAGCACTGGAGGCACGTTTAATTAAATCGGCATGAGAAGTCACAGTCATCACAAATCAGTCAACAATAGACCGGCAATTATGCCAGATTGGCCTGGGCAGAGCAGACTTTTTAGCCCGAAAAACGGTAATTTGCCACAAAGCGCAACAAGATACCGCCTGCGACTATTGACCAGCCACAGGCATCTTGGTCTTATAAAAGGCCGGACTGTCCAGAACGAGCCAAATCATGACCATAAAAAATGCTCTTGTAGTCGATGACTCCAAATCCGCCCGTATGATGCTGCAGCGTCTGCTGAGCAAAATTAATGTACAGGCTGAGGCCGTTGACAGTGCTGAGGCAGCCCTGACTTTTCTCGAAAGCAGCCAGCCTGATGTCATTTTCATGGATCATATGATGCCGGGAATGGATGGTCTGGCAGCCACACAACTCATTAAATCCAATCCCCGTACCGCTACCATTCCGACCATTATGTACACCTCCAAAGAAGGACGGGAGTATCAGGAAATGGCGTTGTCTCACGGCGCACATGCCGTGCTGGCGAAACCCGCCAGTCATGAAGCCGTAATGGCCGTTATTCAGGCGCTGGATGAACCGGCCGCCAATGACGAACAAAAAAGCCAGCCTCCGGAAATTACACAGTCTGAAGTTGAGGCTCTGGTGCAGAAGCATCTGCGCAATGCCATTGCCGAAGCCAAAGCGGAGATCAGTGCCGGTCTGGATGCCACCACCCAGCAGTTACAGACCCACCAGACGCATCAGCTGGATGTCATTCAGGCACGCATGCATCAGCAACAGGAACGCTGGCAGCTGGAGGTTAATAAAACCCTGACAGAACAGGCGTTATTCCAGAAAACCCGGATGATGAATCAGCGTCTTGCGGTTTCCGTTGCGGACAAATTAATTAAGAAAAATGCCGATGATCTGATCGCCATTATGAATACCAGACAAAAAGAGCTGGAAGCCACTCTGGCGGCAACGCGCAGTGAACTACAGAAAGCACTGCAGAAAACGGCTGTTCAGGCAGCTTCCGCTGGTGCAGCTGTTGGTGCATTAGCCGGCATTGCGGCGGCATTTTTCCTGTAATTATCTTCCCTATGAGCCTGTTCAGCAGGCTCATAGCCCACCTGTCATAAATAACCAGTATATGGCCTGACTATACCTTTCCATTCCTCTGGGCGCTGATTACACTAGCCGCTCTCACCAGACTCTAAAAATGTGATCAGGGATACGATAATGATCAAAGCCATACTGACAGCGGCAATGGTTGCCATTCTGACCGGCTGTGCAGCAGCAACACCTCTGCTTATCGCAGAAGCAGGCGGGCATCAGATTGCCCGTTACGATGAAAACATCAAAGTCCGTGCGGCAGCAGCCCTGCAGGAAGAGCCGGACCTGCTGACCTTTTCCGTACAGGCAATCAGCCGCGGAAAAACCGAGCAGGCAGCCGCGACGTACATGAAAGGCTACAGCGATCCGGATTACAGCAGCAACATGAAGTCGCTGGCCATTTATCAGGTCGCACTGCTGTACATGAACCGCTACAACGATCAGCGTGACGATAAAAAAGCTCTGGCCTACCTCAAGCAGCACCGGGTTGAGTTTCCTGATTCACGCCTGAAAGAAAAAGTCCTCAAACGTATTGAGATTATCGAAGCGCGCCAGAATGAGCCTGTGCAGCTCTCCGCCACACAGTTGCTGAAACAGGTTGATCGCAGCAAACTGTTAAAAACAGATCGTACCCCATTCGACGCAGAGCTGACGCCAATGAGTGAGCGTGCAATCACCGAAGCACGTGTTGAAGATGCCGAAGCGGTTTACCTGATTCTGTACGATAACAAAGCATCTTCTGCCGAAATGCGTGCCAAATCGTTATATCAGCTCGGTCTGATTTATATGAGTCCATACAATCAGATGGGCAACAACCAGAAAGCTCTGGCGTATTTCCGCAAAATTGTGCAGGAATTCCCGCATGTATCTGTTGCCCCACGTGCTAACCAGCGCATCAGCGAACTGATTAACCGCCAGGATTAATGGCGATTTTTCAGCAATAAAAAAAGGCCTTTACGGCCTTTTTTTATTGCTGCTATCGGCATGATTTATCTGTATCAGAATGACCAGGTAACATCATCTTCATCTTTAACACAGGTATTAAAGTCGGCCAGCACGTCATCGTGGCAAATGACTTCCTGCAGCATAACCTGCTCACCGTCAATATAACCTTTCAGCAGTAACCACTGATCATCGCTGATGTAGTTATTCAGATTGGTGCACAGCGAATTAGTGCTGCAGTTCATAGCCGGAGCATTGTCATAACCGGCAATAACACCCGAATTATCTGTAGCCAGCGCACTGCCGCGCACAATAAATTTAAACGGATAGGTGCTGTTGGCTTTATCGTCCGGGTTGCTGTCGTTTTCTTTCAGCACCGCTTTACTGATACTGCCGCCAGAAGACAGGGTTTTCACCACGGTCAGGTCGTATTGCTTACCCCAGACCGGAGTAAAATCGCTGATATCGCCACTCAGCTGTAACAGCGACCAGTCATCTGAGCTGTTCACCCGATAAAGCAGGCACATCGCCGCATCCGCCAATCCGCATTCCGACTGAAAATGTGCGACTGTCCATTTGCTGGTGCTTTCTCCGGAACACTCACTGTTAAAATCATTTTCACTGGCACTGCACAACAGAGAGTTCAGCGTCACAGATCCGGCACTGGCGGTGAATTCCAGCTTCAGCACAAACTGTGCGTCGACAGCATTTTTAATCTCGCCACAGAAAGCACCACAGGCAAATGCCACGTCCCCTCCCAGAGACCAGTTAGCGTCATCCAGCGGCGTCAGAACTCCCGCCCGGGTATACAGAGTCAGGGCAAAGGCCTGATCGGCAGAACTGACTGCGGTTGTACTGTCCACGGAGCGGAACTCGTAAGCGCTGTCTTTACCATTGCTGTTAAAGCTGGTGTTCACCGTAACGCTGTAGCGATTGCCCCAGGCGAAAGTGCTGAAGCCCGTAAACGGAAGATTAGCGGTTTTCCAGCTTTCAGTGCTCTTGTCACGAACACGGAAACACAGGTTACTGTCATCCTTATCGCACTGCACTTTGTAGTAATCCACCAGCAGGGTTTCTTCCTTATCCGTCCATTCCCGCCCAAGTTCCGGGCAGCCGGTCAGGGTCAGACAGACCAGAACCGGGATCCATAATGTTCTCATTCCAAACTTCCTGATTGGGCGCGATCTGTCGCGGCCAGTTGCTGTAATAACGGTGCTGCATAGGTTTGCAGAAGACGCTGACGTACCGGCGGCTCCAGTCCTTCCATGCGTTGCAGTAGCTTTGCATGACTGGCAGAGTCGAACTCTCCGGCATCCGCTCCCACGGCCTGAGAAAACTCCTGCTGCAATAATGACAATGCAGCCCGCTGCACCGGCAGAATCTCATACATTTGTTGCAATTGCAGGTCAACGGCCTGTGCCATGCTGTCAGCCGATGTCAGTTCGGCTGCACTCAGCGGCCGGCCAAAATCAACATAGATACGCCCTTTCGCACCGGTCAGGCCCAGCAAGATACTGCGGGTATCTTCATCATCGCTTTTTTCATAACGGCCGGTTTCTGCACGGGTAAGCAGCTCCTGTGCTTTCTGCACATCGCAGGGATCCCACTCGTACTGAATCGACACCGGTACCGGGCACATCGCAGTCATCGTCGCGGTAAAATCTTCCCCCCGCTCACGGCCATTCAGCGCCAGCATTTTCAGCACCGCGGTATCGGTACGGTCAATTCCGTCTTTGGCCCGTCCTTCGCGCTGGGCGATCCAGACAGAATGACCACTTTCCAGTGAGCTGCGGATATAAGCCGATAATTTCTGCAGTTCGCGCAGTTTTTCACGTTTATTGGCAATACTGCGTTTAACCACAAAACTTTTGTTAAGGCGCATGATGTCAGCCACATCCGGATGCCCGAGCAGATTATCGCCAATCGCAATCCGGCTGGTTGGCCAGCCGGCATGGTGCAGGCTGTAATTAATCAGGGTCGGATCCATAGCAATGTCTTTGTGATTGGAAATCCACAGATAGCTTTTATCGGCGGATAAATGTTCCAGCCCGCGCACCACAATATCATCCGTTGAAGCTTGCAGAAGCCGTTCGATCCATGGTGCCAGCCAGCGCTGGAATGCTTCGACCGTTTCAATCTGTGCTGTACGGCGACGCAAATACCAGCCTGCCAGAGGTAATACTGTCTGTCTCAGCCAGGAAGGCAGTGCAGGAAAGCGGTATTTAACCAGTGCATGCTGTAAGGTTCGGGCGCGGCTGAGTCGCTGAATAACGTCTCTGACTTCATCATCGTGATAAGGGCGGATATCGGAATATTGGTCCTGCATGCTGTCTCACTGTTATGGGCAAAAAACGTAAATCATCCACCAGCTGACCGAAGCCTGCACCATGCAGAGGCTCCTTAAGAATCCGGGCGGATTAGTATATCCTATCGCTCCCTGCGCAAGATAACGACCAAGGTTAAAGCAAATGATTGATGAATGGGTGCCACCGGGCGGAGGAGCGGCCAGTATTAACGCTCCGATGCTACAGCAATGCCTGGCCGTCACCGGCCTGATGGCCGACAATAGCGAACAGGCTGCACAGCAATTAGGTGAAGAGCGGCTTAAAACACTGCGTTCCGCGACACAGCTTGGTGAAGAACAGTGGCTGCCGCTTCTGGCAACGTTCAGCGCAGAAGAACTGTTTCAGCTGGCAACGTTTTTTACTCTGGCAGAAATGAAATTCAGCGGCTGGCAGTGCGGCGCAAAAAATCCTGCTATCTGGATATTCCGCAGTCTGAAAAAGAACGGCCAGCTGCCGGAAAAAGGCGCAATCCGTCAGCTGAAAAGTCTGACCGATAACCGCTACATTCCTTACGGCAGCGCGCTCTGATCCGGAAACAGAAATCCGCACAGCGCCAGGCGCAGTTCTTCAAGACGGATAGGTTTTGATAAATAACCGTTCATACCGGCCTGTTTACAGGCCGTTTTCTGTTCAGCCATAACATCCGCCGATAATGCAATAACAGGAATCTGCCGGCGTTCAGTCAGGCTGCGAATCTGCCTGGTCGCCTCCAGACCATCCATCACCGGCATATGGCAATCCATCAGCACCAGATCAAACTCTTTTTGACGAAACTGCGTAACCGCCTCCTGTCCGTTGGCAGCAAGGGTTACCTCACAGCCGAGACGTACCAGCATCTGTGTCGCCACTTTCTGATTAACCCGGTTATCTTCCGCAAGCAACACACGAACGCCCTGCAGCAATTCTTTGCCTGACGGTCGCTCCTGGAACTGACGCCCATAGCGGGTAATCAGTCGTTGCCCGT
The DNA here is from genome assembly GCF_025345565.1 of Thalassolituus hydrocarboniclasticus. Taxonomy (NCBI): domain Bacteria; kingdom Pseudomonadati; phylum Pseudomonadota; class Gammaproteobacteria; order Oceanospirillales; family Oceanospirillaceae; genus Thalassolituus; species Thalassolituus hydrocarboniclasticus. The sequence goes on along the minus strand of NZ_CP054475.1, from coordinate 1,357,628 downwards.
GCTCTTCATTTAATAGCCGCAGTAATAATTGCTGCAGATGCTCCTGACTGATTGGCCAGTCCCAGAAAGCCTGAATTCCCTGTGCCAGCAGATCCGCTTCCGCGGGGGAGACATTATCTGTCGCAGTGGCGGCCAGACGGGTCGCCCCTCCGGCCAGAGCGTCCGCCAGCGCCCCCCGGTAGTCGTCAAAGAGACGATAAGGCAGAACCAGAATATCCGGACGGGACTCCTGCAGAGCCTCAAGCAGATCTTCCGCAACGGAAAACTCTCTGACACTGATACCCAACCGGCGCACAACGGATAGCAGTAAGGCACGGTTAATCTGCACCTCATCACAGACCCAGATGCTGGCATCGCGTGCCATGACGGACTGAGAGTGGCTGAGCGGCAGATCGCAGGCGGCAACGGTGAGATTCAGATCCAGCCAGAAGTTTGAACCCAGCCCGGGCGAGCTGATAACCCCGACCTTGCCATGCATCAGCGTTGCCAGACGCCGACATATACTCAGCCCAAGCCCGGTTCCGCCAGCCAGAGTGGATAATCGGCCATGGGCCACGCTGTACTCATCAAACAACTGCAGGGCACGGTCTGCAGCGATGCCAATACCGGAATCTTCTACCGAAAAACGCAGCAGCACCTGACTGAACTGACGCCGGACCACAACCAGCCGCAGCAGCACGTGCCCCTGTTCGGTAAACTTCAGCGCATTAGTGAGGTAATTCATCAGGATCTGGCGGATTCTGATGGCGTCACCAATGACATACTGCGGCACCGAATCTTCCACAAAAAACTGCAGACTCAGATTTTTTTCCCGCGCTCTGGCGCTCATCATGGCAATCAGACTGTCGATCATGTCGCGGATATTGAAGCTTTCTTCTTCGATGGTGAGCTTGTCAGCATCGATTTTGGAAATATCGAGAATATCGTTAACAATGGTCAGTAAGTGTTCTGACGATGACTGAATAATACGCAGAAAACTCATTTGCTCCGCATTCAGCGGGGTTTGTTCAAGTAAAGAAACCATGCCCAGCAGCCCGGTCATCGGCGTACGGATCTCATGACTCATGCTGGCCAGAAAGCGGCTTTTGGCCACATTCGCTTCTTCCGCCTGTTCTTTTTCTGCAGTCAGAATATCCCGCGCCAGCTTCTGCTCGGTAATATCGGTACTGATCACCAGCAGGCTTTGTATCTCACGGTACGAACTCAGTGGAATCAGCTGATTCCTGAGATAGTTGATATGACCCTGCTGATCACGCAGGGTTATTTCAAACGATTGGGAGGTATGTTTTCTGACCGCCGTTTTAAGGCACTGGGTAAACTGTAAAGCCTGATCCTGCGGCAGGAAATCGACCGATGATTTGCCGGCAACATCTTCCAGAGTAAAGCCATCAAACAGATGATTCACATCCAGAATACGGCCTTCACGGTCAATTTCGGTGATAACGTCAGGCAGGTGTTGCCAGAGAATGCGGAAGCGCTGTGCCGCGGCAAGATTTTCTTTTAAATCCCGCTGCAGCCGCCAGCAATAACTGGCCAGCCAGAGAGCCAGTAAAACCAGTAGCAGCGTCAGTCCGAGCAACGCAGAAAAAGTCATAGCTCCCTCTCATCTCAGGCCGTGATCCCTTACGACCCGGCCTGACTATGCGGCAGCATCCCCCGTCAAAAATGCTAACAGAGCCTGCTGATCCCTGGGCCACTGGTAACTGAGCCAGCCATCCCTTACAGGCTTATCCGGTTCATTGCGACTGATGAGCAGATACAGGGTTTCACGCGACTCACTGTCACGCATCAGGCGCGCAACCGAATCCTGAGCCGCAACAGAGTTCACCGCAATAGCCCCCGGCTGATGCTCCGCAATCAGAAAGCCAAATTGTATCGGGTCGGTGGTTACCAGCGGCTCCCACCCCGCCCGCCGCACAAATGAGGCTACATCGGCGGAAAAATCTTCTGCATCTGCCAATAACACCAGTGTTCTTACGCCCAGCGATAAATCACCGGGCACCGGCATGTTATTGTCCTGCAGAAACGTAATAAAACTGCTCACCGGAATACGGTTATCTCCGCGCCCCGGCAGCTTGTAAGCATCCAGGTGACCGCGTTCAATCCAGCGAATAACAGTGCGGAAGTTCACGCCGCAATATTTCGCTACTTCTCCGGTTGTTAAGGCCTGTTTTTCCCTCACAGCATTATCTCAAGTCGGCAACTACACTGGTTTCAGTATAGATAGCCTTTCGCCAATGCAAGGAGAAATGAACAAATTGCGACATTCCTACGCGTCGCCCCGCGTGCAGCCATACATAATGCAAAGCCAGAATGCTACAGTAGTCCTGACTCAGGACTGTAATCAGAGCCACGTAAACTGCCAGGAGGAAAAGGATGCAAAGGAACGTTCTAGTCGTCGATGACGAGGCCGGCATTATTCAGGCTATCCGCCGCATGTTGCGGGCAGAACCATTTCATATCCATGAAGCCAGCAGTGGCGACGAAGCGCTGGCCATCCTGCAGCGCCATGATATCGAACTTATGATCACCGATTACAAAATGCCGGGAATGGATGGCCTGACTCTGTGCCAGAAGGCAAGGGATCTGTCTCCGGCTACTTATCGCCTGCTATTGTCCGGGCAGGTCGATTACAGCGCTCTGCGCAGTGCCTGGCAGCAGGGCGATGTTCACCGCTTTGTCGCCAAACCCTGGGATAACCTGCTGCTGAGCATGGATATCAAAGAAGGCCTGAAACAACACGACCTGCTGAAAAACCTGCAACAGGTCAGCCGGGCGATACATACCGAACAGGCCATGCTGCTGACGGACGCGAACTGGATTGTCCGTATGGCCAGCCCCTTACTGTGCGAAGCCCTGCAATGTGAAGAAAGCGACCTGCTCGGTGTTAACCTCTTCGCCCACGCCCTGTCGTCCATGCCCGTTACTCTGGAAACCGATGTCACCCGTCAGGTCGAGCAACAGCAGACCTGGCTTGGCTATTTTAATCTGACCGGACCACAGCAGCTGAATCTGCCGGCCTGGATGGCGATTACGCCTTTAGGCAGTCAGTATCGGCTGTGCTCCTGTAATTTTGTGGCTTCCGATCAGTCTCCGCAGCGTGACCTTAAAGACGAATTACAGCGTTACTCCGGCGAGCACCATCTGCAACGCTTGCAGAAAGCCGCTGGCGATGCGCGCAGCGAACCGCAACTGATGGTGGTCGCACTGCCAGAAGAAGTAAGCCATAAAGATCTGTCATCCATCTGTTACGAGCGCCTGCAGGCTGCAACAGACGATCTTTACGAAATATATTCACCACAGCCACACACCTTTCTCATTCTGCTGCCGGCCTCGGTATCGGCAGAACAGATTGAACGGCTGAGCCAGAATATTCAGCAGGATTTTAATGAAAGCGTCAGTTTTCAGGGACAACCTCTCCTGCTGCAGCCGCAGATCAGTATCGAGCAGAAGCCCGCGAACATTACTCACTGGGATGACTGGCTGCGTCATCGTCTGGGCCTGCCCGCGACCAGCCAGAAAGAACAGCCACACAGCACTGCTGCCGCACCGGTCAGTGGCCACCAGCACGCCAGCAGCCAGTACCGGGCGCTGCCGGTCTTTGATCAGCAGGGTACGCTGAGCGCACTGCAGGCACCGCAAGCCAATACTTATGATGAGTCCGGCTGGTCAGCCTGGTTCAATGCCATAGGCAGCGTCTGGCAGCAGTATTTTGAGCGCGAACTGCACATTATTATGCCCGCCGTAAACCAGCCGGCGGCCAGCGTTCGCGGGTTCATCAGAGCCCTGGGAGAAGCCCGTCAGCACTTACCACTCGAGTGCAGCATTATTCTCGGTGAAGACTGTATCCTCAGCCAGGAAGAAACCGACCTTAACTGGCGTGACGAACTGCGTTCGCAGCAATGCCGGCTGTTTATTGCCAACTTCGGCCGCAGTTTCCTCAACTCCCGCCAGATTCTGTCCTTGCCGATTCAGGGCGTCAGTCTGGCGCCGGAATTCCTGATTCATATGCGCAACAGCAAGTCTCTGCCACAGAGCCGCCGTCTGCTGCAGCGTATTCACGATCATGAGCTGACCATTTACGCTCCGGGAATGGACAACACGGAAGCTCTGGCTTCGGCTCATCAGAGCAATGTCGACTGGTTATCCGGCTCGGTATTGTCACGTGAACTGAGTGCCGACCAGCTGCAATGGTTCTCACCCAGCGCCGAACTGGGCTGAATCAGGCAGAACTTTTCTGCAATCGCCGGCCGCTGGCAGGTTATTCAGAGGCTCCTTGGGTTATGATAGGCTCCTGTTAAAAGGAGCCCGTTGTGAATAAAGATCAAGCCTACCATCAGATTGCCCTCGCCTGCCTGAAAGCCCTGCGTACCCCAGCCGGTGCCAGCGCCGAAGACCCGGTCAAAGAGCTGTATTCTGTTATCGATAACGCCTTCGAAAGTCAGTTTGCCCTGTTGGTTGCGGAACTCGAAGACAGCAAGCACCGTCTCAACCAGATTCAACAGCTGGATCCGCAACGCCATACCCTGGCGGATGCGCAGGCCATCATTAATTACAACGGAACTGCACACTAGGGAGCAGGCATGTTATCGCCACGTTATTGGACGTTTTTATTCATCGTACTGGGCGCAATCGTATTTTCTATGATTAAGTTTTCCGCCGGACCCGAACTGATCGTCAGCCCGGCTGACACTTTTAACTACCGCTATCTGACTCTGGATAACGGTATGAAAGTGCTGCTGGTCAATACCCCCAATGCCGACAAAGCCGCTGCCGCCGTCAGCGTCGACGCCGGCAGTGGCGATGACCCCAAAGGCCGTGAAGGCCTTGCTCACTTCCTTGAGCACATGCTGTTCCTCGGCACCGAGCCTTACCCGGAAGCCGGCGAATATCAGGCTTATATCAGCCGTCACGGCGGCAGCCATAACGCTTTTACCGCCCATAGCCAGACCACGTATTTTTTCGACATCGATAACAAAGCCTTAAGCGGTGCGCTGGATCGTTTCGCGCCGTTTTTTATCTCGCCAACCTTCGATGAAGCCTACGTTGAGCGTGAGAAAAACGCCGTTCATGCCGAATACAGCTCCAAGCTGAAAGACGATTTCCGCCGTATTTATTCGGCTGAAAAGCAGGCGATGAATCCGGATCACCCATACGCATCCTTTGCCACCGGTAATCTCGATACCCTGTCCGACCGTGCCGACAGCAAAATCCGCGACGAGTTACTGGCCTTCTACAACAGCCACTACTCTGCCGATCGCATGACTCTGGTGCTAGCCGGTAAGTACGAGCTGGATCAGCTGGAAGCCTGGGCAAAAAGTCATTTTTCGGCGGTGCCAAAGCGTCAGACCGTAGCTCATGTTGCTAACCCACCGCTGTTTGTTCCGAGCCAGTTGCCACTGGATATGAACATTGAGCCGGTAAAAGAAATCCGCCGCCTGCAGTTCACCTTCCCGATGCCGGAAACCCGGTCGCTGTATGCCTATAAACCGGTACAGATTCTGTCAAACCTGATCGGCCACGAAGGTGAAGGCAGCCTGCTGGCGTTCCTGAAAGAGAAAGGCTGGGCCGAAGGTCTGAGCGCCGGTCGCTCACTAAGCACTCAGGACGAAACCACACTGGTGGTACAGATTCAGCTGACCAAACTGGGCCTGCTGTATACCGAAAACATTACCCAGGCGCTGATGCATTACATCGACCTGCTGAAGCAACAGCCGCTGCCGCAATACCTGCTTACCGAGCAGCAGCAACTGAGCGACCTGTCATTCCGCTTCCAGGAACAGAGCCGCATCAGTGATTACGTGGTACGTCTGAGCAGCAACATGCTGGTGTATCCTGCAGAAGACATTATCTACGGTGATTACCGCTGGCAGCCAATCAGCCAGCAACAGCTGCAGCCTTATCTGGATGCGTTATCCGCCAGCAACATGCTGCGCACCCTGATCGCTCCGCAGATTGCCACCGAAACCATCGACCCGTGGTACGGCACCGCGATCCGTATCCGTCCAGGCGATTACCGCGCCGATGCGGTGACCACTGAAGGTCTGGCCAGTCTGACCCTGCCGGCGCCGAACCCGTTTATTCCGACCGACTTCACCCTGCACGCTGATACCACTCAGGCCACTCCGGAAAAACTGATCGACGAGCCCGGCCGCATCCTGTGGTATTACCCTGAGCATGAATTTGCCATGCCAAAAGCGCGGGTGATGGTGCAGCTGCAACAGGCCAGCGTGCAGAATTCCGCGCGTCAGCGGGTACTGGCGCAGCTCTACAGCCGCACCGTTAACGAAGCGCTGAACACCTACAGCTATCCGGCCTATCTGGCGGGGCTGAATTACAGCCTCAATGCTTCAGGCCGTGGTCTGGAACTGGCGCTGGGTGGTTATCAGCACAAGCTGCCGGAACTGCTGAAGCGCGTTCTCAGCGAAATGAACAGCATCAACCTGAGTGAAGAAGACTTCGGCCGCTACAAAGCTTCACTGCAGCGTACTCTGGAAAATCAGCTGAAGAACAAACCGTTTGAACGTGAACTGGCAGTGCTGAAAAACTGGCTGTACGAACCAAGCTTCGATCAGGCCGATCTGCTGCAGGCACTGGCCGCAGTCAGCCGTGAAGACGTTATGCAATATGGCGCCACCTTCAGCAACGAACTGGCCGTGCAGATGTATGTGCATGGCCAGCTGAGCAAAACTCAGGCACAGGAACTGGCCGCCATTGTCGACGCTCAGTATCCGGCCAAAGCCGCACAGGTCGCTCTGCCACAATTGCTGCAGATTCCGGAAGGCCAGTATCAGAAAAACCTGACACTGGATCATCAGGATACCGCCATCGTGCTCTATGTGCAGGGCCAGGAAGGCAGCGACCGCAACCGTGCGCGCTACGCCCTGCTGGGTCAGATTCTCAGTGCGCCTTACTACCAGACCATGCGCACCGAACAGCAGCTGGGTTATATCGTGTTCGCCACGCCATTCCCGCAGCAGACCATTCCGGGTCTGGCCTTTATCGTGCAGTCACCTGAGGCTTCACCACAGGCGATTCTCGACAGCAGCCTGAGCTTTTTCAGCAATTTCGAACAGCAGCTGGGCAGCATGTCGGAGGAAGAATTTAACTCCTACCGTCAGGGCCTGAGCACTCTGTTGCTGGAAAAACCGAAAAATATGGCGGAAAAAGTCGCCCGCTTCTGGCGTGATATTGAAGTGCAGCGCTACAGCTTCGACACCAACGAAGCCATCGCCGCCGAGGTGAAAACCCTGAGCCAGGACGAAATCCGTGCACTCTACCAGAATGCCATTCTGGAACGCGGCAAGCCCTGGCTGCTGCTGACCCAGGGCGGCGCGGTACAGGACTGGCCAGCACTCGATGGTCTGCAACGCGAACAGCTGCAGCGCTTTGAAGTACAGCCTGCTGGTCTGGCAGACAACGCTGAGTAAGCCCTGACCGATTTAAAAGCCCGCCATGATCTGTGACATTGCGGGCTTTTTTATGTCTGGCGTACTTTACCCTTTACCTGTCAGGCAATAATCGCGAGTCTGACGCTCTGGTTCTTTTTACTGAGTAAAGCCACATGATGAAAAATGCCTTTATTACCGGTGCCGCCTCCGGCATTGGCCGCGCCACAGCCGAAACCCTGTACGCTCAGGGCTGGAATCTGGGTCTGGCGGATATTAACGAACAGGCATTAAAGGAAATGACACTGGGCTGGGATGAGCAGCGCGTGCACTGCTACGCCCTCGATGTGACCAAACCAGAGCAGTGTGCTGCGGTGATCGGTGAATTTGCCGCACAGCATGACAAACAGCTGCGCCTGCTGTTCAACTCCGCCGGTATTCTGCAGATTGACCGTTTTGAAGACGTCAGCAGCCAGCGCCACCAGCAGATTTTCGATATCAACGTGATGGGCACTATCCACTGCTGTCAGGCAGCCTTCCCCTACCTGCGTCATACCAGCGGCGCGCAGGTGATCAACATGAGTTCCGCCTCTGCGACCTATGGCATTCCGCGGCTGGCCAGTTATTCCGCCTCAAAATTTGCCATCAGCGGCCTGACCGAAGCGCTGGAGCTGGAATGGGAAGAGTACGGCATCCGCGTCTGTGATGTGATGCCGCCTTTTGTCAGCACACCCATGCTGAATGAACAGGCCTCCGGCGCCCCGGTTCTGGATAAACTCGGTGTGCATCTGAACGCCGAGGATGTCGCCCGGACCATTCTGCAGCAGATAGAACAACCTAAGACCCACCGCGCCGTCAGTCTGCAATTTGCCCTGACTTACGCTGCCAGCCAGTTGCTGCCACGGGCGGTTACCCGCGCCATTATCCGCTTTCTGAATAAAGGCTGAGTTGCTGCGCCCGGGATTTCCGGGCGCTTTTTATTACGACGCTGTTTTGTGCCAGCGTATTTATTCCGGCCGCGGCAGATTAAACAACTCACCCAGCGCGGCATATTCACTACCGCCCAGACGCGCCAGCGGGTTCAGCTCCGCAGCCCCGACCTGCAGGCGCGGCTCTTTGCTGAGTACAATGTCGTCCGCCAGATACGCCGCCCCGGCCTGTAAAAACAGCACATGCTGCCCACCCGGTCCGACGTCCACCTGCTGTTGCAGAGTACAGGCAAAAGCAACCGGCGCCTGACTGAGGCGCGGCAGTTCTGAACCCGCAAAAGCTTCCAGCGCCAGAGCTGAACGCTCGACCTCACTGTCGCCATAGGCCAGCGTTGCTGAGCTGGCGTTCAGTGCCTGTAATTGTTCAACCGATGCGATGTGCAGCACACAACGGCCATCACGGGCCAGATTGGTAAAGGTATCTTTTTCGTCGCCGCCGGGCTTTTTACCCACAGAAACCACAAAGGTCGGCGGGTTGGCACAGACCGGAGCAAAGAACGAAAAAGGCGCCAGGTTATAGGATGAGCCATCGTCATTTGCGCTCAGAATCCAGGCGATCGGCCGCGGCAGAACGGTCTGAATCAGCAGGTGATAACTCTCAACAGGGTTAAGGTCGGCAAAACGTAATTCCATGATGACTCCGTTATTGATCGGATTTACAACCGGGTGAATTATTCCCGCCAGCGGCGTGAAATACCAGACAACGGATAAGCACTGACGATACACCAACGCCCGGCACTGCGCCGCAGGCGTCACTGAGGTAACATAGCGCTCTGCTTCCGGAGGCTCCTATGTTTTCTGTTAACCGTTATTTTCCCCTGCTGGCCATCGCCGTCAGCGCCCTCGCCTGGTATGAACCGCAGCCATTGCTGGGACTGAAAGACGCCATTGTGCCGCTGCTGACCATCGTTATGTTCTGTATGGGCCTGACCCTGCGCTGGGCGGATTTTCGCCGCGTCTGGAATAAACCACAGCCTATCGCTCTGGGAGTGTTGCTGCAGTTTACCTTAATGCCATTGATCGCCTGGCTGTTGGTACAGCTGCTGCAACTGCCGCCAGAGCTGGCGATTGGCCTGATCATTGTCGGCGCCTGTGCCGGCGGCACCGCCTCCAACGTGATGACCTATCTGGCCGGCGGCGATGTGGCGCTGTCGGTTAGTATGACGCTGATCTCCACCCTGTGGGGCGTGGTACTGACGCCATGGCTGGTTGCCTTTTATTCGTCCGCAGAAATTACCGTGGATACCCAGGCAATGATCATCAGCATCGCTCAGATTGTCTTACTGCCGATTGCCGGTGGCCTGTTGTGCAACCGCTTTCTTCCCCAGGTCGGACGCAGCCTGAACAGCCACCTGCCGGATATTGCCAGTGCCTTTATTCTCGCCATTATTGCCATCATCGTTGCCCTCAATGCCGATGAAATTGCGACCATGGGAGCACTCGCCGTTGTGGCGGTGATGCTGCATAACCTGCTGGGTCTGGCCGCGGCATATGGCATCGCGCGCTGGAATGGTCATACCGAAGTGGAAGCACGCACCATTGCGCTGGAAGTCGGGATGCAGAATTCCGGTCTGGGCGTCGCGCTTGCACTGAAATTTTACGGCCCGATGGCTGCCCTGCCCGGCGCACTGTTCAGCGTCTGGCACAACATCAGCGGTTCTCTGCTGGCCGCTTTCTGGAAGTGGCAGACCAATAAAAAAATCCGCAATCTGAGTCAGCAGAAGGCGGTTAAGGAGCATCTGTGAAAGTATTTACCACACTCTGCACCAGCAGCCTGCTGCTGTTCAGTCTTGCCGCACAGGCCTATGAGGTGCGCCTCACGGAACAGCAACTGCAGCAACAATTAAACAGCCAGATGCCCCTGACACAAAGTCAGGGCATGGTGACGTTAACGCTGAGTAATCCAAAACTTGATCTGCTGCCCAGCGGTAACCGCCTGAGTCTGCAGACCAATGCCATGATTGCCACCAGCATCGGTTTGCAAAGCAGTGGCCAGCTGACCGTGGAAGGAAAAATCCGCTACGACAAAGCCAGCTACAGCTTTTTTATTGAAGAACCGGTTATCCGCCAGCTTGATATTGATGGCCTGGCTCCGGCGCTGCAGCCACAGCTGATATCACTGGCGCAGAAGGCACTGACCCCGGCGCTGACCAAGCAGCCGGTTTACACCCTGAGCGATCAGGATATGACGGAAGCCATGGCGCGCATGATGCTGAAATCCCTGACCATCAGCGATGCCGATGTGGTACTGGTGATGAGCCCGTTCTGAGCTGGCTCGGTCAGATCTGGATGGGCACAAAAAAACCGGCGTAATGGCCGGTTTTTTTTGTGTTGCAGTGATTGGGTTATATTCTTATAAACATCAGAAATAATAAAAATAAACTAAGCGAAATCAGCACAGCGTTTTTAGCATCAACGCAACCCTGACGAGAATTACCAGATTTCAATTTCCTCCATCACCGGTTTGCGCGCGTTCATTTCAATCTGCACCAGATCGTGAAGCTCGCTCAGTTCGGTTTCATTCAGCTGGCGTAAATTCAGCGTCTTGAACACCCGCTGTTCGATCAGATGACGTTCATAACAGGATTCGTGTGCAATGCCGATACCGGAAACCGTTATCGGCTTTCCGGCTAATGCCGACTGATGGCAAAACTCACACTTCATGAAGAATCTATTCCCGTAAAAAATTAGTGGTGATTCTATCCCTACATTAAAGAAGAGGATCAACAGAAATGTTATCAATCCTGATGAGTTTCGTAATTGCTGTGTAATAAAATCACGGGCATGAGTACAGAAAATAACATCTCACCGCTCAGCCTTTTTTGAAGAGACGGTCAGTAGGTAAAAATACCAATATAAAACGCAGATTCCGTAATTTCTCGCTACGTCAGCCGCTCATTCGATATGGAAAATCAACGCTGAGATTCCTCACACTCTCAGATGCAACGGCAAATCAGACTCGGCGGCAGCCCCGCTCATAACGGGATTGCCGCTGAATATTTTTTCACCATAAATGGAATATTAAAACTGCATTTTCCAGCGTTGTTGTGCCCCCTGATGACGCGACCAGAGACCCACATCAGAGCTGTCCTCTGTGCCATAGGCATCCAGGGCATAAGCAGCCGATGAACGCGGGATCAGCTGATAGCCCTGCGCGTCCGGCTGAAGGTTCCAGCGCAGGTTATCGCTGTTTACGCAATCCCAGATCACAGCCTTGCCGTTATCACGCAGCTGACCACCATGATCTAAACACTTATTGCCCAGTGCCGATTTCAGATAGCCGGTATTTTTATCGTAAAACCAGCGCTGGGCATTGCTGCCGTTACAACGATAAGACTGCACATTGGTGCCGTTCCAGCTGCGTGCCCCGGCAACATCCAGACACAACCCCGAGCGGGCATTAATCAGCGAAAAACCGTTGGCCGCAGTTCCTTTGTCAGCGCTATAACCGGAATGGGTCATGCTGCCGGTGAGGTACACCGGGCTTTTTCCCAGCGCTAACTGATAGCGGATTCCCGCCTGTAAATCCGCCAGTTCTCCGCTACTGAGTCCGGCATCGCCATTAATTAATAACGCAAAATGCAGGCTGTCAGAATCCTCATCGGCGCTGACATCATCCCACACCAATACCCGCTGGCCGCTATCAGCACCACGGTCAGGTATCATAACCACTTCATTCGCATGCTGTGTCGGCACTCCTGATAATGTTCCGGGCAGGAAAACAGCGGCATCGGTAATCACCGTCAGCTGCTCTTTGGCTAAATGCCGTGGCCAGTAAATTTCCGTCGGCGCATCACTTAAACGTCCGCGCCAGGCAGCAAAAGAAAATTCGGTATTACGCAGAAATTCACGTTCAGAAAATAACGGCGGTAAGGAAACACGGATACTGTGGTAGTTCATCCGCTCATCGGCACGATCCGGCACCCGGCCTTCATAGCTGAAATGCAGAAGCTCGCCCTGCAACGCCCGCGGATAAGCCCGCTGTACCAGTTCGGCATTAATATTGTAGTTCTGGCCATAGTCACGGATGACGGAAAAATTCTCGCCATTCCAGGCATCATCTTCTGTCAGCAGCCGCTGAGGATTACCATTCTGTAATTCCATATGGTTGTCGTAATAATAATCCCATTGCCACTGAGTACCACTGACCAGCGGTGTGTAAAAATCGACATAGCGGTCTTTACCGGAAACACGGTCTGAGCTTTCCATGCCCTGATAGGTGGCATTCACCACCCGCTCGGTATCGGTATGTCCCCAGCCATCCAGCCACATGCCAAACTCCGATAAAAACGGCGTAATATTCAGATAGCGGGCTTCATCGCGAATCAGGTCAATATTGGCAAAATAGCTGCCATTACGCGCAACGGTTAAATCATTAACGCCCATACGGGCCTGATCATAAAAATGGCTGTTAAACACAAAGCCATCACCCGGCTGGTAACGTAAATAATGGCCACCGGTTGCCGGTGCCACAGCGCCGGCAATGGAACTCCAGAACACCATAGGCTCAGCAAACACCGGCGTATTATTCCAGCCGCGCTGATCCATTTCTGCACGCACACGCTGATAAAATGGCCACAAAACCTCATTATCCCAGTCGGCATAACTCATATTGCCAATACCGCCGTCGAAGGGCTCATTGATCGGGTCCACACCAATGACCATAGCTCGCTGTGCCGGTGTTAAATGCGCCTGTAAGTAGCTCAGCATTTCACCCAGTTGCCAGACAAACTGGCTCTGAACAAAATCCAGCTGTGGCATCAGAGAAGAGTGAGTAGCAGCATCACGCAGCATAAACTGCTGATGGCTTCCCACCACCTGGCTGGCTGCCAGACACTCCGCCAACTGCACATTGCCGTTGTTCAGGCTCAGACATTTGTTCAGATCCAGTACGCTGTGTATCCGGCCATGCACGTCGGGCATAAACTGCTGCGCACGGCTGCCATTGCATTGATACACCTGAATATCCGTACCCGCTGCGGTTTTGGCACCGGCTACATCCAGGCACTGCTCCGTATCGGCAAGACTGCGTAACGTGCCATCCTGCCGGTAATGCCAGCGCTGATTAGCACCACCATGACAAGCCCAGCCGCCCACGCTGACAGAGTTTTCCGCCTGACCACCGCGGATATCCGCACACTGCTGCGATGCCGGCAAATAAAGTTCAATATCGGCTAAATCTTTATTCAAAACCCAGTGATCAGCCCAGAAGCCACGGATAGCATTACGTACAGCAGAATCAGAAAGTTTGTGTGCCGACCAGGTCAGCTGACAAGGCAGACCACAATCATCCTTGCCATAAACATCACTCACAGCCCAGCGCGGGGCACCATTACCGGTAGCTGCAGAATCTGCGGTGAAGGTATGGCGACTGTACAGATCCGAGTGATAATCCAGCAGCACATACAATCCGAGGTCCGCTGCAATGGCAATCTGCTGACTGATCGCTGCCAGATAACCTTCATCCACCTGCCCCGGCTGCGGTTGCACGCCTTCCCAGGCCAGTGTGTAGCGAATCAGGTTGGCGCCGGTTTTTTCCTTCAGCAAACTCAGACTGGCCTGCGCATCCTCATTGTTTTTAAAGGCTTTAAAGCCCGATTCTGCCAGTTTCACTTCACCCGATACGTTGAAACCACGGAATCCAAGCTCGCGGCCAGAAGTTCCGGCAAACACTTTATCCTGCTGAGCAGCAAAGGTTTTTTCTCTGATAAGCACCTCATCTGCAGCAGGAATACTGTGCTGAGCAGCTGCCTTAAACGGCAACAGAACTGTAAGCGCCAAAAGATAAACGCTGGCATGCCGGTATCGACCGGCAAAAGAGAGGTATGTCATGGTAAGGCCCTGTTTGATTATTATTTTGGTACTATCGTTTTAACTTATCAGCTACCGCCCAGCGATCTCTAGGACTTGCCAAGCCAATGGCTCCTGACCTCAGCTCCAGCCCCCTGAGCCTTCCAAAACAGGGACGGACTGGCAGCCTGCGCCAATTGTTCTAATCTTCTGACATGGTTTTATAAAGGTTTTCACCATGGTTATTGACAACTTCAGCATTAAAAGCAAACACAGTCTGATCCTGGTTCTGGTCATTTTCGGGCTTATATTTACTTCAGCTCTGAGCGTGCAACAGTTCTCCCGCCTTGGCGAACTCTCTGATGTGCTGTACCAGCAACAGACGCTGAACAATGATATTCTGTTACTGCGCCGTAATGAGAAGGATTTTCTTGCACGTAAAGACATGAAATACGTTGAACAATTTGACGTGACGGCCGAAAAAACCCTGGAAGATATCTCTCACCTGACAGACCATATGCAGGAGCTTGGTCTGAGCACGACCAGCCTGCTGCAACAGCTGAAAACTCAGGTGGCCAACTACCGTACTATCTTCGATAGTCTGGCGCAGGCGCAGCAGGAAATTGGTCTTGATCCCAAAAGCGGCCTTTATGGTGGTCTGCGTCAGGCAGTGCATGACATCGAAACATCAGCAAAATCCTCTGACGACTACGAGCTGCTTTATTACATGCTGATGCTGCGCCGTCATGAAAAGGATTTTATGTTACGCAGTGACCCTTCTTATATGGAGAAATTCAAAGCGGGGATTAACGATTTCAGTCAGGCACTGGAGCGCAGCAGTCTTGCTGGTGACAATAAAGTACGGCAGGAACTTAACAACTATCTGGATCGCTTTACGCAACTGTTCGATAAAGAACAGCTGATGGGATTAAACGAAAAAGAAGGTCTGCGCGGCGAGATGCGCACAACCATTCATAAAACAGAAAGTATTTTCGCCGAGCTGACAACCTATATTTCGGCAGAAATGGAAGTGATGAGTCAGCGGGTATACACAACCCTCACGCTGAGTATTCTGTTAACTTTCGCCGTCGTCGCGACCCTGACCTTTCTGGTATCCCGTGCGATTTACCAGCCTGTACAGAATATTACCGGAAAAATTCAGCGCATTGCCCGCGACCTCGATCTGACCCAATTAATCGGTCACCGCTCTGGTGATGAAATCGGTATCTTATCTCATGCTTTTGACGCGCTGATCTCTACGCTGCGCGAAACCGTTGAGCAGGTAAAGTCCGGTGCAACCGAAGTGGCGTCAGCTTCAGAAGAAATGTCAGCTATTACCCGTGAAGTCGGCGATGCCAGCAATCAGCAACAGGAAGAAGTTGCCCAGGCAGTAACCGCCATGACCGAAATGACCTCCACCATTCAGAATATTGCCGGTAATGCTAATCAGGCAGCCAGTGCGGTTAATGAGGTACACCGTGAAGTCAGTCGCGGAAAAACTATTTCCGATGAAGCACGCCACGAAATTGAAACCCTCAACAGTGAAATTCTGGAGGCCACCAAAGCCATCGAAAAACTGCAGAAAGACAGTGAAAGCATCGGTGCGATTCTGGGCGAAATCAGTGCCATTGCCGAACAAACCAACCTGCTGGCACTGAACGCAGCCATTGAAGCCGCCCGTGCCGGCGAGCAGGGACGTGGTTTTGCCGTGGTTGCCGATGAGGTGCGTACATTAGCCAGCCGTACACAGGAATCGACAGAATCCATTCGTTCAACCATAAACGAATTTAATAAAGGGACGGCAGAAGTGGTTAATACTGTACTGAAATCCCGCGATCGCGCCGAAACCGGTATCGCCCGCGTGAGTGAGGCCAGTGATGCGCTTCAGGTGATTTACAGTAACATCAGCAGCATCAACGACCTGAATACCCAGATTGCTACTGCGGCCGAAGAGCAAAGCTATGCCGCCGAAGAAATTAACCGCAACGTCGTACGTGTTAATGAACTGGCCAGCACCAGCCATGAGCAGGCCTCTCAGGCGGCCTTAGCCAGTGCGGCACTGGCTGAACTGGCAGCGCGTCTGAATCAAACGGTGGAGAAATTTGTCGTCAACTGATGACTCAATCCTATCCCCCGAAAGAAACAATAAAAAACCGGCAATGATCAGCCGGTTTTTTTATTCTCTGATATTCTTCAGATCATTATGAGAGCCTGTTTAATGATCTCTAAACCAGCGTGTGTACAATCTGATCACGATAACCTGTGGTAATTTCAATCGTTCCCGCCCAGTCTTTATCCAATTGAGGATCGCCACTGTCCATAATTAATGGCCGGCCATTCAATGCACTGATTTTTGTTTTGGTTGAAATCAGACGGATATTTTTCTTACCCAGTAAACGCAAAATCTCCGGGCTGAACTGCTGATTACCCCGGCCGAAAATATGTCCCTGACCGCCCATCACACTGACAATCGCCTGAGCCTGCGGATATTCTGCCAACAGCCTGAGTATGTCAGCCGCGGTTAAATCCTTACCAATCTGTTCCCGGTTATAAACAGCATCCACACCCAGCAAAGTATTCTCTAGCCCCAGTTCATCCATCACCGCTTGCGTGGTTTTACCCGAGCCAACCAGATACAACACATCATCATCCATATCGGCACAGATAAAGGCCGCAATATCCGCCAGCACCAGCTCTTCCACCTCAACGCCGCCCTGCTTTACCGCCTGCACAAAATGCCCGGCCTGTGGCACACGCATTTCACCGTAATGCCGTGCACGTACCTGATTATTGCGGAAAGCTTCTTCATCCAGATCACGCACTTCGGCTTCTTTAATATCCACCAGCCCGCCTTCAAGCAGACTGCGCACCACTTCACCGGATGCCGTCGGTGTAATGCCATAAACCGCTGAATGAATTTTCACGCCGGCCGGAATCCCCAATACAGGAAGGGCATCGCCAACCACGGCACAGATATCACGTGCCGTGCCATCACCACCGGCAAACAACAGCAAATCAACATTATTTTCCAGCATCGCTGCGGCAGCCAGACGGGTGTGTTCCGCATTGGTATTGCATGGCGGAATATCAGCCTCAATCAGGCGAAATGAAAACCCCAGATCTGTGAGCAGATCGGCCCCCATTTCTCCGGGACAGGTGAGAAAATGGCAGCGCTCTTTTAATGCCGTCAAAACATCCAGAGCCTGACGGGCACGTAATGCCGCTTTGCGCTCTGCGCCACGGGCCATTGCTTCAGCAACAATATCAGCACCATCGCTGCCTTTAAGGCCAACGGCGCCACCGATACCGGCATAAGGATTAATAATAAGTCCGAGGGTTAACATCATAGAAATTCCGGCCTGAATGCGCGGCGATTATACCGCGCTATTGTTATACGGCCAGCTCAGAACCAGTCACTGAGTTTAATGCCGACGCCAATACGTTCCTGATAGCGGTTGTAATCAATCAGGCTTTCACCATAACCATTAAAATACTGCACGAATCCTTTGAGTTTACGATTCAGGGGAAAGGTCCAGCCAATCTCAATGGCACCGCGGTTTTTATCCGGATTCAGGTTATTGCGCAACATAGTGCTGATATTGTGGTTGCCCATGACATGGATATAGGTGAATTCACCATTACCCATGTAATCGTCAATATCCGGATTATCATTATCCGCCGGATCAAAAGGGTCAGCTTTACTTTCTTCCGGCAGGCGCCACCAGATCCGGGTGGAATAGATGCCGGTAGACGAAACCGATGCAACCTGGGCAATCACCCGGTTCCAGCTGCGCGACATTGAGCTGGTCTGACCATTGGACTGGTGATTGATGGCTAATGAAAAATAATCGACCCACTTATTTTGTGGCTGCCAGGAAAATATCAGCTCGGGCTCGTGGTTGGTTTCACGGAATGGCCGGGAAATATCACCGTTGTACGCCTGCCAGAATGAACGGTTGGTGTAGGCCACATCAACACTGCTGAATTTACCCAGCAGACCTTCGGACAAACGGTATTTAATGCTGAGCTGAAATACCGCCTCCAGATGATCATTGCCGGCTTCGCGCTCAGCATCAGGATCTCCGGTGTAGTGTTTTAAAACCCGGTTCTGCTCCCGATCACTGGGGCGGCCCTGATAAGACAAAGGCAACACATAATTGGGCCGGTGCGGAAGCATCACGTAAGGGCTGTCGGATGCCAGACGCTCAACCTGAATTTTTTCGACCAATTGCGGCAGGTTATCGCGCAGTGCTGGTTTGAACTCGTCATCTGCAATCATATCAACCGGTTGCTGCTTGGTTTTCAGCGGCCCGGTGGCAGGTAATAATTCTTTCAGCACCGTCGGTGCGTCATCGGCTCCGCCATCAGCCTCTGTTTCTTCGGCGTTGACCATAGCAGCAGGACACAACACCGAGACCAGAACTGAGAGCAGTAACGATACCTTTAAAATCAGGACAGCAGGATTAAGCAGCTTCATACGGATTCCATCGCCAGAGATTGCGCGGCCAATATAGCCGCGCCCTGAGCGAAGTGCGAGAGCAGCCTCTGCTGATCCGGGCATTTTCCCGTAAAACAGCGCAGACATTCTGCCTCTCAGCTGCAACGATCGCCGTGCGCTGACTTAAACCGTCATGCCGTCCGCTTCAAGGTACGGTGTGCGGATGGCCTGATACTCATTCTTGCAGCCCGGACAAATACGGATATCTTTACTCAGAATCCGGCTGTGCAGATGCAGCAGTTGCTGTTTGCTTTCCCAGCAGTAGGAACAGTAAGGCTGACCATAAGGGCGCCCATCCAGCGTTTTGTAGTAGCCATCACCACGGCGGCGCAGATTGCCTTTGTACACCAGTGCTTCATGTAAGCGGATCAGCTCTTCATCACGGGCTTCACACACCCCCTGCAGCAAAGCCAGCTCCATTTTGCTGGAGGCCACCGCCGAGGTAAGTTCAGCCAGCAAGCGCTTCAGCTCTGTTTTATCCAGCACATAACCGGCATCGCGTATCTGCTTACCGACCTCCTGAGCAAAGTTCAGACTGCGCAATACATCTTCTACGGTACCTTGTCCGGGCATTGTCATTCTCCTGTCACACAACCATTCAAATAACGCCGGAAATCCGACGATTTATTGAGCTAACCGGAGACACTGCAGCTTCAGTGCCAGTTTTAACTGGCCCTGGCTGCAGACAAATGCCGCTGTGCCGCCGGATGCTGAGCCAGCAACACACAGAACAGCACCAACGCGATGGCAAAAGCCTGACTGGTATTCATCAGTTCGCCCATCACCAGAACACCGGCCAGTACCGCCACCACCGGATTAATCAGTCCCATAAAGGCCAGCTTATCAACGGCAATCAGGGTAATAGCGCGGAACCACAGGTAATAACCCAGCCCCATACCAACCGGTCCGAGCCAGACCAGCGCCAACACGCCCTGAGTATCCAGTTCAGGAAATGGCCTGCCCCAGAGCAGCATCAGCAGCAATAACACAACACCGGCACTGAACAACTGCGCACTGGCCAATACCAGCGGTTTGATACCGCGCCCCAGAACCGGCATCAGCAACACGCCCAGCGCCATGCAGAACGCCGCTGCCAGAGCCAGCGCGACTCCCGTCCAGTCAGGTTCAGCCGGAGCCTGCCAGACCAAAAGCCCAACCCCTGCCATCCCGCCCACCGCAGCCAGCAACTGCAAAGGGGCCGGCAGCCTGCCCTGCAACGCGCGCAACAGCAGTAACTGCAGCGGCATACTGGCCGTCAGGGTCGCCGCCATGCCGCCAGGTAAGCGCTGAATAGCGCCAAACAGCAATACCGTGAAGATGCCGATATTCAGCGCACTGAGCACCACGATGTTCAGCCAATGCCGGCGCCACACCGCCAGCGGCACCAGCCATACCATCATCACGCCGGGCACCACAATGCGCAGCGTCGCCAGCCAGAATGGATCAGCTCCGGCGAGAAAAGCCTGCGTCACTGCGTAGGTTGTTCCCCACAACAAAGGGGCTGCCACGGCCATCAGCCATAGCGGCAAACCAACGGGGGTATCTTTACTGTTCACTGTCATTCTGCTCGCTGTCATTTCTGCCCATCAGTTATCTTTACATCAAGATATTTTAAGTAAAGATATATTTAATGACGGCACCGGTCAAATATCTTTACGTAAAGATATTTCCCGGGCACACTGAACAGATCCCGTTTACACAGAGAAAGCGACACCTTATGGCTCAGGACCACGTGGATTTTATTGCCGCCCAGTGGCAGCAGGAGCGCCCGGATCTGGACATATGGCCGATGGAAGCCATTGGCCGGATATCCCGTCTGGCAAACCATATACGTCAGGAAATCAACGAGCTGCATAAGGAATTCGGACTGGCCGGTGGCGAGTTTGATGTGCTGGCCACCCTGCTGCGCAGCGGCCCGCCCTACCGCTTAACCCCCACGGTTTTGTTTAAATCCGCCATGCTGACCTCCGGTGCCATGACCAATCGACTGAACCGGCTGGAAGAGCGCGGACTGATTGAACGACTGCCTGACCCCGATGACCGCCGCAGTTTATTAGTGCAACTGAGCAGCAGCGGACACGAGCTGATCAGTAACGCCGTTACCCGCCATGTGCAGTTGCAGGCATGTCTGCTCAAAGCATTAGAGCCTGAACAACAACAGCAACTGAACAATCTGCTGCGTCAGTTGCTGCTCAGTTTTGAGCACGCAGAGGAATAACACTAGGGCCTGTCGACACTCATTGAATAGGTCCTGCTGAGAGCCGGTTTTTCTCAGAACAAGGAGAGAGGAGTGATATTAGCGGGCTAAATGAATGACGAACGACGATGTTAATGGGGAAAACCGGCCTCAGCCCGAAGGGTTATGGCTAAAAATCCCTCATCCTGCGTTGCTGTTCGCTCGCTTAAGCCGTTACCAATCTGTCTGGAACAAATTGGCGTGCTAACCCCGAAGGGGTGAAGCACAGGGATGTGCTGAACATCCCACACTCTCAGCGCCTTGTTTGAAAAATTTTTAGTCAATAACAGGCCTGTTTAATGAGTGTCGACAGGCCCTAATAAAAAAGCCCACCCGTTCTCTGTTCTGACGGGCCAAGATTCCGGCAGAACAGAGAACGGGCGGGCTTACCCGCTTGCCGCTATAACGGCGAATTTATTGGCAACAGCGCCTTACTTTTCGACGAAGGCGCGCTCGATCACATAATGCCCCGGCTTACCGCCACGCGCTTCTTCAAAGCCCATGTCATCGAGAATTCTGGTCAGGTCATCCAGCATCGCCGGGCTGCCGCACAGCATAAAACGGTCGGTTTCCGGATTCAGATCGGCCAGACCGATATCACGGGTCAGCTTGCCACTGGTCAGCGCATCGGTCAGGCGACCGTTATTACGGAACGGCTCGCGGGTAACCGTTGGGTAATAAATCAGTTTTTCGCGCACCACATCGCCAAAATATTCGTTGTTCGGCAGTTCGTGCTCAATACGCTGCTGATACGCCAGCTCGGATACCCAACGCACGCCGTGGGTCAGAATCACTTTGTCGTACTGCTCGTACACATCCAGATCTTTGATGATGCTCATAAAAGGCGCTAACCCTGTGCCGGTACTCAGCAGATAGAGGTTTTTGCCTGGCAGCAGGTTATCGGTAATCAGTGTGCCCACCGGTTTGGTACCCACCAGAATTTCATCGCCAACCTGCAGCTTTTGCAGGTGAGAGGTCAGCGGGCCGTCCTGCACTTTGATCGAGAAAAACTCCATCTCTTCTTCATAGTTGGCACTGGCAATGCTGTAAGCACGCAGCAGTGGTTTATCTTCCACTTCCAGACCAATCATCGTGAAATGACCATTCTTGAAACGCAGCCCCTGATTACGGGTGGTGGTAAAGCTGAACAGGGTTTCATTCCAGTGATGCACACTGGTAACAGTTTCGCGGATCAGATTGCTCATAATGGCTGGTTCCTGGCGGCCAATTTAACTTGTCAGGCAGAGTAACCCACGGCAGACTATCGGCAAATCAAGTTATCTGAATAACTTTATTCGGTTTTACCGAATAACAACCCGATGCCGGCGCCGGCATCACCGAGGCCGCCATGCGTTACACCCTGCGTCAGCTGCAAGTCTTCATCGCCATTGCCCACCACCAGAACCTGACCCGCGCCGCCGATGAACTGGCCATGTCGCAGAGTGCTGCCAGCAGCGCGTTAAAAGACTTTGAGCATCAGTTTGCCGTGCAGCTGTTTGACCGTGTCGGCAAACGCCTGCAGCTGAACGAACAGGGCCGGCTGGTGCGCCCACGCGCCGAAGCGCTGCTGGCTCAGGCGCAGGATTTCGAACAGATTCTGCTGCGTCATGCCGAAGCCGGACCATTAAATGTTGGCGCAACCCTGTCCATCGGTAATTATCTGGCGGTGGGGTTAATGGCGAAATATATGGCCGAACACCCGGATGCCCCGGTGCGGCTGGATGTGGCCAACACCCGCCAGATTGCCGACAAAGTGCTGAACTACGAGCTGGACATCGGCCTGATTGAAGGCGAGCTGAATCATCCGGAACTGGAAATGATTCCCTGGCACAACGACGAACTGGCGGTGTTCTGCCACCCCGACGATGAGCTGGCGCGCAAGCAACAACAGCAGGGCCATATCGACGACAGCGACTTACTCGCCGCCCGCTGGATTCTGCGCGAAAGCGGCTCCGGCACCCGTCAGGCCTTTGACCGCGCCCTGCACGGCCTGTTGCCCGACCTCAACATCACCCTTGAGTTACAGCACACCGAAGCCATTAAACGCGCAGTGGAAGCGCGGCTCGGCATCGGCTGTTTGTCGCAGATTACTCTCACCGATGCTTTCCGCCGTGGCAGCCTGGTGCATTTAACCGTCCCGCAACGCGACTTCAGCCGCCAGTTGTATATGATTGTGCACCGCCAGAAATACCGCAGCGCCGGTATTCAGGCCTGGATTGAACTGTGCCGTAACCATGCACTGACCCCCTGAAACATCGTTAACCATGCGTAAGCCAAACCAATGAAACAACGCCAGATAAACTATCTCAACGGCTACAGCCCCGATCTGCAACGCCAGGCCGCCGAGTTACTGGAGGCCGGTAAACTCGGTCCGTTGCTGCAGAAAAAATATCCGCACAGTCACAGCCTGAATAACGAACGTGCGCTGTACGATTACACCATGGCGTTAAAAAACGACCACCTGCGCAGTTCTCCACCGCTGAGCAAAGTAATTTATGACGATAAAATTCACGTCATTAATCACGCTCTCGGACTGCACACCTTTGTCTCGCGGGTGCAGGGCAGCAAGCTGAAAGCCAAGCACGAAATCCGTGTGTCGACCCTGTTCCGTCAGGTGCCGGAAGCTTTCTTACGCATGATTCTGGTTCACGAACTGGCGCACCTGCGAGAGAAAGAACACAACAAGGCCTTCTACAAACTGTGCTGTTATATGGAACCGGATTACCACCAGCTGGAGTTTGATCTGCGCTTATATTTAAGCCACCGCGAACGCTTCGGTGATCTCTGGTAAGACAGCATAAATACACTGACTAAGTGCAGATTTTTGCAGGAAAGCAGTGCTCCAGAGCAGTGAAATATCCGGACAAAAAATTGACTCACCAACCACAGGCCGATAGTCTTTCTGGCTGATGCGGACTACGGATTTTTATGCTTATTTATCTTATCGATGACCACAAGATGTTTGCTGAAGCCATGAAAACGGTCATCGCCGAATGCATTCCGCACAGCCGCAGCGAGGTATTTACCTCAGCAGATGACGCGCTGAAAGCACTCTGCACCAGCTCTCCCGACCTGATTATTCTCGACCTGGAAATGAACAGCATTAACGGTCTTATGCTGCTCGATATTCTTGCCCAGAGTGGTAAACAACTGCCGGTGCTGGTTTGTTCCGGTAATCTGACAGAAAGCAATAAACAACGGGTAATGTCTGCCGGTGCCAATGGTTTTCTGAGCAAAGCTCAGGGTAGCGGCGAAATCAGGGAAGCAATTACTAATATTCTTGAGGGTAATCCTTACCCTGCTAATGCCGACAGCTACCGGCAGGAATCTGAGCAGGCCGTGCTGTCCAATCGTCAGCGGGTTATTCTCACCCTGATGCAATCAGGTATGGCCAATGCAGACATTGCCGATACATTATTTCTCAGTACCAACACCATCAAGACGCACATCCGTCTTATGTACAACACGCTGGATGTGAACAGCCGCATCGAATGCCTGAATAAAGCCCGCGAACTGGGTTTACTCGACTCCCTCTGACAACTCATAAACAGCCGCCAGAAGCTTTTCCCCCGACATGGGTTTAAATAAGACGTTTAACCGGCTGTCCTGCAGTATTTTCAGACGTTCCGGTGAAGTATTGCCGGTAATAACAAAGGCCGGCAACTGTGGATACACCTGCTGCACAGCATGAATAATATCCAGCGCATTTTTACCATCAGGCAGGCGATCATCGCTGATCAGAATATCCGGCTGCCATGCATTTTTCAGTTGCTGCAGCGCCTGCTGCAGACTGTGACAAACCGCCACGTCATGACCTGCGCCCACCAGAACAGCAGATATTGCATCCGCCACCTGCTCTTCGTCTTCGACCAGTAATACCCGCAACCCAGCCCGGTTGGAGGACGAAGAAACCGGCACGGCTGCTATTTCAGGTTTTTCTGCCGCCGGCCAGCTTAATGTCACCGTCGTGCCTTTGCCCGGCCGTGAAATCACGGCCAGCTGAATACCATGCAGCTGACACAGACGCTTCACAATAGGCAAGCCGAGTCCCATGCCCTGACGGCTTGCCTCTTTGTTATCCCCCAGCTGCACAAACTCCTCAAAGGCATCCTGCAGTTCAGCTTCAGACATACCGATACCGCTATCTTCAATATCAACAGTAATCATTCCCTGCTGATTACGGGCGCGTAATGTAACACTGCCTTTTTCAGTATAACGGATGGCATTAGCCAGCAAATTATCGAGAATTTCACTGACAATACCACCATCCATATCCGTCCACAGCGGCTGACTTTCCAGAGAAAAACGTAGTGACTTTTCCTGCGCATGGATCGCATGGATTGCCGCTATACGATTCAGGGTATCATCCAGCCGCTGGCGCTTTTTCTCGACCTTAACCACACCGGCATCAATGCGGGAAATATCCAGAAGTCTGTCCAGCATCTGGCTGGCAGAATGCAGGCTGGCGGTTAATTTATTGATCGTATCATCGTTGCGCAGCTGCTCATTTCCCTGCATTGCCTCAGCATACAACCTTGCAGCCTGTACCGGCTGGCGCAGATCATGACTGGCCACCGCAATAAAGCGTGTTTTTGCCTGATTACGCCGCTGCGCCAGTTTTTCGGAGTCGCGGTGTTCGAGGCGCAGAATAATGGCCTCCATATGGGTGCGGTGAATCATCACACTGAACACCACCAGCGATATCCAGGTAAAAGGCGCGATAATTACCGGCAGCCATTCACCGCCAAAATCGACGTCCAGTAAATGCCAGCCAAAACTGAAGAATACCGGTGTCAGAAACGTAATATAAATATCCGGATAACAGCCCATGGTGACCGAAGGCGTCGAGACCAGTACAACCACCAACATCAGCACTGATAATATCTGAACCTGCGATGCCTCCGGAAAAAACAGAAAGGGGGTCAGCCCCCATAAAATCCCCCAGATCACCGCCAGATACAGATTCAGCCAGTGCCAGCGGCGGACATAACCAATGTTTTCCTGCGACTGATTCTGTACCGGATGACGGTAATGATGGCGGATAATCAGCCAGGAATTGAGTGCGACAAAAGCAATGGCAACGAACCATATTGCTAACGCCGTGAAGGGGGCTGATGAATAGAACATCAACCCGACGAGGCCAGCACCGATCACCGAAGTAACCATCCTTGAACCGACTTCACTCATGAACAGATTGTGTCGTTCCCACTGAATTGCAGTCGCCAGCGGGTGATCCCGGAAGGTTGAAAGATACTTTTTGTACAATGTGCTCAGCATGAATCTGTGCCCTTCCCCTGCCACTCGTTCAATCATTCTGTCCGGTTATATCGCGTTATATACGGGCAAACAATTTGCGGAAATATCCTGAGGCTCTGCACAGATAGTGCTCTGTGCGATAGTGCTCTGTGCGATAGTGCTCTGTGCGATAGTGCTCTGTATGACAGCTCCCTGTGAAAAGGGGCCGGTATCACTTGCCTGTACGGCACTATACAAACTTAAAAGCCCGGTATAACCGGGCTTTTAAACCTGGGACAAAGAGTTAATTATTTAACTTCAACTTCCGCACCTGCGCCTTCCAGTTCTGCCTTGATCTGCTCAGCTTCTTCTTTGCTCGCTTTACTTACAAAGCGCTGACTGACGGCAACGACTACTGGTGCTTGCGACTGCGGTACATCTGGTGCTGTGAATTCTATCAGCTTACCTTCATCCGTCGAATCGTGACACCACAAGGTCGTTCCATTTACGGCCAGCTGATCAACACAGCGGGTGAAATCACCGCCGCTCAGCAGCGTATAAGCTTCGCCAGTGAAATCCGCACCAAGCAGACCCGAATCCGCTGAAACGGCCAGTAAATTATCGCCGCTGAATGCAAGATCCAGAATAATCGCACCTTCACTGGTATCTGCGGTAAATGGATTACCATCTGCTGATAAGACAGGGGTTCGTGTTACAAGATCATCCAACAGGTACGTATCACCCTCGGCACTGAGGGCTACAAAATAGTCATCCTCAGGATCAGCTTCGACAGCCGAGAAGAAAAAGCCCAGGGAGGATGCCTCATAGATTTCTGCGTTTGTGATCGCATTCTGCGTATAGTCATAATCCACAGTAACTTCAAACAGTCCGAAACCACCATCGGCTTTCTGGCCGGACACATAGAAAGTAACGTTGTAAGAAGAGCCACCTTTTGACGCAGTATCAAACACCTGCAGCCCACCCATAGAATGGCAATCGATGAGTACTTCACCCACATCATCAAAATCTGCACTGTGGGTCACATTCAGGCCTGGCAGATAGATTTCCAGCGTAGCCGGTGCAGCAGCCGGAGCTACCGCCATTGCTGATGCACCGCTACCAGGCGCTGTACCACCCTCCAGCAGTGAAGCTTCTGCGTAGCCACAGGTCGCGACCAGTACGGTGCTGACGTCGGTGCCGTCAACAGTACCGGATACCGGCAGCGCCAGCACATCACGGTAATAATTGCTGGCCAGGGTCAGACCATCAACCGGCGTGAATTCTTTCGTGGTGCTATCTGCCAGCATCAGAGTATGAGTCACACGGTTATCACTTGCCGTGGAACGCTTCAGCGCCACCAGCGGGCCATCCTCTGCACCTTGCGGATAGGTCAGCCCCACCAGTTCGTCACTGCCGACAGACCAGCCCGTATCGGTATACGTGGTGTTCTGTGACGAACCATTACCGCCTGAGGAGCTGCCACCACCGCAACCGGTCAGTGCAACCGTTGAGACGCCGGCGAGTAAAACAGCAAGAGGGAGTTTATTCGTTAACATAAGTCATCCTGATAGTTCCGTGTATCCGCGGAAGTTAATCAGGACTGCCTGTCAGGATCTTCACCCCGAAAGGTGAAATTACCAGCCGGCACTCAGGAATTGCCAGATCAGCCTTAACGCCAACAGCGTCAGCAGCCAACGGAACAAGGTGCGGAACAGCGCTTCCGGAATCCTGCCCATCAGTTTCAGACCGGCACGGGTACCCAGATAACCGGCCAGCACCATCAGCAGCAGTAATGGCAGCCACTGGCTGAAGGCGAATCCGGCAAAGCCAAAGACCACGATTTTTAATAAATGCTGCACGCTCATGCAGGTGGAAAAATTGGCCGTGTACTGCCAGCGGTCAGCAGCGCTGCGCCCCAGCCAGGCCGACACCAAAGGCCCTGTAGCACCGACCAGCATGGTCGCCAGCGTCGTCAGCCAGCCTCCTGTAAACAGCCCCAGAGGATGCTCCCCCAGCCCAACCGGCGGCACTTTTCCCCAGCTCAGCCAGAGAATAAACAGAGCGATAAACAGCGGGATAACACCAGGGTCCATGCGTCCGCTCAGCCAGTGCAGAGCCAGTACAGATAACACCACGGCCAGTAAAGCACCGGCTGAAAACCAACCGACCTTAGGCCATTGCGTATGCCGCCGCGCCAGCCAGGCGCGGGAACCGTTAGAACCCAGCTGCACCATGCCATGCAGCGGAATCAGTGCCAGCGGTGGCACAATACCGGCCATTACCGTAATCAGAAATGCTCCGCCACCAACACCCAGTGCCGCCGTCAGCAATGAGCCGAGAAAGCTGCATAACAGCAATATCAGCAGCGCAGTCCCGGACAAACCGGCAAAGAGCGTCGTCAGCAGGCCACCGTCCTCTCCTGTCGGCATTCAGCTCAGCCCCGGCGGTGCACGGAACTTCATACCGGCCTGTTCCAGCAGCCGCGCAAACTCAATGGTCGTACGGTCATCGTAGCGGCGCCCCAGAATCTGAATACCAACCGGCAGACCAGCGGCGGTCTGACCGATCGGAGCGCTGGTCGCGGGCAGCCCCATCAGGGTGGCCGGTGCAATCCACATAAACATATCGGAGTAGTTACGCCGTTCACCATTCACATCCAGTTTGCGCACCTGAATCGGGACATCCTGTAAATGGCGGAAAGCCGCCGTCATCGCCACCGGCGTCAGCACCACATCGTAGTCGTCAAACAGCTTGCTGAAAGAGTCGGTCAGGCGATGACGCTCTTCACTGCGTCTTACCCAGTCGGCATGGCTCTGGCCCATACCCAGCAAAAACTCATCACCATAAGCGCCGCTTTTCAGCCAGCGGCCAAAACGTTTGGCCATGCCGCCCATCAGGCGCATCATGCGCCGCTGGCCGGGCTTCATGCCGGAGCCCAGCACCGAGCCCAGCAGGCTCATATACACCGGAAAGAAGCGGCTCAGTGAGATTCCTTCAGGAGCGCCGTACGTCACTTTCGCGCCCGCTTGCTGCAGCTGCTGATACAGGCCGTCATACACCGGCTTCAGGGTTTCATCCAGCGGACAGAGCGGATCATCCAGCCACAGCAACACGCGACAATCCTGCAGTTGCGTTGCCCGTGGTGCCGGCAATGTGAGTGACCAGTGCTCCGACATCAGAGGGCCGGGGGCGGCCACCACCTGCAGTGCCAGATCCAGATCTTCGGCACTGCGCGCCAGCGGACCGGGAACCGCCAGATCCGGTTCACTCAGCATGCCCGGCGGCCCCGGAATATGGCCACGACTGGAGACAATGCCGTAGGTCACTTTATGACCGAACACACCACAGAAGTGTGCCGGTGTACGGATCGAGCCACCGATATCCGAGCCCAGCTCCAGTGCGGTAAAGCCCGCGGCCAGTGCTGCGGCGGCACCGCCGGACGAGCCACCCGGCGTGCGGCTTTTATCCCAGGGATTATTGGTCGAGCCGTACACCTTGTTGTAGCTCTGAATATCGCCGGCATAGAGCGGCACATTGGTTTTACCGAAAATAATGGCGCCGGCATCCAGCAGGCGCTGCACCGCAAAGGCATTACTGCCCGGCCGGTGTCCAGCCAGTGCCGGTGCGCCGGCCACACAGGGCATCCCCTGCACTTCGAAGGTATCTTTAATGGTGATCGGCAGACCGTGCAGCGGTCCCCAGGACACACCTTCACGGCGCGCATTGTCGGCCTCATCGGCGCGGCGGAACGCGGCATCAAACGCGGTAGCCACCACCGCATTAAGCTGCGGGTTATGGCGTTCAATCCGCTGGCGGTAATATTCGAGCAAGTCGCGGCTGCTTAACTGTCCGGCGGCCATTGCCGCCAGTAAGCGGGTGGCACTCTGATAAGCCCAATCGGTTGGCATGCTGTCGTCCTTATTATTATGTAGTTTCAGACTCCGGCAGCAGAGCAGCTGCCGGGATGGCTCCGCGCTATTGTGTCCGTGCCTGTAAGCGCTGACGGGCGTATTCATACTCACGCGGTGACACAATAAACATCTCGGCCCGTTCGTTAATCTCGGCGTATTCCTTATTCAGCCGGCGCAGCTCCACCGCCAGCTGCTGCAGATTCATCAGCTCATCATCGTACAGTGCCAGCAGGCGCTCACACTCACGCGCCAGCTCCAGATAATCGTTACCAACTTCGCGATGACCGGCACAGTTTTTCTTAAAATCAAAAAAGGTCTGCACACCACCCAGAGCGGCTGCCAGTAATGCCAGACCAGCACTGAGCCATTTGCCCCAGTCCGGTAACTCCGCCTGCAACAGAGCAAAAAATACCGACCCCAGAATCAGGTTAATAATCACCACCGGGACACCACAGAGAATGTGCAGGTTACGGCGCTTCAGCGAGGCGTAAAAGTGGCTGTTCTTACCCAGCTGGGCATTAAGGCGCAAACTGTCAATCAACCTGAGGGTCGACGGTAATTCCGCCGCCTGATCGGCATGTGGATAAAGCGTCTGCGGAGATGAGTCGGTCATACCAGGCATCCTGCGTAGGCATCAGAACAAGGAATCTGAGCAATAAGTTGCAACAATGAGGCCGGACTATAACAGCGCTCAGAGCCGCCCCCAAGCCGGGCCCGTTAAATTAGTGTGAACAGCTCCGGAGCCTGATGAGTAAAATCTTTTCAAGCTCAGGACACAGGACTACTCTGTATACAATGCTTATACAAAAGAGGCCAAGGACTTGGTTAAGCAATCTTACAAAGTAACATCCCCCTTCCGACAGATCAGTGCCAGCCGCCGCATCATGCTTTGGCTGGCCCTGTGTTTACTGTCTCCGCAGCTGCTTGCCTCAGCACAGCCGGAAGCTCAGGTTAAAGTGGGGATCTACCCGTATCCGCCTTACGTCGAACAAAACGAAGAAGGCGAATACTATGGCATTGCCATCAGCCTGATTGATTTGCTGAACGCGCACCAGCAACAGTATAGGTTTGTGCCTGTACCCATTTCGCCCAAGCGCCGTTATCAGGCCTTTGTCATGGGCGATTACGACATTATCTTTTTTGAGAATCCGGCCTGGGGCTGGCAGGGGATTCCGGTCGAAATTTCCCGTCCCTATCAGACCGATGGCGAAGTCTATGTTGCACTGGCAGAGAAAAACCGCGATCAGCAGTACTTTGACGATCTCAGCAACAAACGCATGATTGGCATCCTTGGTTTTCATTACGGCTTCGCCGGTTTTAATGCCGACGAGCAGTTTCTGCGGCAGAATTTTCAGATGATTCTGTCCTGGACCAACGAAAAAAATCTGTCATTACTGCGAGAGCGCCACGGTGATATTGCCGTGATGAGCAAAGCATTTCTGCATCGTTTTTTTAACGAAAATCCACAGGCCCGTGATGAATTCCTGATATCCGAACGCTACGACCAGCGTTATCAGCATTCCGCTTTAATCCGCCCCGGCTTTAATCCCGGCACGCAGGAAATTAATCGCTTTATGGATGAGTTAAAAAGCAACGGTAAACTGCTGGAGCTGTTCCGCCCTTATGGTATACACGCCTGCTCCGACATAAGCCGGGAAACGCAGGCCGAACAGATGCAGGATGTTTGTCTGGAGTAATGCTCCTCCAGATCCGGCCGCTGACGCAGCAATTCACGGATACTCACCCCGCTGCTGAAACACCAGCAAGCCGACGGCTCGGTACCTGCAGCAACCGCACACTGGTTTTGTCCACCGCATAACGGACAACACTGTTCATCACCAGCACCTGAAGACTTTTCAGCATTCGGAACGCTGGCATGATTGTCCACTGAAGACGACATAAAACCTCTGTAAGCCAATAACTCATCGCCGTATCATAGACCTTTGCATGCTCAGGTTGAATCTATGCCGCCCTCGCCACAGCCTTCCTCGCGCTGGCCCATCATAAAACAGGAAATACGTGCCCTGCTGCACCTTAATCCGACCACCCGGCCGTGGCATTTACCCTTACTGGTGGCGTGCTGTTCGGCACTGCCGGCATTAGCCGGTGTACTGTATGGCGATATAAAATCCGGCATTCTCGGCTGTGTTGGTGCGCTGGTTATTCTGTACTTACCCGCCGCCGGATTACGCCGGCGTTTACTGACTCTGCTGGCCTGCACACTTGGCTTCCAGCTCAGTTTTCTGCTTGCCAGCCTCGGCAGTGCAGGCCCCCTGAGCGCCGCCCTGATGCTGTTGATCATCACCACCGTCAGTACTTATGTAACACGCCGCCTGAATATGCCACCGCCGGGCAGTTTCTTTTTTATTCTGGTTGCCGCACTGGCAAGCGTCCTGCCCCATGAACCGGAACAGATTCCACAAAGGCTGATGTTCGTTGGCCTTGGCAGTGCAGGCGCCTGCATACTGGCCCTGCTGTACAGCCTGCTGCTGCCAGCAGAAACAACAGCACCAACCCGCAACACAACTCCGGCCCGTCAGATACTGGCCGAAGCCAGCCTTATTGCTGTTTTTGTCGCGGCGGCATCGTTATTAGCCAGCGCACTGCAATTACATAATCCGTACTGGGTGCCCATCTCCTGCGCCGCGATTATGCAGGGTGCCAGCTTTCGTTTGGTATGGCAGCGGAAAATACACCGCGTCGTCGGCACCGCACTGGGATTAGGTATCGCCTGGCTGATTTTTGCCCTGCAGCCCAACAGTTGGATGCTGGTGCTGATTATTGGTTTGCTGAGTTTTGCGATTGAGGTTCTGGTAGTGCGTAATTACGGCATTGCCATGTTATTTATTACACCACTAACACTGCTTTTTGCCGAAGTTACCGCATTGCAAAGTCCACTGAGTACGCTGATGCTGGCACGCTTCAGTGATATTTTACTGGGTAGTCTGATTGGTCTTATTGGTGGCTGGCTGATTCATCATCCCCGTTATCTGGGTCGTATCAGCCCATCCCGTGATTAGGGCTGACGATCCTGTTTCAGCCTCACCTCCGGTTGCACCAAGTAGATGTCTTCCGGCGGGTGAAAATACACATTGGCGGTGCAGCCACTCAGCCACAACAGCATCAGCGCCAGAAATATCCGCTGCAGAAAATTATAAATACCCGGCAGAAAAAAAGACGGCCGTAACTGTGCTATCCCGCTGAAAAATACCGACATTGTTATCCTTAACAAACAGCCATTTCATGACATGCAGCGCCATCATCAATAAGACACCACGCTAAAAACAAACCTATCAGCCTGATCGTCAGCAAACAAGGGATTTATTACCACATAAAATCGCCAGCAACAGGCCGGGCGGTTCTGAAACAGGTATAAAAAAACCCGCCGTAGCGGGTTCTTTTTGTGCGAAAAACAACAGCGCCGGAATTAATCCAGGAAGCTGCGGCCTTTTTTCGCAGCAGTGCGCAGACGCAGAGCGTTCAGCTTAATAAAGCCGGCCGCATCTTTCTGGTCGTAAGCACCTGCATCGTCTTCGAAAGTGGCGATTTTCTCATCGAACAGAGTATCTTCTGAACGACGGCCAACCACAATCACGTTGCCTTTATACAGTTTTACGCGCACATCGCCGTTAACAACTTTCTGGGTTTCGTCGATAGCCGCCTGCAGCATTTTGCGCTCCGGGCTCCACCAGTAACCGTTGTAGATCAGCTTGGCGTAACGTGGCATCAGTTCGTCTTTCAGGTGCGCCGCTTCACGATCCAGAGTGATGGATTCGATCGCACGGTGTGCTTTCAGCAGTACAGTACCGGCCGGAGTTTCGTAACAGCCACGGGCTTTCATGCCAACGTAACGGTTTTCTACGATATCCACACGACCCACGCCGTGAGCACCGGCCAGCTTGTTCAGCTCTTCCATAATGGTGGCCGGAGATTTTTCCACGCCATCGATGGCAACCGGGTCACCGTTTTTGAAGCTGATGGTGATGTAAGCCGCTTCGTCCGGAGCATTTTCCGGAGACACAGACCACAGCCACATATCTTCTTCCGGCTCATTCCATGGGTCTTCCAGGATGTCGCCTTCGTAAGAGATGTGCAGCAGGTTCGCGTCCATAGAATACGGAGATTTCTTACCGGCTTTTTTCTCAACTTTAATGTCGTGCTTGTCGCAGTACGCCATCAGGGTTTCACGGGAGGTCAGATCCCATTCACGCCATGGAGCAATTACTTTTACGCCTGGCTTCAGGGCGTAGGCACCCAGTTCGAAACGCACCTGGTCGTTACCTTTACCGGTCGCACCGTGAGCAATGGCATCAGCGCCGGTAGCGTTGGCAATTTCAATCAGACGCTTGGCGATCAGCGGACGGGCAATCGAGGTGCCCAGCAGGTATTCGCCTTCGTAAATGGTGTTGGCGCGGAACATCGGGAATACGAAGTCACGGGCAAACTCTTCACGCAGGTCATCGATAAAGATTTCTTTGATGCCCAGTGCTTCTGCTTTAGCGCGCGCTGGTTCAACTTCTTCGCCCTGGCCCAGGTCAGCAGTAAAGGTTACGACTTCACATTTGTATTCTTCTTGCAGCCATTTGGCGATCACGGACGTATCCAGACCACCTGAATAGGCCAGCACCACTTTCTTGATGTCTGACATGGGTATTCTCCAGGATGATGATTGGCCGCACAGGGGGCAAACAGCCCGCTCCGGCGGATAGCAATAATGAAAGGGGCGGTATTGTACTGATTGTGCACGGGATAGCCAACAGGCGTACCCAAAGGACAAAAAAAGAGCAGTAAAGAAAGCGCGGCGGGTATCAGTCGCCGCTGGCGGTGGTCTGGGTGCGGACTTTAGGCTTAAACAGCAGATTATCCGGTATCGGCATATCTTCCCGCTGTTCGATGCGGATGGTCACACGGCGGTTTTCGGCGCGTCCGGCGGCGGTTTTATTGCTGGCAACCGGATAACGGTCACCATGAAAACGGGTGGTCACCATCTCAGGATCGATGCCCTGCTTGATAAAGTAACGCTCCACATCTTCAACCCGTGCCTTCGAGGTCTGGCGGTTATCGTAACGGCGGCCAATGTTGTCGGAATGGCCATCCAGATACACCGCAAAAATGCGCGGATCGTTTTTGATATAGAAAATAATGCGATCGAGCACTTTGATATCGGTGGCGTCAATCTGATCTTCACCACTGGCAAACAGCACCTTCGAGCGTGCCACCTGCCGGTAATTTACCGGTAACAGCTGCTTCACACACTCCAGATAATCCTGATAAAACTGCGGGAACGACACCGCCGACAGATGCACTTTTACAAAGCGGTTTTTGTCGTAATAGGTTTTATGGCTGATGGCCGGCCATTTACCTTCCAGCAATGCATGTAAAAACTGATTGGTGCGGGTAGCATCCAGGCTCAGGTTCGGCGTGTCTTTTACAATCCGCGCCACACCCAGATTTTCGCTTTTGGCCCCCGGCTGCCAGGGCGGCGGCAAAATACTGACCTGTGCCTGACTGTACGACATCAGGTTCTTCAGGGTTTCGAGCTGAAAGGTAACGTCTTCGCCGGCCTCGTGATAGAACACCGCGCGGCCATAACCGGCCAGCGTCTGCTCAAAACGGCACTCAAATACCGAACCACTGACCGACCAGTCGGTGGTTTCAATGTCACCGCCGTAGTCCAGCGCCGCATCCGCCTGGCAGAAAGCGCTGAGCAACATGCAGCTTAAGGCTATTAGTTTGTGCATAGACATCCGGTTGAGGCTGTTAAATTCGGGGCTTTAGTGAGTTATCGGCCAATTCCGAGAAAAATTAAGCGGTTAAAGGCCGCTTTCGGTACAATGCCCCATCAATTTTAGCTGAAGGTTGAAGAGCATGACTGACCGTTTGACCATTACCCGCCCCGACGACTGGCACCTGCACGTACGCGATGGCGCCGTGCTGCAACATACAGTGCCTGCCACCGCCCGGGTGATGGGCCGCGCCATCATCATGCCCAACCTGCAGCCACCGGTAATGAATGCCGAACAGGCGCTGGAATACCGCGACCGTATTCTGTCGCGCGTGCCGCAGGGCCTGAACTTCAACCCGCTGATGGTGCTGTACTTAACCGACAATACCACCCCGGAAATGATTGCTGAAGCCAAGGCAGCCGGTAACATTGTAGCCGTTAAGCTGTATCCGGCCGGAGCGACCACTAACTCCGCTTCCGGTGTTACCGATCTAGGCAAGCTCGATGATATCGCCGCTGCACTGGCCGAAAACGGCATGCCGCTGCTGGTGCATGGTGAAGTCACCCAGAACCACATCGACATCTTTGACCGCGAAAAAGAATTCCTCGACACCATTCTGGCACCGCTGGTCAGCCGTCATCCAACCCTGAAAGTAGTGGTCGAGCACATCACCACCAAAGACGCTGCCGAGTTTGTACAAAGCCAGGGCGAAAACGTTGCCGCCACCATCACCGTGCAGCATCTGGCCTACAACCGTAACCACATGCTGGTTGGCGGAATTAAGCCGCACTTCTACTGCCTGCCGATTCTGAAGCGCAATATCCACCAGCAGGCGCTGCAGGATGTGGTCGCCAGCGGCAACAGCAAATTCTTCCTCGGCACCGACAGTGCGCCACACGCCAAAGGCGCCAAAGAAAACGCCTGTGGTTGTGCCGGCTGTTTTACCGCCTACGCCGCCATTGAGCTGTATGCCGAAATCTTCGAAGACCTCGGCGCGCTGGATAAGCTGGAAGGCTTTGCCAGCCATTACGGCCCGGACTTCTACGGTCTGGCGCGTAACAGCGACGAAATTACCCTGATCAAACAAGACTGGCAGGCGCCGGCCGAACTGCCGTTTGGCAAAGATGTTATTGTGCCGCTGCGTGCCGGCGAAACCCTGCGCTGGAAACTGGAGTACTGAGGGTGAGTGAAGAGAAACAGGAAAAAACCATGATGGCACAGCGCTTCCGCGGATTTTTACCCGTGGTTGTCGATGTTGAAACCGGCGGCTTCGATGCCGAAACCGACGCCTTGCTGGAAATCGCCATGGTCACACTGCGCATGGATGAGGATGGCTATCTGCATCCGAATGAAACCCTGAGCGCCAATATTCACCCCTTTGATGGCGCCAACCTGCAGCAGGAAGCCCTCGATTTTACCGGCATCGATCCGTTCGACCCCGAGCGCGATGCCGAATTTGAGATCGACGCCCTGACCGCCATGTTCCAGACCGTACGCCGTGAGATCAAAGCCAACGGCTGCAACCGCGCCGTGCTGGTCGGCCATAACGCCCACTTCGATCATGGTTTTCTGCGTGCCGCGGTTGCCCGCAACGATATCAAGCGCGATCCGTTCCACCCGTTTTCGTCGTTCGATACCGCCTCCATTGCCGCGCTGGCCCTCGGTCATACCGTGCTGGCCAAGTCGTGCAAAATGGCCGGTATCGATTTTGACAACAGTGCTGCGCATAGTGCCGCTTACGACACCTACAAAACCGCCGAACTGTTCTGCTTTATTATCAATCGTTACAAAGATCTGGGCGGCTGGCCGCTGGCTGGCGCCGACCTGAGTGACGACAACGACTGACCACACGAAGACCCTTTATGGATTACCGTTTTTTCTACAATGAACGCCAGCTGCCCTGCGCACGCCTGTCGATGGACCACGAAGCCTTTGGCCTCTGGCTCACCGACGAACTGGGTGCCGATACCGAGCAGCTGAGCCGTCTGTTGCAGGCTGTCAGCAGTCTGGAACAGGGCCAACAGACTGAATTTCAGTGGCAGGGGCGCGACTTCTTACTGCGCCTGACCCGTGACGACGCCGAGGTAATTGCTTTAGTGCTGCTGCAGGATCACTCGCTGGAAGAACTGGAAGGCGAAGATCTGGAGTTTTACGACGCCGAATCCTTTGCCGCCTGTGGCCTCGACGACTTTAAAGAACTGCTCAGCGAATGGCAGGAGTTCCTGCTCGACTGAGCGTTATCGGCCTGCCCCATCCGGGGCAGGTGCCAGCACGGCGCCCAATCTGCAGTACCATGCCTCCCACCTCACCTGCTGCCGCTTAACGATAGTCAGTCATCCTTATTTTAAAAAGTTCGATAGCTTTTAGCTAAGAAACGTATTGCCACAACTAATTCGGCAAGCGTGCGCTTCTCCCCTAGTCTGTATCTGTACTGTCACTATTCAACGACACACTCACTACCGGCTTCCGCTTCCTCCGTATGGAACAACCGGTCAATCAAGGAGATACCTATGAGTAACAGCAATCAGGGAAAGCCAGCAGGCACCTGCCCGGTCATGCATGGTGGTAACACCACCTCCGGCAACGACAATATGGCCTGGTGGCCCAACGCACTGAATCTCGACATCCTCCATCAGCACGACAGCAAGACCAATCCTCTGGGCGACGATTTCAACTACGCCGAAGAATTCAAAAAGCTCGATCTCGAAGCACTGAAAAGCGACCTGAAAGCCCTGATGACCGACAGCAAGGACTGGTGGCCAGCCGACTGGGGCCATTACGGCGGCCTGATGATCCGCATGGCCTGGCACAGCGCCGGTTCTTACCGCACAACCGATGGCCGTGGTGGTTCCAACACCGGTAACCAGCGTTTTGCACCGCTGAACAGCTGGCCGGATAACGGCAACCTCGACAAAGCCCGTCGTCTGTTATGGCCGATCAAGAAAAAATACGGCAACAAAATTTCCTGGGCCGACCTGATGATTCTTGCCGGCAATATGGCCTATGAATCCATGGGCTTTAAAACCTTTGGTTTTGCCGGTGGCCGTGAAGATATCTGGCACCCGGAAAAAGACACCTACTGGGGTTCAGAAAAAGAATGGCTGGCGCCAAGCGGCAGCGAAGGAACAAGGTACAGCGGTCAGCGTGATTTAGAGAACCCACTCGCCGCCGTGATGATGGGCCTGATCTACGTGAATCCGGAAGGCGTGGACGGCAACCCCGACCCGCTGAAAACCGCTCAGGATATGCGCGTTACCTTCGAGCGTATGGCCATGAACGACGAAGAAACCGTTGCCTTAACCGCCGGTGGCCACACCGTGGGTAAAGCACACGGCAATGGCGATGCTGCCAACCTTGGACCTGCCCCGGAAGGCGCCGACGTTGACGAACAGGGCCTCGGCTGGAACAACCACAAAGGCCGCGGTATTGGCCGCGACACCGTCACCAGCGGTATCGAAGGTGCCTGGACCAGCAAGCCCACCCAGTGGGATAACGGCTACTTCGACCTGCTGTTTAAATACGACTGGGAACTGACCAAAAGCCCGGCCGGTGCGCACCAGTATCAGCCGGTGAACATTGCCGCAGAAGATATGCCAGTGGATGTGGAAGATCCGTCTATCCGCTGCATGCCGATGATGACTGACGCCGATATGGCACTGAAGGTCGATCCGGAATACCGCAAGATAGCCGAGCGTTTCCGTAACGATCAGGCCTACTTCGAAGACGTCTTTGCCCGCGCCTGGTTCAAACTGACCCACCGCGATTTAGGCCCGAAAAGCCGCTATCTCGGCGCCGACGTACCGGCCGAAGACCTGATCTGGCAAGACCCGGTACCGGCGGTGAACTACACGCTGAGCGACGCCGAAGTAGCCGACATTAAAGCCAGAATTCTGGCCTCTGGTCTGAGCGTATCCGAGCTGGTTGCCACCGCCTGGGACAGTGCCCGCACCTTCCGTGGTTCCGATTACCGTGGTGGGGCTAACGGCGGCCGCATCCGCCTGGCGCCGCAAAAAGACTGGGAAGGCAACGAACCTGCGCGCCTGCAGAAAGTACTCAAAGTGCTGGAAAGCATTCAGGCCGGTTTAAGCAAACCCGTCAGCATGGCCGACCTGATTGTACTGGGCGGCAGCGCCGCGGTTGAAAAAGCCGCCAAAGACGGAGGCGTGAATATCGTTGTGCCGTTCGCAGCGGGCCGTGGTGATACCACCGACGCGATGACCGACGCAGCATCCTTTGAACCGCTGGAACCGATCCACGATGGCTTCCGCAACTGGGTGAAAAAAGACTACACAGTAATGCCGGAAGAACTGATGCTCGACCGCGCACAACTGATGGGACTTACCGCCGTAGAAATGACCGCACTGGTCGGCGGTATGCGCGTACTCGGTACCAACCACGGTGGCAGCAAACACGGTGTGTTCACCAATAAAGAAGGCGTATTAAGCAACGACTTCTTTGTGAACCTCACCGACATGGCCTACAGCTGGAAGCCGACGGGTAAAAACTCCTACAACATCGTTGAGCGTAAAAGCGGCGATGTAAAATGGACCGCGACCCGTGTCGACCTGGTGTTTGGTTCTAACTCCATCCTGCGTTCTTACGCCGAGGTGTACGCACAGGACGATAACAAAGAGAAGTTTGTAAAAGACTTTGTTAAAGCCTGGGTGAAGGTCATGAATGCAGATCGTTATGATCTGAAATAATGACCGCCGCCTTTGCTGGCGGCTCTAACTGAAATCAGGTGGTGTTGAAACCAGGTTCAGTCAGCTGCTGGCAATAATAAAAAACTCCGGGTTTTGCCCGGAGTTTTTTTATGGCTGTTTATTGTGATGGAGAGTACGGCGACTACAGGGTCAACGGCAGTAGGAGCTATTTTCAGCAGGAGCGACTTTCAGTCGCGATATCCGGTTTGTTTTTGGCCGCTGCGCGGGCTGGTTTTTTTAGTCTCTTTGAGGCCTTTTCGGGGCCGGTTGAGTAGCCGCTACGCGGGGTGGTTTTTTTAATCTCGTTTAGGCCTTTGCGGGTGCTCCGCCCCCTGCGCCCCCATGCAAGGAGAAGTATCTCCTTCCGATCCTCTCTTGCGGCTGTGCGGTGCTGTTCAGCCAACTGCGTGGCCAATCCGGCCCGCACAACAATTCGCCCGGAGCTTAGAGCCTAAAACCCTTAGTAGAAGAAGCTCCGGGCCGGGTCGTGCTTTCCACCGGATTGGCTGCCTGGTTGGCTGGCAACGCACAAATGCCGCGTTTATTCAGACGCAACGCGGCTTTTCAGGGCAGACAGGGTATTTTCTGAAAGGAAACTTCGCACAGTGATATAAGCGCCTTTGGCCCAACGCAGGCGCACAAACCATGATGCAAAGCCACATTTCAAAGCAGGCAATGTATTGTGGGAGCGGATCTTATCCGTGACAGAAGCTGCCATACGTTCGTATTGATATGTAGGGTGGGCACTGCCCACCAGATCACAGCTTTCATTATCAAGAAGAGCCAAAGCAATACCTGTCGTCATTTGCCACTTGTAACCAGTTTTATCAATTATTGAACCCAACCCCGAATTTCAGTACTCTCGAACCACAGCAGGGATGCCGCCATATCGTACGAACACACCGTCCGGACACACGCCCTCCCCGCTTCAATCCCGAATGATAAACCACGCCATTCCTGCCCTGCGTATATAAGGACGGGCGGCAGCGTGTCTGGAATACAAGCAGACCAGAACGATTTTCACTGCCGGAAAAGCACTGAAAATGACCAGAGAAAGATCATGTACAAACAACCCGTATATTTTACTTTTTGTACAATCTGATGCGCGTTTACGCTCCGGCAGCAAAACGCGCATGCGCGGATTGACGCCTTCGGCCCAGAATGAATGGAAGAAAATCAATCATTTAGGCTTTTACGAAAAGTGATAACGCGCAAAGTGTAAAGAGCGACTCAGGGTAAAAGCGCGCATGCACGTTTATATCCTGACAAGAAAGAAAATAACGATGATTTCTACAGCCCGGACAATAGGTTAGGCTGGAAATCTGAATAAGGGCTTAGGTGTGTTAATGAGCATGCCTACTAAGAAACTGTTAGGCTTACAAGGTGATAAATATAATTCATGTCTGACACACCAAATACCGCACTAGAAATAACGCAGATAATAACTGGATTTTTATCTGAAAATATGGTCAGCCTTTTGTTTTTAGTGCTATTAATAATTTGCAGAGATGCTATCTCTGATTTTATTTCTAGGCTAACTTCTTTTTCTTTCAGGAACGGCGATTCCGAGATTGGGATGAACGCTGTCGCGCCAATAAATGGAAGCGACGAGAAAGTAGTTAAGTTATCGAATGCTGATGAAAAGCCGATAGACCATGATGAAGAGACGGAAAAAGAAGAAAAGGCCAAGGAGGAAGGCTGGTTTTCAGAGATGCACACTGCATTTGAAAATGGGGATTTAGACGCAGCCGAAAAGGTTTTTAAAAAGTATGCATTGGAAGAAAAAGATGAAGTTAAGTTAGAGGAAAATAAGGCGATTTATCTTTTCTTTAAGTTTGAGAAAGGTAAGGACAACGCGGCAATTCTTGAGCTAGAAGAGTTGGCGCGTACAGCAAAGACCGAGGAATCAAAGCTAAATAGCTTAACATGGCTTTCATTCTGTTTAAGTGACAGTATGCAATACAATAAGGAAGTCCAGATTTGGGAAAAAGCAGCAAACGAATTTAAATCAGAGCCTTTGATTACAGAAGCTAAAGTAAACTTAGCCCATGCAATGAATAAAGATAATGATCCAGTTCAAGCACGAGAGTTATTAATTAGTCGTTTGTTAAAGGTTGAAGAGGAAAATCAAAAGGCAAAAATTTATGAAGCCCTTTCTAAAATTGAAGAATCTCTAGGTAACAAAACCATTTCTATCTATTGCAAAGATAAATCTTTGGAATTTGATCCCAATAATCGAGACGAGTTATTTAATTCTGCTTATGCAGCAAGCAATGAAGATATCGATGATATATCAATAAGCAACTACCTAAGACTAATTAGAATTGATAGTGAAAATTCTACAGCATTAAACAATCTGGGTGTGCGTGCTCAAGAAGCTGGCTTGAAAATTAAAGCTATTGATAACTATAAGAAAGCTGCCAGTTATGAAAATACTTTAGCAATGGCCAATCAAGGGTATTTGCTATTAGATGCAGGTTTTACCGAAGAGGCAGAAGAAATTGCCAAAAAGGCATTAGAGTCAGATGATACGCATAAAAATGTATATAGATTAATCACTGCCATTAATGAAAAGAAAGAAGAGCAGAGAGAAAAGTGGGAAAAATTGAGTAAAAAATCACTCAGCCGTCAGAAACTAATTCGTTCTTATATTGAGCAATATTATCTGGGTAATCCTAAAGAGCTTGAGGGAGAATGGTTTGTTAAGGGCGTAACTCAGACAAAAGTTGTAGTAAGTAACCATAAGTTAGAGGCGTCTTGGGAAGAGCCAGCTTCAGCGCTTGGAGTAAGCAAGTATTCTGTTAAGTTGATTGGCAGCGTTTCTGGCTCTTCATTCTCGGGCCAATATACAAAAAAATTGATTGGAGATAGCCCAAATACCCTGCTTGGATTGGCTGGAAACACCAGCAATACATGCATAGGTTTTGTTTCTGATGGCGGAAGTAAATTAACTTTGATGGCGTCAAAGGTAAATGATGATTTTTCATTGTTTCTATCAAGAAAAAATGCCTAACAAGTGCATCTTGCCGGATTTGGGTAAACTGTCACCTGTTTTGCAAAAAAATGCAAAACAGCCGCCATTTCACCCAAACCGCAAATGCAGGCGTTAGGCGGAAAGAGGAAAAAAGAGAAGGGATTTGATAATTAGTATTTAATCAAAGAATGGAAAATACAATTTCAGGAAAACCTGATAAACCCAAGATTAAAAGCAGCTCGCTGAAGCGAGCAATGAAGATTGGTCATGTTCTTTGTGCAAGTGGTTTTAATAAAACAAAGGTAGTTAAATGTTGTTGCATTGGGCCCTGATTAAAAATCATAAAACATTATTCCAGTTCAAGTCTTTAATTTGGCAAAGTGCTATGATTCAAAATCCGTTAATTAAACAAAAAGCACCTAACAAGCGCAGGCGTGTTCGCCCTGAGCTTCCCCCGCTTTAACGGACACCAAAGTCAAACTGACGAGGTGTCCAATGCCAAAATATATTCAGCCAAGAAAGACCTTGATCTTTCCCCGCTTTAACGGACACCAAATTTAAACCGACGAGGTGTCCAATCCCAAAAATAACTCAGCTAAGAAAGACTTTGATTTTTACCGAGAAAACTACCAAGTCCGAATGCCCCCCTTAAAATAAAGCAATCTATGAAATTTTCTGAATCTGAAAAAGAAGCCCTGCTGGCAGTAAAAGGC
Organism: Thalassolituus hydrocarboniclasticus; assembly: GCF_025345565.1. NCBI lineage: Bacteria > Pseudomonadati > Pseudomonadota > Gammaproteobacteria > Oceanospirillales > Oceanospirillaceae > Thalassolituus > Thalassolituus hydrocarboniclasticus. Next base: position 1,313,465 of record NZ_CP054475.1, on the reverse strand, counting down.
GTCGGCCCAACCGTGATCAAACGCTTTGAGGAAATTGGTATCAGTTCGCTGGTTGAGCTGGCCGCTTACAACGCTGAAGATATCGCCGAGAGAGTAGCTCAGATGCTGAGAACCACCTGCTGGAAAAACAGCCCACAAGCGAAAGCGGCGATCAATGCCGCGATTGAACGGGCCAAAGCCGGTTTATAAGCGGAAAGTGATGCGATGAAACGTACAGCACTGGTTATTACTGTTTTCCTGCTGGGAACGGCCACTGGCTTATTCAGCGCCTGGGTCTGTTCCTATCACCAAAGTCCGGTGGCGGCAGACCAACAGCCATTACTGGAAAATGTGATGCGCTATGCCAGCACGGAAATTGCCGCAGAGCATTACGCCTGCGAAGGCAGCCCGGTTACCACAGTGGGAGCTGTTATTGCCTCGCTGCTGGAAATGAATAATACAACCAGCAGAAACCGCCTGATTTACGGTTGTTATAACGGAGTCTGTACGCTGTCGGTTTCCAGCTGCAAACCCTGGCAGAATCAGGAATGTTCCACACGATTTTTAAAATTTGAGCGCGATAATCAGCAGCAGATTCTGCCAGACAGCTTCAGTTGCCTTGATATGCCCTGAACCCTCTTTGTTGTTAAAACTATCTTTGTTGTTAAAACTATCTTTGTTGTTAAAATTTAGCCCCGGATAATTATGATCAGACCCGCTGCCGGTATCCGTCTGAATACCACAACCTCCCCCGCTACGCTGCCCCCACCCGGCGCAGACACACAGACTGCCCGCAGTGATATCGACGCAATACTGACAGTCTGGCTGGATGCGTCCGTTAAAGCCCATGATTTTATTGAGCCATCATTCTGGCAGTCTCAGCTGGATAATATGCGCGATGTGTATTTACCCAACTCCGATGTCTGGGTATTTGAGCTGAATGCACAGGCTGTCGGTTTTTATGCTCTGCATAACAACACGCTGGCTGCCATCTTTGTTGCTCCGCAGCATCAGGGTCGGGGCATTGGTAAACAATTATTAAATCACGCCAAACAGCAGCGCAATGAGCTGCATCTTACGGTATATAAAGCCAACGAACCCAGCTGTCGTTTTTACCGGAGTCAGGGCTTTACACTGGTCCGGGAACAAACCGACAGTCATACCGGACACACTGAATTACTGCTGCACTTTACGGCGTAATCCGCACAGGTAAGCAAAGGAGATGGCGATGAAGGATTCAAAGACATTCTGGGATAACAGTGCACAGCGCTATGCCAAAAGCCGGATTCAGGATGAAGCGGCCTACCGTAAGAAGCTGGATATCACCGAAAAATATCTGCAACCCGACTGGTCGGTGCTGGAGTTTGGCTGCGGTACCGGCAGCACCGCGATGGTTCATGCGCCGTATGTTAAAGAGGTTCTGGCAACGGATATTTCCGACAATATGCTGGCCATTGCGGCACAAAAAGCCAAAGACGCGGGCATCGGTAATATCCGTTTTCAGCAGGGAACGCTGGAAAGTATTAATCCACCATCGGCCAGCTTTGACGCCGTGCTGGGGCTGAATATCCTGCACCTGCTGGAAGATCCGGATTCCGCCATCGCTATCAGTTATAAGGCGTTAAAGCCAGGCGGTGTATTTATTACCAGCACAGCGCTGGTGAAGGAAATGAACCCCTTCGTGCGTATGCTGATTCCGCTGATGCAGATGCTGAGTCTGGCGCCCTTTGTACATCGTTTTAATAAAACGGAGTTAGTGGAAAAACTGAATCAGGCAGGCTTCAGTATCGATCATCTCTGGCAACCGGCAGCACAGTCTGTGTTTATTGTTGCCAGAAAATAATCAGAAGTTTTCTCAGGCTTTTTTATCGTCCTGAATCCGGCTGTAACCCAGAATCCAGTAGCTCATCAGCCGGTAGGTAAAATAGCAGACAAAACCGGCAAAAATCGTATCACTTAAAAAGTGTCCGCCCTGCACAATACGTCCGGCGCTGACCACAATTCCCACCGCCATACCAGCCCAGAACCAGCTGCGGCGACGGAAAACCCAGGCGAACGCCATCAGCCAGAACCCCATCGCCGCATGTCCGCTAACGAAAGATTTACATTTTTTTGCACACTGGTCTGAAATCACAAAGGCCGGTGTAAAACCACTGTGGCCACCAAATTCCTGCACCTGCTTTGGCCGCGCCCGCTCAAAACCTTCTTTAAATACGGTATGCACCAGAATGCCGGGGCCCGCCAGCAACGACACCAGAATAAATACCCAGGCTTTACGCTGCGCCTGCGCAATGCCGCCTTTTACAAAGGTCAGCGCCACGGCAATCAGTAAAACCGGCACCAGCACATAGGGAACATAACGGAATAACGCATACACCGACTCGCTGATCGGGTGGTTGGCCAGCGGCCAGCGGCCTTGTTCTGCGTCGTAAAACCAGCGGCTGACGCTCAGATCAATCTGCGGAAACGCGATAAACACTGCGGCCAGAAGAATAAATAAAATCCAATCTATGTGCTGTTTTACAAAAGCCATGTGGGTTAAATCCGCGTTAAACATAAAGAACGCAAGGATAACGGTTTTAATGCCAACAGCCCAGTGACCTCAGAGCGGCAACCTGTGCGGATTTTCCCCTCCTCTTCCGGCCTGCAACAGCTGCGCAGACTTGTCCCCATTCTTGCTTCTGTCTCACCTTAAGTGTTATGTTATAACAATTCAATACAAACCAGCCACGAGAGGATTTTATGAACGCTCCTGCAAGCAGCCCTGAAAGGGCAACTCCGGCGATGGCCGATACCCGCCTGCCGGTTACCGTGCTGTCTGGCTTTCTCGGTGCCGGTAAAACCACCCTGCTCAATCATATTCTGCATAACCGCGATAACCGTCGGGTGGCGGTGATTGTGAATGATATGAGCGAGGTGAATATCGATGCTGCCTTCGTAAAAGACGAAGTTGAGCTGAAGCGCGGTGAAGAAAAACTGGTGGAAATGAGCAACGGCTGCATTTGCTGCACCCTGCGCGAAGACCTGTTAATTGAGGTACGCCAACTGGCGGAAGCCGGGCGCTTTGATTATCTGGTGATTGAATCCACCGGCATCGCCGAGCCGCTGCCGGTGGCTGAAACCTTTACCTTCGCCGATGAAGATGGCGTCAGCCTGTCGGATATTGCCCGTCTGGATACGATGGTCACGGTGGTGGATGCGGTGAATTTTCTGCAGGATTTTGACGCTGCCCGTTCCTTGCAGGAAAGCGGTGAATCCTTGGGTGAGGACGACCAGCGCAGTGTCAGCGACCTGCTGATTGATCAGATTGAATTCTGCGACAAGCTGTTGATCAGCAAAACCGATCTGGTCAGCGCGGAGCAGCTGCAGCGCCTGCAGGCCATTCTGCACAGCCTGAATCCACGCGCTGAACAGATCCCGATGGTTAAAGGCAATGCGCCGCTGGATAAAGTACTGAGCACCGGCAGTTTTGATTTTGATCAGGCCGCTCAGGCACCGGGCTGGCTGCAGGAATTACGCGGCGAGCATCATCCGGAAACCGAGGAATACGGTATCGGCAGTTTTGTGTACCGTGCGCGCAAACCCTTTCATCCGCAAAAATTCTGGGATTTTCTGCATCAGAACTGGCCAGACGGCAAGCTGCTGCGCTCCAAAGGCTATTTCTGGCTGGCCAGCCGCCCGCAATTTGCCGGTCAATGGAGTCAGGCTGGCGGAATTGCCCACCATGGTTTTGCCGGCATGTTCTGGAAAGCCGTACCCGATGAGCGCTGGCCACAGGATGAAGAATCCCTCGCCTATATCCGCGAAAAATGGGTGGAGCCTTTTGGTGATATGCGCCAGGAGCTGGTGTTTATTGGTCAGGGCCTCAACCAACAGGACGTCCACCAGCAGCTGGACGCCTGCCTGCTGAACGACGACGAACTGCTGGCCGGGCAAGAGCTCTGGCAACAACTGCCCGACCCATTCCCGGTCTGGGAGTAACCCCGCTTACGACGGCTCAGGCTTACTGCATTTTATACGGAATAATCTGATCAACCGTCATGCGGTAGGCCGAAGTCGCCACGTCATTTTTATTCACTTCCGTCAGCAGCGTCCCTTCAATCCAGAACGGATCGTAGATGGTTTCCAGCATTACCCCATCGCTGCTTTTGCCCAGAATCAGCTGATTCGGTGGCGGCGGCGGCAGATGAATACAGGCGCCGTAGTAAGGCACCAGAAAGAACTCGGTAACTACCTGCTGGTCATCAAACTCCAGCGGCACTATGTAGCCCGGAATACGGACTTTCTGGCCGTTAAATTCAGCGCGGATATTGGTTGATTGCAACGCCCGGTGCCAGTCAGTCTGCGGCTGATCCGGGTTTTTCCCCACTTCGCCCTGCCCCAGCGCCGCATCAATCTGATCTTCTTCTGAACCATCGGCAATCGCCGCCAGCTCGGCCGGTGGATTCGACAGCGCTTTGAAATCCTCATCCGGCAGCAAATCGGCAAATTCAATTTCGCGGTAGACCGGGTCTGCGGCCAGCACAGCCGGTGTGATACCCACACAGCTAAGCGCCAGCAAGCAGCCACCCGACAACAGAAAACGAAAAACAGCCATCTCAGGGTTTCCTATTCTAAAAGTTATAATATAACATATCATTTCTTTGGCGCGCCGCACCTTGCCAAGCCCGGCAGCGCCAACGTTACTGACACAAGACGCAGACTATAAGGAATTCAGCATGAACCTACGAGCACAACCCCAGGTACGCTTCCGTCACCGCCATTTGCTTAAACCGGTAACGACCACCGCGTTAACCACCTTGCTGGCCCTGACCCTGAGCGCCTGCGGCGGATCATCTTCAAATGATGGCGATGATGATCACGATCATGACCATGTTCACGCCGAAGGTGGTCGTTTGATTTACTCACTGTCCGGCTCTGCTGACACCCTGAAAATGTTTGATCAGACGGTTACAAGCGAGCAGTTCACCTCCACCACCGTAGCCACAGGTGCCGATGCTCAGCTGGTTCTGTCTAACGATGGTGTCACCCTCGCCATGCTGAATGGCAGTGATCTGAGCATTGTCAGCTCGGGTCTGGAGCATATGCACGGTGAAGATGCTCACGCTCATGCTGTTGCAACATTAACCGCAGCCCCCATTACCGATGTTGCTCAGGTAGTCGCCACAACAGACCACTTCTCTGTGCTGAAAAATGATGGCAGCGGCCTGTTGCTGGAAGCCGCCGATGGCGAAGCAGTTAGCGGACTGACCCTACCCAATAACCTGGTCTATCCGGCTCTGGCTTTACAGGGCGGTCAGTTCATGACCTTTACGCCTAACGCGGTAACCCCAACCAATACCGACATCACTGTGGTTAATGCTGACGGCACAACCGGTAGCGATGGTCTGATTTGGGTACGCCCGAATACCGATGGCTACTTTGCAGAATCCATGACCTGCGCCGATGGCGTAGAACAAACCGCTCAGACTGATAACTTCACGCTTATTTTATGCGGTGATGGCACCTTGCGCTGGCTGATCAGCGGCTATGTAACCGTTGACGGCCATCCGGCAGGCGCCGGTGAAACCCTCCACGTCACCCAGCGCTACCCTGAAGCCGCCCCACGCCGTGAAGGTGCCATCGGTGAAGTCACAACAGGCAGCACCGGCTTTATCGAAAACATTACCGGTTTAACCAAAACGAACCATGAACACAGTGTTATTGCGGCCTGGTCGGCCGATCAGCTGTGGCTGGTTAATGCCCACAGCGACCATCCGCACCGTGGCGATTTAGTCTCCATTACCGGTGAAAACTTCGGTGACATTATCGCGGTGACAACAACAACCGAAGACGATGCCATCGCTCTTCTGAGTAACAGCGGCAAACTGGCCGTGAGCCGCTTTGATGTGAATGAAAGCAGCAACCCGGTAGCCAGCGGAGAAACTGCACGGGAGCAACTGGGAGCCGCTGCAGCCATCTGGAGCACAGCGAATGCTCAGCTGCTGGCCGGTGCTTATGAGTTTCTGGTTGTAAACAGTGCAACAAGCACGTTGTACGAAGTCGATGCCCATAGTGCTGAAGACGATTATCACCTGCACTCAACGACTGCCAACAGCAACCTGAACAATGCCTTCAGCGCTGTATTCGCTCATGCAGCAGAGGAAGAGCACGCGGATGATGATCACGATCATTAATTGCTCTGCGTAACCCCTGCTCAGATAACCCGGGCCAGCATCTGCTGGCCCTTACGCTTCAGGTTCTTTTTTATGCCTCGTCTGTTTCCCGTTATTACAAGTCTTACCTCCGCTTGCCTGTCCGTTGAGGTACTCGCTCATTCCGCCGAACTTGATACCGTTGTTGTCAGCAGTGCCGGACAGAATTCAATCTACGATGTTGCCCAGCCTGCGACCGTTCTTGATAAAGACGCGATCAACGGCAACCCGGGTGACACTCTCGGTACATTACTCGACAGCACACCAGGTATTGCCAACGCCTCCTTTGGGCCCGGCGTTGGCAGGCCGGTTATTCGCGGTATGAGCGGCAGCCGGGTAAAAATTTTGCAGAATGGCAGTGACAGCGCCGACTTATCCGCCATGAGCTCCGACCACTCGCCGATGGCAGAAGCCAGCTCCGCAGAACAGATTGAAGTGATCTACGGTCCGGCCACCCTGATGTACGGTGGTGGTGCCATTGGCGGCGTGGTTAACCTGATTGACCGCCGCATCCATGAACAACCAGGCTCAGCCCTGAGTGGCGGGCTGAATATTAAAGGCAGCAGCAACGACAGCGGTTACAGCACCGATGGCTTAATGGATACAAGCCGTGGCAACTGGACACTGCACCTCGACGGTTTTCAGCGCAGTGCCGCTGATTACCACAGCGGCGAGCGCGGCGACATTCCAGCCGCCAACAACAGTGGCCGCATTGCCAACAGCGACAGCGAAGGCTCAGGTGGTGCTGTTGCCCTGAGCTGGGCGGACGGTCAACGGGGCTTTATCGGTGGCAGCATCAGCACTCTGGAATATGACTACGGCGTGCCCAATACCGATGGCGAGCCTTTCCGGGTTAAGCCCACGCAAGTCCGTTATGACCTGAAAGGTGCCTGGCGTCCTGACCCATCCAGCGCTTTCAGCTGGCTGGATGAATGGCGCACCGAGCTGTCATTCAACGATTATGAACACGCAGAAACCGGGGCCAGAAATGATATTCCCGGTGCCGCCACGGTGGATATCGGCCTGTTTGATCAGGAAAGCTGGGAGCTGCAAAGCCGTATGCGCCATGCGGCATTCGGCCAATGGCAGGGAACCTTTGGCCTGCAGATGAAATATCAGAAACTGGCCTTATGCCATAATCACAGCGGCTGCAGCGGCATCCCTTCGTTTGCGGCAACCGCCTGGGACGGAGAAACCGGATTCAACCTGTTAAACCGTGAACTTGGCGGCTTTCTGCATTCCCACTCAACGCCAATGCCCCTGAACGAAACCACGCAAACCGGTGTGTTTCTGGTTGAGCAACGCGATTGGGCACAGGGCACGCTGGAACTTGGCGCACGCCTTGATTCTGTCAGTATCAGCTCAGACCCGGACCCGATTGACCCCAACTATCGCCAGCAACGCAGCTACTACAACGACAAAAATTTCAATCCGGCGACCTTGTCGGCAGCCGGCACCTGGGTGCTGGATGAGCAACAGCGTCTGGGACTGAATCTGGCACGGGTACAACGCGCACCGGATGCCGCCGAGCTGTTCTGGAATGGTGATCACCATGCGACCTTCTCATTCCAGCTCGATAATCCCGACCTGAGCGTGGAAACCGCCTGGACAGTGGATATTAACTGGCTGCGTGAAAGCGAACATGACCGCGTAAAAATCGCCCTGTTCCACTACCGTTTTCAGGATTACATCTACAACGAGCTGAAAGATTTCACCGATCCCTTCCACGATAATCATGTGTATCGCCATGAGCAGGACGATGCCCGTTTTCTCGGTGCGGAGTTCAGCTGGCAGCACAACATTGACGAACTCTGGCATCTGGATATCAATGCCGATGTGGTTCAGGCGCGTCTGCGTAACGGTGATCATCTGCCACGAACGCCACCGGCCAGTGCCCTGTTTGCCATCAACCGGGAAAGCGGGCATCTGCTGATGCGCCTGGAAGGACAGGCAACAGCCAGCCAGAAGCGCACCGCCGCCAACGAAGACCCCAGCGACGGCTATACGCTGCTGAACGCCAGCCTCAGTTACCGCCAATTGTTCGCGCACAGCGAATTGCTCTGGCGCCTCGCCGCCAGTAACCTGACCGACCAATACGCCGTTAACCATGTGTCCTACCTGAAACATGCGGCCCCGCTTGCCGGGCGCAATGTGCAGTTAGGGCTGAACTGGAGCTTCTGATCAACATGATCACAGCCGATCTTTCCGCAGATCAACCTGTCGCCGTACAGCCGGTGCTGGAAATCCGCCATCTGCTGCACGCCTGGCCGGATGCCCAATCCGGACAGGCAGAAACCCTGCTGGATATCCGCCATTTTCAATTACAGGCCGGCGAGCGCTGTTTTCTGCATGGCCCGTCGGGCAGCGGTAAATCGACCCTGCTGAATATTATTGCCGGGCTCTGTCAGCCCAGTACCGGCGAGATTTGGCTGGCCGGTAAATCGCTGTGGCAACTGAGCGCGCGTCAGCGCGACCACCTGCGTGCCAGCAAAACCGGAGTGATCAGCCAGACCTTTAACCTGCTGCCCTATCTGACGGTGAGCGAAAATCTGCAGCTGATGCAGAACTTTGCCGGGCAGCACAACGACCGCCACTGGCAGGGGTATCTGCTGCAACAACTGAATCTGAGCAAACAGGCTAACCAGACCGTGGCGCGGCTGAGCGTTGGCCAGCAACAGCGCGCTGCTATTGCCCGCGCACTGGTACACCGTCCGGCGCTGATCATCGCCGACGAGCCGACCTCGGCACTGGATAACGACAACAAAAATGCCTTTATGCGCCTGCTGCTGCAGGAGTGTTCCGCCAGCGGTGCCAGCCTGTTACTGGTCAGCCACGACCTCAGCCTGCAGCCGCATTTTGACCGGGTGCTGGATATCGCCAGCTGCAAGCCCGGTCAGCGCGCCACTCCGGAATCAGATAAGGAGCCACTGCCATGCTGATGCGTCTGGCCGTTAAAAGTCTGCTGCAGCGTAAACTGGCGGTGGCGCTGATTGTGCTGGCGATGAGCCTGAGCCTCGCCACCCTGTTACTGACCCGCAGCTTAAGCAGCGAGTTACGCAGCAGCTTCAGCAACAGCATCAGCGGCACCGACCTGATTGTGGCCGCCCGCAGCCATCCACTGCAGGTGTTACTGTATTCAGTATTCCGCATGGGCACGCCAACTCAGGCGATGTCGGCAGAGCGCTGGCATGAAATCGAACAACGGCCGCAAACCGCCTGGGCCTTTCCCATCGTGCTCGGCGACTCCCATCAGGGCTATGCGGTGATCGGCACCAACGATGATTACTTCCGCCATTTCCGTTACGGCCGCCAGCAGGCGCTGCAATTAAGCAGCGCCCTGCCGGCGATCAATCTGCAGCAACCACACTTTGCCGCACCGCTGCAGGTATTTATTGGTGCCACCGTGGCACGCGAGCGTGGCTATACCGTGGGCGATCATCTGCACCTCAGCCACGGCAGCCATGGCCACAGTTTTATGCAACACAAAGAGGTGGATTTTGTGGTTGCCGGTATCCTGCAGCCAACCGGCACGCCGGTTGACCGCTCGCTGCATGTGCATCTGCAAACGCTGGAAGCGCTGCACGATCCGCAACAGGCTCTGCGTCTAACAACGGCCGGCTGGCAGGATCTGCCTGAGGCTGATGCCATCTCCGCCCTCTTTGTTGGGCTGACCTCACGGCCGCTGTTATTTCAGCTGCAGAACGTTTTAAACCAGCCCCATCAGGAACCGCTAACCGCGGTCATTCCCGGCGTTGCCCTGAGCGAATTCTGGCAATTGCTGGGTAATGCCGAACAACTGCTGCAGGCACTGAGCCTGCTGATGTTAATCACCAGCCTGCTCGGCTCGGTGGCTATGCTGCAGGTCACCGTGGCCGGACGACGTCAGGAAATTGCCCTGCTGCGTATTATTGGCGCCCGCCCGCTGTACCTCTTTGTGCTGCTGGAAACCGAGGTATTACTGCTGACGCTGCTCAGCTGGCTGCTGGCCCTGAGCATCGCAGCGGCTACGCAATGGCTGGCACAACCGCTGCTGGCCGAACACTATGGCTTGCTGATTGAACCTTTGCTGAACCTCGACGGCAGTGGGCTTTATGCAGGGCTGAGCATTGCTCTGGCTTTACTCGCCGGCCTGTTACCGGCACTGTCGGCCTACCGCTTGTCGTTAACGACTCAACATTAAACCGCCAGCATTAAACCGGGCAGTATCAGCAGACTGGCCACTTCACTTCAGACTGGCCACTTAAGAGTGGTCAGTAAAGACAAGTGACTGACCGGTGCGAACCGGCAACGCCGCAGTCAGGCTCCTACACTGAGAGATCAGCACAGGAGCTTATAATGACAATCAAACTTCCTTTCCCTGCTTTGCGCTTGCGCAAAATCCGTGGTCAGCAAAGCCTGCATGCCGGGCTGCTGCTCAGCGCCGGTCTGTTACTGAGCGCCTGCGGTCAGTCCGATAACCAGATCAGCGTCAGCAGCGACGAACGCGCGGCTACCGCCACCACCATTGCGGCAAACCGTCAGGTGGCAGAGCAACTGAACCTGAATGATCAGCAGGATTTTAACGATGCCCGCCGTGGCCTGATCGCCAGCCCGGAAAACCTGCAGGTTGCTTCGCTGGCCGACCCGGCCAAAAACGTCTGGGATATGCCGGCCTACGGTTTTGTTCAGGGTGATGCACCCAACAGCGTCAACCCCAGCCTGTGGCGTCAGGCACAGCTGAATAATATTCACGGTTTATTTGAAGTCACGCCGGGCATTTATCAGCTGCGTGGTTTTGATTTATCCAACATGACGCTGATTAAAGGCGACAGCGGCTGGATTGTGATCGACCCGATCACCGCTAAAGAAACATCACGCACCGCCTTTAATTTCGCCATGCAGCAACTGGCAGAGCGCTACCCAGACACACGGAATATCAGCGCCATTTTATTTACCCACAGCCATATCGACCATTTTGGCGGCGTGCTCGGCATTATCAGCCAGCAGGAAATTGAGCAGCGGAATATTCCGGTGATTGCACCGGCCGGATTTATGGAAGAAGCCACCAGCGAAAATATTATTGCCGGTACCGCCATGAGCCGCCGTGCGGTGTATATGTACGGTAAAAATCTGGCGCGGGACGAATTCGGCCATGTGGATTCCGGCCTGGGTAAAGGCCCGGCGTTTGGTGAGTTCAGCATTATTGAACCCAACCAGCTAGTCAGTAAAACCCCAACCGAGCTGACCATTGACGGTGTTCAGTTTCAGTTCCAGTACACCCCGGAATCCGAAGCACCGGCCGAGTTCACCTTTTATTTACCACAATATAAAGCCTTCTGCGGTGGTGAAGTGGTTTCGCGCAATATGCACAACCTCTACACCCTGCGCGGTGCCAAAGTACGCGACGCCATGAAATGGAGTGCTTATATTGAAGAAGCACGTAATCTGTTTGCCGATGCCGATATTTATTTCGCCAGCCACCACTGGCCGATGTGGGGCAAAGAACGTATTCAGACCTTCCTGAAACAACAGCGCGATACCTATAAATTTATTCACGACCAGACCGTACGCCGTATGAACCAGGGCATGACACCGGGTGAAATTGCCGAAGATCTGGCCCTGCCCGACTCCCTCGCTCAGGCCTTTTCCAGCCGGGGTTATTACGGCACGGTCAAACACAATGCACGTGCGGTTTATCAGGGCTATTTAGGCTGGTACGACGCCAACCCGGCCCACCTTGATCCGCTGCCCGATCCGCAACGTGCCGCCGGTTATGTTGCTCTCGCCGGTGGCGCCGGTGCCCTGCTGGAAAAAGCACAGAGTGCGTTTGATGCCGGTAATTACCGCTGGAGTGCCGAGCTGCTGAATCATCTGGTGTTTGCCGAACCGGATAATAGTGCGGCACGTAAACTGCTGGCACGTAATTATGATCAGCTGGGTTATCAGGCTGAGTCCGGCCCGTGGCGTGATGTGTATTTAACAGCAGCACTGGAATTACGTACCGGCACACCGGAAACCGGCATTAATATCGCCACCATGAAAGATATGCTGCTGCAGACGCCGGTTGCCAACTTCTTCGATACTCTGGCCGTGCGCTTAAAAGCCGAAGATGCCGCCGATAAAAACTGGCGCATTAAAATTAATTTCACCGATCTGAATGAAAGCCATCTGCTATGGGTTGAAAATGCGGTACTGCATCATCGTCAGCTGAGCAAAGACACGCCGGAAGAAGGTGAAATCAACGCCAGCCTGAACCTGACTCACCCGCTGTTTATCAGCATGCTGATTGGTGAAGTCGGCTTAAAAGACACGCTGTTTTCCGATGACCTGAACATTGATGGCAGCAAGATTGATCTGGTGCGTTTTTTCAGCCTGTTTGAAAAACCTGCAACTTCGTTTGCGATTGTTTTGCCGGATTAAATTTTCTTCTCGTTCTTCTCGTTCTTCTCGTTCCCAGGCTCCGCGTGGGAATGCCCTGCTTAGTGTGTACAGACAAGGGCTACCACGCAGAGCGTGGGAGCCAGATGGATATTCTCGTTCCCATGCTCTGCTCTTCTCGTTCCCACGCTCCGCGTGGGAATGCCCTGCTTAGTGTGTACAGGCAAGGGCTACCACGCAGAGCGTGGGAGCCAGATGGAAAGAGACTTTCTGTTTCTTCTCGTTCTTCTCGTTCCCATGCTCCGCGTGGGAATGCTCCGCGTGGGAACGCTCCGCTCCGTGTGGAAATGCAACAGTACCGGCAAGGGATACGCAGAACATGGGAGCCAGATGAGCGTGGGAGCCAGATGGCAAGAGACTTTCTGCGAGGGTGCTTTTTAAGCTCCGGCGCTTTTCTTTTCCTTACGGTATTGCCCCGGCGTCTGCTCAAACCAGCGCTGAAACGCGCGGTTAAAATTACTGCTGTCACTGAACCCCAGCCGTAACGCGATATCCGTTACCGGCACCGCTGTCTGTAGCAGGTAATGTACCGCCATTTCACGCCGCACTTCTTCCAGTACCTGACGGAAACTGGTGCCTTCCTGTTGCAGATAACGCCGCAGCGTCCGTTCGCTCAGATTAAAGACCTGTGCGGTATCGGCCAGCGTCGGTTCGCCCTGTTCCAGCACCGCCTGAATGCTGTTTTTTATCCGCTCGTGCCAGTTAAGAGCATTCATTTTTTGCAGGTATTGTTCAACCAGAGCTTCGTTGGCAGCAGCCAGTTGTGAGTCACCGGGCAATGCCATTTTTATCAGCTGTGCGCGTTCAAACCACAGGCAGTTGGTCGCCTGCTGAAAGTTGACCGGGCACTGAAAAAACGTACTCCAGCGCTCGCCACCTGTTACAGGTAAAGACCGCATTAATTCTACATTCTGTACCAGCAGATTCTGCCCGGTTAACTGCCGGGCAAAGGTAACGATGGTGGCAAAAAAACCGTCAACAGCGAGGGCGCTGATCGGCACTCCCGCCAGAGGATCAATTGCAAAACCAATGCGGTGTGGCTGATGAATAACGCGGATATTAACGGTATTGGAAATCATGGCGTGATAGCGCCCGATTTTATCAATGACCTGCTGCATATTCTGGCAGCTGAGCATCAGCAGACCGAGGGCGCGAAAATGCATCGGCTGCACATAACGGGAGACTTCCAGGCCAAAAGCCGGATTAGCAGTAGCCTGTTCTACCCTGTCCCAGAACGCGGTCATAGTGGCAATGGCAACACGGCTGTCGGGATGCTGCTCCAGCTCCTGCAGATTCAGGCCGACATCCTGCAGCAAAGGCACAGGATCGCGGCCAGATTCCTGCAAGGCTTTGCAGATAGCCAGTGCCCAGGCAGCAATAGTGGAATAAGAAGGCTGATTCATGCGAACCCTGTTGTGAATATTTTATCCGCCAGAGCGAATCACCGTGGTCAGAAAAGACGTTACGGCTGAGAGAACAATCTGGCTGTCTTCCAGCTGAGGATAATGACCAATACCCGGCAATTGCACAATGTTTTCCCCGCCTACCAGCTCACGGTAACGGGCCACCATATGCTCACCGGAAATAGGATCGGCGGAGCCATTAATTAACGCCAGCGGCACGTGGGTATTCTGCAAGGCACCAACCCAACGCTCACGGAATTGCCGCCGTTCACTCATATAACGGATCAGTTTATGAAAAACCCGCAGCCCCTGTTGCTGTGAAATTAATGTCCAGAAGCCCTGCAGTTCTTCATCGCTGAGTGGTTTCGCACAGATATGGGCAAAGGTTTTCTGCAGTTTTTTATAAGAATACAAACGGGCAAACAGTGGTCCCAGCGGACTGATCAGTAATTTCTGTACCAGCACCGGTTTGTGGGTTTCGGGAAACAGCCCGCCATTTAATAAAATACAGGCGCTTATGCTGCTGTTTTTGCTACCGTTACTGGCGCCGTGCTGATCAAGATCACGGGCCAGTAATTCCTGTGCCACGGTATCGCCATAATCGTGTGCCAGAATGCTGTACTGCTGAATATTCAGATGTTTAAGCAGCGCCTGCTGTAAATCCGCCTGAAAGGCGATACGGTAATCGCCATTCTGCGGTTTGGCACTGAAACCAAAACCCAGCATATCCATCGTAATAACAAAATAATCTTCACTCAGCGCCTGCCACTGGTAACGCCAGTCCCAGGAGGCGGTAGGAAAACCATGAATCAGCAGCAGTGCCGGTTTTGTTTCATCGCCGGCGGTGCAGTAGAAAATATCCTGCCCCAGCAGAGAAATACGTTTTCCCTGTTGCTGCCACTGGTTTAACGACGGTGCGTTGGCGCTCATAAAAACCCTTTTTTATTCTTATAAAAACAGAGCAGGGCTTAACTTCGCCCTGCTCTGTGTTTCATGACCTGTTAACACCAATTAAACAGACTCTGGCGATTAAACAGACCCTGACGATAACCTTTCAGCGCACAAATTTACTGCGCATAAGGTGCCTGAATACGCTCCAGTTTACGCAATAATCCGGGCCACGCCAGCTTGCCACCGGCATTGCGGGTTACCTGCTGTGCTGCCTGTTTAATACCGGCCACAATGGCATCCGGCACCATAATTAATTCACTGCCACCGGACTGCGCCAGTAACTGCACTTCGCAGGCACGCTGCAGAATAAACATATTCAGGAAGGCATCGGCAACGTTATCGGCACAGGTCAGTAAACCGTGATTACGCAGGATCATAAACTGGGTTTCACCCAGATCCGCGACCAAGCGGACTTTTTCTTCCGGATTTAACGCCACGCCTTCGTATTCGTGGTAGCTCAGGCCGGACAGCGGAAACAGCGATTGCTGGGAAATTGCCAGCAGGCCGTCTTTCTGTGCCGAAACCGCCACTCCTTCTTTGGTGTGTAAATGAATCACGCACTTAGCATCATCACGGGCTTCGTGCACCGCACTGTGAATGGTAAAACCGGCCGGGTTAATTTCATATTCCGACGGCATTACTTTATTGCCCTGCAGATCCACCTTAACCAGACTAGACGCCGATACTTCATCAAACATCAAACCATAAGGGTTAATCAGAAAATGGTGCTCCGGGCCGGGCACGCGGGCAGAAATATGGGTAAAAATCAGATCGTCCCAGCCATAATGGGCGACCAGGTTATAACAGGCGGCCAGATCAACCCGCATTTGCCATTCTTCGGCGGATACCTGTTCACGGACGCTGACGGCGTTTTGCTTGGTCATCTTAAACTCCTCTGGTTATTATTCTCACCAGCAACATACCCCGCCTGAGCGGCAAACTCTGTAAATTTTTGGACAATCCTGTGCCTGACAATCCGCCGTTATCCGCACCCGCCGAACCCTCCGTACAGCAGCGTCTGCAACTGCTGCGGCAAAGCTGGCTGGCCGAATTGCCGGACGCGGAGCTGGAACAACTGGCCCGTGCCAGCACCATTCTGCGCCTGAACACAGGCCAGCAGGTACATGCCCGTGGCGATCTGGCGAAAGGTTATATGGGGGTTATCAGCGGACGGCTGGGCGTCAGCACCCTGACCGATGACGGTAAAGTGCTGACACTGGCCTATTTTTTACCCGGCGACTGGTTTGGTGAAATCTCATTGGTCGACGGGCTGCCACGCACCCACGACATCAGTGCGATGGAAGACAGCGAATTATTACTGATCGCCGCAACGGATTTTCAGTCATTGCTGCAGCGTTATCCGCAATTATGGCCGACGCTGGCAAAACACTTATGCCAGCGTTTGCGCCTGCTGATGGATGCGGTGGAAGAAGCCACCCTGCTGCCGATGCCGGCACGCCTGGCACGTAAATTATTGCAGTTGCAGCGTATGGATACCCGCCACTCGATGTCGCAGCAGGCACTGGCAGAAATGATGGGCGTGTCGCGGCAGTCGGTGGCGCGGGTACTGGCACAGTGGGTCAGCGAGGGCTGGATCAGCACACACTATAACCGCATTGATATTCTCGACCGTCAGGCGCTGGAAGTGGTTGCCGGCCATACCGGTGTACCGCGCTGAACATTTTTCGTCAGGAATGGCGGAAATAACTCCGTGCAGTTAACGCCGTCCGTCCCCGTTACTGTCCGTTAATACCAGCGTTGGCTGACGCAGAATATAAATGCTTACCAGCACACCAATGGCAGGCAGAATAATTTTAACCGGCAAGCGATCCACCAGCACAAAAGCCGTCAGCAGCATGGTGCTCCACAGCAGTAACAGCGTATAAACCTTGGCCCGCAGCGGAATGCCTTTACCGTCGAGATAATAAATCACATAACGGCCCAGCTTCGGATGCCGGATCAGCCACACATAAAAGCGCGGTGATGTGCGCAGAAAGCAGGCGGCGGCCAACAACAGGAAAGGCGTTGTCGGCAGCAACGGCAGGAAAATCCCCAGCACTCCCAGAACAACACTGAGCCAGCCGCAGCCAAGCACCAGCGCCCGCAGCAGCGGCTGACGTATCGCTTTTTTTTCTGCCAGTTGCGAATGCAGTTCTGTATCCTGTCCGGCCTGATCCTGCATGTTTTTCCTGTATCAGTAGTGGCGTATCAGTGTAAACGTACCCGGTATTGATAGTCGAAGTATGGCTGAAGATTGCCCAGAGAGGGATTCATACTGCCATCCAGACGCAGACGGAAATGAGTAATCGCAGGATCAAAACCATCAGCACCTGCACCAGGTTGATAGCCAAAGGTGTTACCACCATCACTGGAAAATTCCAGACTGTCTGTTGTACTGGTCAGACTGTCAAAAGTAAACGTCAGTCCGGTACGGTTATTGCCGCTGCCATTAACAAAAGTTACCGGACTGATGGAGCTATCGGTACCGACATAAAACTCAGAGTCGGCAGCAATTGCCTGCACCAACATAGTGCTGTTCAGATCAGAACTGAGCGTACCGGTATTACTGGCACGTACCGAGTAATCAATCACGGCACCAGGAATGGCTTTCGGGTTGCTGCTGCCATTAACCGGATCAGAAATCACCAGTGCCGTACTATTCAGCTGCAGGTCATACACGCCATTACACTGCGAGAAATTGGCTGCCGGAATAATCTGGTAGGCAGCAGAATTATTGGAGGTTGTACTCCAATACGCCGCGTAAGAATCACCACCTGTATATTCCTGATGGCGGAACTCAAATTTATGATAACCGCGGGCCAGACCCAGGCGTACAGCATTACTGGTATTTGCTCCGCCAAGAGCACCGTGCCCGTCATACCAGCTGACACGCACTGTATCGTTCAGCCGCATTTCAACCGCATCATCACCATCCAGCGCCAGCCACCAGTCACCGTCGGTCGGAACATATAAATAACCATCAAAAATCGTCAGATAATACTCATCACTGCGATTATCAAACGGGTTGCCTGAGCCATTAACCTGACTGAATATGGTTTGCCCATCCAGATAGGTTTCGTTGGCAAACGTATCCACCATCGCCTGAAACTGGCTGGCATTAGCCGCGTAATCAATGCTACTGCTCTGTGTATTAAAAAAACGTGTCCACAATCCGGACGAAGCTGTACAGCTGCGCCCCGCTGGCAGAATCAGCGTACGTACCGCAACAGAACCTGAGACCTGGTTATTATTCAGATTGCTGTCGTATTGCGGGCCGGAAACCTGTGCGCTGTAACTGAACGTCTGACCATCACTTCCCGCAGGCGGTAACGCCGACAACGTCAGGGGGTTAAACGCCTCACCAGAAGCAACGGCAGCAGAATAGGTACAGCTCGCACCGCCGCTGCTGAGAGAACAATTCCAGGGCGCACTGCCCAGCTGATTCAGCTGAAAACTGCCGCCTAAAGCGACAGACAATACAGTGTCGGGCTGTGTCGCGTCCGGGCCATTATTAAATACATTCAGGCTTATATCGCGGGCATTGCCACTGACCCATAAAGCCGGTGGCGTCGCACTCAGGCTGAGTTCTGCACTGCAGCTCTGATGCATACCAAAGGTAACGGTCGGTTCGGAAATCGGACAGCTATAGGAGCGGATATCAATATTTGAGGTACTGAAAGCATTCCAACTTTGACGCCACTCTCTTCTATCCGTACAACGTCCATTCGGGCGACAGAACTCGGCAGTAATACCGCCATCATTGCCGCCTTCTGAACCAATGATTTCAATTTTGTGATAGCCGACAGATAACACTCTGGAACCATAAAGCACGTCAGGGTTTTGCCAGTCAGTTTCCCACCACAGATCGCTGCGCCAATCTTCTTCCACTGGCTGGCCATCAATATAAAGACCGCCACCCCGACCGAAATCAGCGCCATAGCGGAAAAACCATTCTCCACCCTCGCCCGGCCTTACCTCAAAGTAACTTTGTGAATAAGCAACGATATTAGTCCGGCTGCCATTAGCAAACGTCTGGTGATTGCTGACATTGGTAAAATTGGTTACGAAAGTACAACCGTACCCGCTGTTGTTATCATTACTGTTATTAAAGGCAGCAAAACCTTCTGCTTTATTCTGCGGATCCACAGTAGAGTAGCGGGTATGAAAACGGATACCGGGTTTATCAAATACCGGCGGAACCTGTGCCAATGGAGAAGCTTCCGATTTACCGTAATAAAGATAAATTTTACGGCTGCTGTTGGCAGGCAGACTGGCTAATTTAATCCAGACTTCTGCGTTTTTTGTCTGGGCATTCCAGTTATCAATGTAATAAGGGATTTCGGTAGTGTCATCCTGATCAAAAATACGCAGATCGTTACCTGCAGATGTCCAGTCATAGGACGGATGAAGTTCATTACCGTTAAGACGTAACAGAATCTGATAGTTGGTCAGCGTGGAACCGGAATTTTCACTCAGGGTAACTTCTGTACGATATGGCCAGTCGCATAAAAGTCCTGCGTAAGAGCTGTTCGCAATGATCAAAAAACACCAGAGCAGCAAGCGCATCATATTGTCCTCCATTGATATGCGCGCATTGTACTGCAAAAGACCGGTCGCGACTGCTGCCGCATTTTGTCACTCCGGGCTTTTATTTGTCAGAATCCCCTCCGCGGGCGTAACCAGTTGTAACCTCCGGCACATACAGGCGTTCAGGCATCAGAAACGCCTGCTGAAACGGCGGCGATATTCGGTTGGTGTTAAGCCGGTTTTTTTACGGAATAAGCGGCGGAATGAACTGGCATCTTCATAACCGACATCATTCATCACCACATCCACAGTACGCTCGGTTTCTTCCAGTAATTTCTGTGCGGCTTCAATACGGATGGATTGCACATAGGTATTGGGCGGCATATCCAGCGCGGCGTTAAAGCGACGGATAAGCGTACGCTTGGACACACTGAAGCGTTCTGCCAGTTCATCGACGGTAAAGTTACCGGCGTAATGTTCTTCCAGCCAGGCCTGAACCTGTTTTACCAGATCGTCTTTATGCGGTTTTGATAAACGCATTAATGAATACGACAACTGGCTGTCGCGGCGGTAATCGATCACAAAGGCTTTGGCGGTCTGAATGGCCGTTTCAAAACCGAAATTGCGTTCAATAATATGCAGCCCAAGATCAAACCAGGCCAGCCCACCACCGGCACAATAAATATGGTCATGGCGGGTAATCAGCTGATCGGCTTTCAGTTCGACCTGCGGGTAACGCTGTTCAAACAGATCTTTAAAGCCCCAGTGGGTGGTTGCGGTTTTACCGTTGAGAATCCCGGCTTCGGCCAGCAAAAAATTACCGGTACAGTTACCGGCAATGGTCCAGCCGTGAGCATCCGCGCGGCGCAACAAAGCCAGTAACTGTGGATTAACATCAATCACATCCTCAACCGGACCGCCGATGGTCGGCACCACAATCACATCCACATCCTGCACATCGTCGTAGCTCATATGGGCCAGCAGATGAATACCGTTAATACAGCGGATAGGGCCGCCATCCGGGCTGGCAATACGCACATTGAACAGGCGTTCCAGCTCCTGTCCCTGAATACGGTTCCAGGTAACGCCAGCCAGACCAAACAGATCGGCGACACCGGTCATGGCCGAAGACAGGGCTTTATCAAAACCCGCAATCACTACATTAAGCATGGATGCTCCCGGTAAAAATCATTGCCATGCTGAAAGTGACATCGGTACCGCCTGATCTGGGCATCAACGTGTCACTATTAGCATCAAGTGTGGCTATATTGACGATTATCTTACAGCATGACAAGCCTGATACTGGTGAAATACGTCATAGCAGTTATGACTCAGCTTTTAAATCCTGAAGGAGCCGCGCCGTGTCGAAACTTATTAATCAGAAAGATCTGGAATTTCTGCTGTATCAGGTATTTCAGGCTGAGCAGCTGACCGAACTGCCCCATTACAGCGAGCACGACCGCACCACCTTCGATGGCATTCTGAATACCTCAGGCCGCATTGCCGAAGATTACTTTGCCCCGCATAACGCCAAAGCGGACGAACACGAGCCGCAATTCGACGGTGAAAAAGTCAGCACCATCCCGGAAGTAAAAGAAGCCTGGCAACACTTTGCCGACTCCGGCCTGCTGTGCGCCCGCCATAGTTATGAAGACGGTGGCATGCAGCTGCCCTCGCTGCTGCATATGGCCGCCAACGCTTATTTTATGTCGGCCAACCCTTCCACCGCCGGCTATCCGTTTTTAACCAGCGCCGCCGCCAATGTGATCCACGCCTTTGGCAGCGACGAACAGAAAGCCACCTTTGTGCCGCACATGTTCAGCGGTCGTTTTTCCGGCACCATGGCGCTGACCGAACCGGATGTTGGCTCATCACTGGGCGATCTGACCACCCGCGCCCTGCCGGCCGATGACGGCAGCTACCGCATTAAAGGCCAGAAGATGTATATCTCCGGCGGCGATCAGGACATCACCGAAAATATCGTGCACTTAGTGCTGGCCCGTATTCAGGGCGCACCACAGGGTGTTAAAGGCATTTCGCTGTTTATCGTGCCGAAGTTTCACACCAACGCCGATGGTTCACTGGGCGCACGCAACGATGTGCAGCTGGCCGGTCTGCTGCACAAAATGGGCTACCGTGGCACCACCTCCACCGTTTTAAGCTTTGGCGAAAAAGACGACTGCCACGGCTACCTGATCGGTGAAGCCGGTAAGGGCCTGATGTACATGTTCAAAATGATGAACGAAGCCCGCATCGGTGTTGGCCTGGGGGCTGCCATGATCGGTTACCGTGGTTATCTGGAATCCCTCGACTACGCCCGTAACCGTCCGCAGGGCCGTTCTCCGGTTGAGAAAGATCCGCTCAGCAAACCGCTGAATATCGTTGAACATGCCGATGTAAAACGCATGCTGCTGGCGCAGAAATCCTACGTCGAAGGGTCGCTGGCGCTGTGCCTGCTGGCTGCCCGCTTAGTGGATGAACAGGAAGCCGGACAGAACGCCGACAGCGGCATCCTGCTCGATTTATTAACCCCGGTGGTGAAATCTTTCCCGTCGTATTACGGCCCGCGCGCCAACGACCTGGCCATTCAGGTGCTGGGTGGCGCCGGTTATACCCGTGAATATCCGGTCGAGCAGTGCTACCGCGACAACCGCTTAAATCCGATTCACGAAGGCACCCACGGCATTCAGTCGCTGGATTTACTCGGCCGTAAACTGTGGCAGCACAATGGCAAAGGCCAGCAGCTGTTAATGGCACGGGTGCAGGCCACACTGAAATCCGCCGCCACCAAAGAACAGCTCGCCGACCTGACCACCAGCTATCAGAAGCATCTTAACACCCTGCTGCAAACCACCATGACACTGGGCAAAGCCCTGCAGAGCGGCCAGGTCAGTGATGCTCTGGGCAACTCGGCGCTGTATCTCGACATGATGGGCAAGATGGTGATCGGCTGGTTGTGGCTGGAAATGGCCGACAAGGCTATCGACACCTTTGGCGCTTCGGCGGCAGAAGACGACCAGCAGTTCCTCGCCGGTAAACTGCAGGCTGCACGCTACTTTATCCGCTGGGAACTGCCGGAAATTGAGCATCAGGCCAAATTGTTAACCGGGTTTGACGACACTTGCACCGCCATGAATCCGGACTGGTTTTAATCAGTCCCCCGTATAAGGATCACACCATGACTGCCAAAGTACTCGTTGAAGCCAGTGAGCATATCCTCACCATCACCTTTAACCGTGCCGACAAACTGAACGCCCTCGACCCGGAGAGTTACCACCTGCTGGCTCAGGCGCTGTACCGCCTGCAACACGACGATGACTTACGCGTCGGTGTGATTCAGGCCGATGGCAAACACTTCACCGCCGGTCTGGAGCTGGATAAATGGGCCCCGATCTTTGCTCAGGGCGGCGCCCCGCAGATGGCCGCAGGCGAAATTGACCCCTACGGAATTTCCGGTGAAACCCTGAGTAAGCCGCTGATCATTGCCGTCCATGGTCTGTGCTACACCTCCGGTCTGGAGTTGTTGCTCAATACTGATATCCGCCTCGGCACCGCCGATACCCGCTTTGCCCAGCTGGAAGTACAGCGTGGCATCTACCCCTGCGGCGGCGGTACGGTGCGCCTGCCGGAAGAAATCGGCTGGGCACGGGCCCAGCGCTACCTGCTGACCGGCGATGAATTCAGCGGCCAGCAGGCCTACGACTGGGGCATGCTGACCGAACTCTGTGAATTCGGCCAGCTGCACAGCCGTGCCCGTGAACTGGCGCAGAAAGTGGCCGCCGCCGCTCCGCTGGGTGTGCGCGCCGCGCTGAAATCGTCAAAAACCGCGCGCCTGCACGGTGATACCGCCGCTCTGAGCACCGTCTTCGCTGATATGGGCAAGGTGCTGAAGAGTGACGATGCCGCCGAAGGCGTACGCTCATTTATGGAACGCCGCGCAGCAAAGTTCAGCGGTCGCTGAGCGCACAAAGAACATCCCACGGATAACACCCGACGAGCAAACGCCAGGAAAACCGTTATAACGGCGGTTTTTCCTGTTTTTTCATAAACTTAAGCGGCCCAAGAGGACAAATCGGGCAAACCGGGAGCAGACCTCAGATCAGAAACTATACTGATTTGGTATGACCACGTATTCCGGAGCCTTGCATGAAATCCTTACCCCTTAAAACCAAGCTGTTTGTCATCACGCTGTCAGCCATTCTGTTACTGGCTGCTGCTCTGACCTGGCGCAGCTATCAGGGAATCAGTTCGCTCAGCGAACAACTGCAGGAGCACAGCGAAAAAAACCTTACCTCAGCCGTTATCACCCAGCTACAGACCAAAACCCAGGCTTACGGCGAACAGATCAGTAACTACATCAATGCCGCCTACCGCATTCCGGTAACCATGGCCGCTGCGATTAAAACCGCGATTGAAAATGGTGATGGCAGTCGCGCTCAGATCAGCGAAATGATGGGCGCCGCCCTCGCGGCTAATAAGGACATCAGCTCCACATATGCCCAGTTTGAGCGCAACGGCTTTGATGGCCGTGACAGCGAGTTCGTCGACTCAGGTTTAATTTACAACGCCGAAAGCACCGGCTCACTGGAAATTTACTGGATCCGCAATCAGTCCGGTCAGGTTGAACAGCAGAAAGTCGATGACCCGGACGAAAAATACCTCAATGCCCGCAATGAATTCGGTATCCGCCAATCCGAATGGTATCTCTGCGGTCGCGATAAAAAAGCGCCCTGTCTGATGGAGCCCTACCTGTATGAAATCAGCCCCGGCTATGAAGAACTGATGACCAGCCTCACCGCGCCGGTGGTGGTTAACGGCACCTTCCGCGGTATTGCCGGCGCCGACCTTAATCTGCCTATTTTCCAGAAACTGATGGATGAGCTGAGCCAATCACTTTACAACGGTAAAGCACGGGTAACCCTGCTCAGTGAAATGGGTCTGGTGGTGGCATCAAGCCATTACAAAGACAAACTCATGCGTCCGCTGAAAGAAGCACTGCCCGAGCGAGGCGAAGCGCTGAGCAAACTGCACAAGGGCGAAGGCCTGCTGCAAGGAAAAGATAACCTGTACGTTGCCCGTGGTCTTAAAATTCCGGCCTCCAACAGTGAGTGGTCACTGCTGATTGAGCTGCCGCTCGACGTTGCACTGGCCGATCTCGAAACCCTGAAAGCACTGGTCGCCGAAGAAAAAACCACAGTTCTCGGCAGTCAGCTGTTACTTGCGCTGGTGCTGGCCGGGGCCGCTCTGGTCGCCATCACCATACTGATTCAGTCCATTACCAAACCGCTGGCGGTACTGAATAAACAGGTCGAGCAATTGTCCAGCGCCGATGGCGATCTTTCCCAGCGCCTGCATCTGGATACCCACGCCGAACTCATCAGCCTCAGTGGCGGCTTTAACCGCTTCCTCAGCAAGCTGCGCGATCTGGTACTGGCGCTGAAAGAAGTCAGTCACGAGGTGCGCAGCGAATCGGCCGAGAACCTGAAAATCAGCCAGAAAACCCGTAAAGCCACCGACCAGCAACAGAGCGAAATGGATAACGTCGTCGCTGCAACCCAGGAGATGTCGGCCACCGCACAGGAAGTGTCGCGCATCGCCTCCGATGTGGCAGTACGTGCTAACGACATCCACTCCACCGTGACCGGCTCACAGCGTAACCTGTCTTCCGCAGTAGATACGGTGCTGGAGCTGAGCGAAAACATGCACACCGCCAGCGAATCGATTTCCAAGGTATCGGCGCGTTCAGATGATATTAACCGCATTCTGGTGGTTATTGGCTCCATTGCAGAACAAACCAACCTGCTGGCTCTGAACGCCGCCATCGAAGCCGCCCGTGCCGGTGAACAGGGGCGTGGCTTTGCCGTGGTCGCCGACGAAGTACGCACCCTGGCCTCCAAAACCCAGGAATCGACTGAAGAAATTAACAATATGATTGGCAGCCTGCAGGGCGAGGTAAAAGCAGCGGTTAATATCATCGACAGTGGCAGTCAGAAAGCCGGGCTGGCGATGGAATCGACCCGCGAAGCTCATGGCTCTTTGCAAGAAGTGGTACAGGCGATCAGCGAAATTGCCGACCATATCCGTCAGGTAGCGACCGCCGCCGAAGAACAAAGCTCGGTGAGCGGCGAAATTACCCGCAACCTGACCGTTATCGGCGATGCCACCACCATGCTGGCCGAGCTGGCACAGGAAGCCAACCAGAGCAGCCATAACGTTACTGAACAGCTCGACCGTCTGGATAAACAACTGGGCGCATTGCGCACCTGACCCCGGACACGCAACAACCAGCCCCGCCAATGCATATTGGCGGGGCTTTTTTATGGCAACGCCAGACCTCAGAAAGCCTGAACCCGGACTCTGCCTCCGCCAGTGGCTGTGATAAACTGCGCGCCGCCGGCCACAAGCCGGCCTATCCTGATACAGACTGCAGCACAATGCTGCCCACGAAACACCTTGCCGCGGAATACCATCATGGCCGAACTCGGACGCTACAACACCCTGACCGTACTCGATGAACAGCCCCACGGCCTGTATCTGGATGACAACGACGGCGGCAAAATTCTGCTGCCGCGCAAACAGATTCCTGCCGGCACCAAAATCGGTGACAGTCTTAAGGTGTTTGTTTACCTCGATTCCGACGACCGCCCGATTGCCACCTGCCTGCGCCCTAAAGCGCAGTTGCACCAGGTCGCCTGGCTCGAAGCCGTGGATGTGAATCAAACCGGCGCCTTCCTCGACTGGGGTCTGGCCAAAGACGTGTTTGTGCCCTTCGCTGAACAAACCCACCGTATGGAAGCCGGTAAATCCTACGCGGTCTACCTGTACCTCGATAACACCGACCGCATCGTTGCCAGCGCACGCTTAAACCGCTTTATCAAAGACGAAGTCAAAGCCAACTGGCCCGGCGCTCCGGTGCCGCTGGCCACCGGCGATAAAGTGAAATTACTGATCGCCCAGCGCACCGACATCGGCTACAAAGCCGTAGTCAACGACACCTACTGGGGTTTGCTGCACAACGACGATATCCGCAAAGCCATTCGTACCGGTCAGCGGGTTGAAGGCTATATCAAACGTCTGCGTGACGATCATAAACTCGATCTGATGCTGGAGCCGGTAGGCCATACCAAAGCCGATCCGCTGGCGAAAAAAATTCTGCAGAAAATGGAAGATAACCACGGCCTCTTAGGCCTCAGCGACCACTCTCCGGCAGAACTGATCGAACTGCAGTTCGGGGTCAGCAAACGTACCTTTAAAATGGCCATCGGCAAACTGTATAAAGAACGCAAAATTGTGATCGAAGACAGTGGTATCCGCCTGGCAACAGAAGCTGACCAGAAAGCTGTGGTCAATAAAGACCTGAAAAAAGAAGCGAAAAAAGAGTCAGGTAAAGACGCCAGAAAACCGGCTAAAGAACAAAATGCATCTGCCCCAAAAACGCAGAAAGCAGAAAAACCAGACACGAAGAAAACAGGTACAAAGAAAAAAGAAAGGAATCAGGATCAGGCGGATAAAAAGCCAGCTGAGAAAAAATCAGCGCCTAAAGTGTACCGTAACCCAAAGACGAAAACGGAAAAAACACTGAGTCTGAAAAAGAAATCCTGATCAGGGAATCATCCTGACCAATACAGAAGAATAAAAAACGGCCGCGTATAACTCTGTTATCCGCGGCCGTTTTCGTTACAGCATCAGAAGTTATCAACCCCGAGCTGCTGTTCCAGATTATCCGCCATCGCGGCTACGCCATACAGCGTGGTACCGAATTCATCGGTATCCATTTCATCCAGCCACCAATTGCCCATCGCCACCAGGTGACAACCGCCAACCTTGTCGATAGCCCAGGCAGCGCAAAGCGTACTGTCGTTTTCACGCAATAACTTCAGCGCCATATTGGTACCCAGTTGCTGATCCGGCATACCACTTAAATCCAGTACCGCAGAGGCAATTTCAACAATGTCTTTAGTGCCATCTTCGCTTGGGTGATACAGCACCAGAACACGCTGTGAACGGCCTTCGCCCATATCAAACATCGCGCTGATCATGCGCTCATTATCAATTTTCAGATTAATGCCAAGTTTGTCGGCGTGACCTGCAATGATTTCATGAAATTTGTTCGACATTTTAATCTCCTTTAAAACTCGTCCACGCCAAAACGACTTTCCATACGGTCTGCAACGGTTGATACGGCAGATACCGCCATCGCCATTTCTTTCAGATCCATAGTATCCAGCAGCATATCGACAACAGCGATCAGCAGCTCATCTTCTTCACTGATACGGGTAAACGCCCAGCGATAGTTAGCGGAGCGGCCATTCAGCTCCAGCAGTTCGTTGAAGAAAGCTTTCTGATCGATATCAGATTGCTGGATGGTGCTCAGGCGAACAACCGGCGAAGAAATACATACAACCTCTTGGCCGTTACCGGTTTGCTGACGGTTAAAAAAGACCAGCTGCGAACGCCCGTCATCTTCAACAAACAGCATTTTAACCGAGGTTTCAGAGCGGACTTCAAAATTCCAGCCAATCTCTTCACAGTAAGCAACAATCTTACTGGTGAACGGGTTTGGATATGGATTTGTGCTTCCATTCGATGTCATCAAGATTCTCCTTATTCGAGAAACATTAAAATTTGCTGAACAAAAGAAGGTTCAACATTCATAATTTTTGCCATTTCCGTGAGGGCATCCAGTTCGCGATCATCAATATTCTGATCGGCTCTGGCGACCACAACCAGGCGCTGAATAAAGGCGCAGCGGTTTGAAGCCCCCTGGGATAACAGCGGTTTCGAACTCTCAATAAACTGTTCACGGGCAAGACCGACAGGATCTTCAGCCTGTTGCAGCAGCTGAATACCTTCGCGGTATATTTCTTCACCAGCCTGTTCGATCAGGTTTTCTGCTTCAGCATCGGCCAGATGCCCGTCGGCATAAGCTACCCAGGCACCGCCCCAGAACATGGCCCGGTTGTGCAGGGCCTGTTTCTCTTCATCGCTGACCGGCTCCATATACTCGAGCACTTTATGAATACCGTCATCGACATCGGCCAGAGTCTTATTCCCTGCACCTTGTCCGGTTAAACGCTGAAACTCATCCGACTGGCTGTATAAATCAACGGCCATAATACGGATAGGGTTAAACGGATGGCTGGAATAACAATGGGATGTGTCTTCTGTGTTTTTTGATAACTCAGATAAATCCTGAATCTGCGCCGAATATTCTTTCAGATCAAATTCAATAATCGGATGAGCAACACCACAGGACAGCTTCAGGAAAGAACTGATGGCCGCTTCCGGGCTTTTACAGACAAACAGACCAGCACGGTCAGCGGAGATTTCTGCGCGGCGGCTCCAGGACATCAGCTTCATGGCATCGCTGGCATTCAGCGTGCCTTCTTCCAGAATGGCATGGGTTGGTAAGGCATAGTGGCTGAATAAAGCATGGCCAAGTTCATGGCCAACAACGAAGTTAATCTCGTCTTCATTCATTGAGGTTAACAGACCGGAACTGAAGGTCAGAATAATGTCATCGCCACCGGAATAACTGCAGCTGGCATTAGGCTCAGGGCTGTTATAGATGTAGACCTCAACATTTTTATCGCCCAGATTGAGGGCTTCCTGTGCATTACGCACATATTTAAAAAGATCGGGCGCCAGTCTGGCCGTAACCCTCAGGCTGTGGCCAAGAAGACTGCGGCGATAGGAATCACGGCGGGCCTCTTTAATTCGTTTTTCAGCCAGCACCTGAATTTTTTTATCAGCCAGCAGTTCATTAAAAAAACTGAGGTCAGACTGAAAGCGGATCGCATCCTCGACGTTCACTGATTGCACCTGCTTAACGTTCCAAGTTGTCAGAAAATCAGCCTGCAAAACTCACATCAACAACAAAATATTATTCCCGGCCGCTAACAACACGCTGATAACCCAGAAAAACAAGCCGTTAATTGATGACACAATTACATACAGGCTGAGCAGTAAACGGCCATTCTAGACAGCCGTCCCCCGCACTTCAATTGATAAAGCAATTAGAAA
The DNA here is from genome assembly GCF_025345565.1 of Thalassolituus hydrocarboniclasticus. Lineage (NCBI taxonomy): Bacteria > Pseudomonadati > Pseudomonadota > Gammaproteobacteria > Oceanospirillales > Oceanospirillaceae > Thalassolituus > Thalassolituus hydrocarboniclasticus. Next base: position 1,283,971 of record NZ_CP054475.1, on the reverse strand, counting down.
CAATCTGTTTTATTACCAGAATCAGACTTCCATCTCAGAACAGGCACGCGATATTTGCCGGTGGAATCCGCAGAAAAATACGCCGCAAGCCTGATCGGCCAGCTTCCTTTGCCCGGTTTTATCACAGCAGAACCTGCTCATATCCGCTCCTGTATCATCCGGAAGGATGGGACAGCACCCGCAAAATGGCGCAAATCAACATGCCTCGTTCCTGTCACAAATCCAACCAGACTGGCTCCGATTACCGGTTGACCCATATCAACGGCGTGTTAGTCTGAGCGCGCCTGTCTCTGGTACCAATGCTGTGAAACGAACCCTGATTTCTCTGAACCATGCCCTGTTGCTGACGATGCTGTTGCTTATCGGTCAGTCGGCTGCACTCTGGCATCAGACTCACTCAGAACAGCACCCAGCCGGCGAGCTGTGCAGCTATTGTTTGCAGGCATCCGACCTGAGTACGCCGGCCCTTTCCGGCAGCAGCCCTCAGGCACCTTATATTCCGCTATCGCACAATGTGCTCAGTACAGCAGAAACCGCGACCATCGCGGCCACTACGGCCACGCACCAGGCCCGCGCTCCACCCCGTTTTTCCTGAATCCGTTAAACCCAGAATCGTTACCGGTGTGTTAGCGCATACCGGTGATAGCTATATTTTTCAGGAGAACACCATGTCTGTATCCCGCACCGGCATTTTGCCTTGCTGTGCCCTGCTTAGCCTGTCCGCTATTCTGCCCGCGCCACTGTGGGCCGCCGATGCTGCCAATGCATTTAATCCGGCTATTGGCCTGATTCTGAACGGCACACTCGGCCATTTTTCCCGTGAACCCGATGACTACGCCATCGCCGGTCTGCCCTTAGGCGGAGAAAGCGAACCCGGCAGCCAGGGCTTTGCGCTGGGCGAATCCGAATTAAACATCAGCGCCAATATTGACCCCGACTGGTTCGGCGCCATTACCGTCGCACTGGGCGATGAAACCGAAGTAGAAAACGCCTACGTACAGACCAGCCCGGCAGAGGGCCTGACCTTCCGCGGCGGACGCTTCTTCTCTGGTATCGGTTACCTCAATGAGCAGCACGCCCACACCTGGGATTTTGCCGATACTGCGCTGGCCTATCGCGCATTACTCGGCACGCAATATAAAGACGACGGCGTGCAGCTGCGCTGGCTGGCACCAACCGAGCTGTACACCGAAGTCGGCGCGGAATGGTTTAATGGCAGCGCCTATCCGGCCGGCGGCAGTGCCAGCAAGGGCCAGGGGGCCTGGTCGGTGTTTGTGCACAGCGGCGGCGATATTGGCCAGAGCAGCAGCTGGCGCGCCGGTCTGTCGTACCTGAATGCCAATGCCGATGCACGCGAAAGCGGCGACGAAGATAACCCGGATCTGTTCAGCGGCAGCAGTAAAGTCGCCATTGCTGATTTTGTGTGGAAATGGTCACCCGGCGGCAACGCCTATAACCGCAGCGTTAAAGTGCAGGGTGAGTATCTGCTGAGTAAAAACGACGGTGACTTTATCCCCGCAGGTGGCAGCGAACTGCCCTACTCGGCCACACCCAAAGGCTGGTATCTGCAGACAATTTATCAGTTTGCCCACGGCTGGCGTGCCGGTGTGCGCCACGACCAGCTCGACGCCGGCCAGAATGATGCAACCTTTGCCGGCAGCGTGCTCGACGCGCAAAACCATACCCCGCAACGCAACAGCCTGATGCTGGATTACAGCAACAGCGAGTTCAGCCGTCTGCGTCTGCAGTACAACCGCGATGAGTCGCAGCCACAGATCGATCACCAGTGGCTGCTGCAATACACCATGAGCCTCGGCGCCCACGGTGCACACCGGTTTTAAGGAGAGCGGGATGAAAACAATATTACGCAAAGCACGCGCTGTTCTGCTGCCGTTACTGCTTGTTGGTGGCTGCACCACTGCACAGGCGGCCACACTGAATATCTTCGCCTGCGAGCCGGAATGGGGCGCTCTGGCACAGGAGCTGGGCGGTGATAACGTTGACGTATTTACCGCCACCACCGCCTTACAGGACCCGCATCATATTCAGGCGCGGCCGAGCCTGATTGCGAAAATGCGCAAAGCCGATCTGCTGATCTGCACCGGTGCCGGTCTGGAGAGCGGCTGGCTGCCCCTGCTGCTGCGCCAGTCCGGCAACAGCAAGGTACAACCGGGCAAACCCGGTTATTTTGAAGCTACCCGCTATGTGGAAACGCTGGATAAACCCCAGTCCGTCGATCGTTCACACGGAGATGTACACCCCGGCGGCAATCCGCATATCCAGACCAGCCCGCACAATATCAGTAAGGTTGCCGCAGCCCTGCTGCCGCTGTTGCAACAGCTGGATGCTGACAACAGCGCCGCCTATCAGCAGCGCGCCGATGATTTCAGCCAGCGCTGGCAGGCCGCCATGCAGCGCTGGGAAACAAAAGCAGCACCCTTGCGTGGTGTTGCTGTTGTGGTTCACCACCGCAGCTGGAGTTACCTGCAGCAGTGGCTGGGGCTGAAGGAAGTAGCCACGCTGGAGCCAAAACCCGGCGTGCCCGCCAGTGCCGGGCATCTGGCGGAGGTACTGCAACAGCTGGATGCCCAACCGGCCAGAATGATCATCCGCGCGGCTTATCAGGATGGCCGTGCTGACGAATGGCTGGCGGATAAAACCGGCCTTCCGGCCATTGCCCTGCCCTTTACCGTGGGTGGCAGTGAACAGGCGCAGGATCTGTTCAGCCTCTACGACGACACCATTTCACGCCTGTTAGACGGACTCGCACCATGAGTCTGTTCAGCAATCTGGAGTTATCCATCATTGCCCCGGCGTTTCTCGCCGGGCTGCTGGTGCTGACCACCCACGTGCCGCTGGGGCGGCAGGTTCTCAGCCGCGGTATTATTTTTCTCGATCTGGCCATTGCCCAGATCGCCGGGCTGGGCGTCATTATTGCCTACAGTCTGGGCTGGGAAGCCGGTGGCTGGCAGGTACAGCTGATTGCTCTGGGCGCGGCCTTAAGCGGCGCGCTGTTGTTGTATGCCAGTGAGAGGCTGTGGGAAGACAATCAGGAAGCCATTATCGGCTGCGTATTTATACTCGCCGCCAGTGCCGGACTGCTGGTATTGAGCAGTAACCCACACGGCGGTGAAGCGTTAAAAGACCTGCTCGCCGGACAGATTCTGTGGGTCACCTACAGCCAGCTGATCCCGGTGGGCATTATTTATGCGGCGGTACTGGCGCTGTGGTTCGGGCTTGGGGCTGGCCTGAGAGTTGGGCGTGGCAAACAACAGAGCCCGCTGCTGTTTTATTCCCTGTTTGCCATCAGTGTGACCACCTCGGTGCAACTGGTTGGTGTCTATCTGGTGTTTGCCAGCCTGATTATGCCGGCACTTGCCGTGCAGAAAGTCCGCCAGCATCCGCTGCTGCGTGCCTACATTACCGGCGCGGGCGCTTATGCCGCCGGGCTGATGCTGTCGGCGCTGTGGGATCTGCCGTCAGGTGCAACCATTGTCTGCACCATGGCACTGATCTGCGGACTGAGCTTTATTATGTTTTCTGCAGCCTATAAACAGGCGCCAGCAACAACACAGCCATAAAAAAAGAAGAATAATACCGATAAAAAAGCCGGCGAACGGGCCGGCATTTTTCATTCAACCGCGAACACTTTCCCGCTGCTGTTTTTTCACCTTTTTCAGCGCCATCTGCTGTTTAACCGGCGACAGATAATCAATAAATAATTTGCCTTTTAAATGATCCATTTCGTGTTGCATTACAATGGCCAGAAAATCATCGCTCTCAATGGTGATGGCCTTACCATCACGATCCAGCGCCGACACCGTTACCGAGGTAAAACGCTCAACATCGGCATAATAGCCAGGCACCGATAAACACCCTTCCTGACCGGCTTCTTTATGTTCGCCGCGGATAATTTCCGGATTAATCAGCACCAGCGGATCATTACGTTCTTCAGAAAGATCAATCACCAGCAAGGCTTCACGACGGCCCACCTGAGTCGCGGCCAGACCAATGCCATCGTCGGTGGCGTACAGAGTATCGAACATATCGTCGATCAGCGTCTGTACGCTGCGGATATCGGTTACCGGACGGGCAACTTCCCGCAGGCGGGGGTCAGGTGCTTGTAATACGGTTAAAACAGCCATAAAAAATTGGGGTTCCTGTCAGGTTTCAGCGGCCGTTAAGACCAGCCATTGCACGGATTGTATCCCGTAGACCGTATGATCCACTACCCGGCCATTAAGGTTTTCACTGTTGCGGATAATGCCTTCAAGGTCATATGCAAATGTCAGCACTATGCAGAATGACGGAGTCATCAATATCAGGCGTAACATAACGATTCTCTGAACCTGTAGCCTGAACCTGTAGCCTGAACAGATCCTAAAACGACGATCCCGGCTGCTGTAAAAATTCCAGCTCTTCTGCCGTCGATTCGCGCCCCAGCAAGGCATTGCGGTGCGGATAGCGGCCAAAGCGCGCAATAATATCGCGGTGGCGGTGTTCAAAGTTAAGGTTATCTTCCAGCCCCGGACGGGCAAACAGACGCAGCGCTTCATCGTGAATCAGCAGCGATTCGCTGTGCATATAAGGCATATACAAAAACAGGCATTCGCTCACCGCCAGACTGGCATCAGCGTCTGCCGCCACCGCTTCCTGTGCCAGCACCAGTGCTAACGGATCAGCGGCAAAGGCACGCCCGCTGTCGCGGTAGATATTGCGTGAAAACTGGTCGAGCACAATGATTTCCGCCAGCCGTCCGCGCGCACTGACACGCCAGTGATACAGCTCCCCGGCACAGGCAGCTGCGTGTACTGCGCCAAAGCGGCGCTCAATCTCCCGGTCCAGCTGCGGGTCTTTCACCCACCACTGTTTAGGGGTCAGTTCGCTGAACCAGAAGTCCAGTACGGTCTGTTCATTGATATTGTCTGTATCCATGATTTTTCTCCTGAATGTCCGGGCGGCTGGCGGACTCGCTCCTGGCTTTCACCCAGCCTCAAAGCAGACGGTGAAATCATCCCAATGCGGCGCAAAAACGCCTCAGATGCTCGTTTTTTGCACGAAAAACACGTATAGTCGCGCCCTTTCGTAAAACCCTTCTTCTATCAGGATTGACCCGTGATCTCCACCGCTAATATCACCATGCAGTTTGGTGCCAAGCCTCTGTTTGAAAACATCTCCGTCAAGTTTGGTGACGGTAATCGCTATGGCCTGATCGGCGCCAACGGCTGCGGTAAATCCACCTTTATGAAAATTCTGGACGGTTCTCTGGAGCCGACCGCCGGTAATGTCAGCATTACGCCGAACGAGCGTCTGGGTAAGCTGAGCCAGGATCAGTTCGCCTTTGAACAGTATCGCGTTATCGATACCGTGATGATGGGTAACAAAGAGTTGTGGGCTGTTAAGGAAGAGCGTGATGCCATTTACGCCAACCTGGAAGCGACCGAAGACGACTACATGCGTGCCGCCGAGCTGGAAGGTGAGTTCGCTGAGATGGGTGGCTACACCGCCGAATCCCGCGCCGGTGAGCTGCTGCTGGGCGCCGGTATCGCAACCGAACTGCATGAAGGCCCGATGAGCGAAGTGGCTCCGGGCTGGAAGCTGCGCGTATTGCTGGCTCAGGCGCTGTTCTCTAACCCGGACATCCTGCTGCTCGACGAACCGACCAACAACCTGGATATCAATACCATCCGCTGGCTGGAAGGTATCCTCAATGACATGAAGTGCACCATCATCATCATCTCGCACGACCGTCACTTCCTGAACTCCGTCTGTACCCATATGGCCGACATCGACTACGGCGATATCCGCATTTATCCGGGTAACTACGATGACTTTATGATTGCCTCCACCGCCGCGCGCGAGCGTATGCAATCAGAAAACGCCAAGAAGAAAGCCCAGATTGCTGAACTGCAGCAGTTCGTATCGCGCTTCTCGGCCAACGCCTCCAAAGCCAAGCAGGCCACCAGCCGTGCCAAGCAGATGGACAAGATCAAGCTGGACGATATCAAACCGTCTACCCGTCAGAACCCGTTTATCCGCTTTACTCAGGAAAAGAAACTGCACCGTCTGGCGCTGGAAGTGGAAGGCCTGAGCCACGGTTATGAAGGTGATGAGCTGCTGTTCAAAAACACCAACCTGATGGTTGAAGCCGGCGAGAAGATTGCGGTTATCGGTGCTAACGGCGCGGGTAAAACCACTTTCCTTAAGTGTCTGGTGAACGATCTGACACCGAAGTCCGGCACCATTAAGTGGGCGGAAAACGCGAATCTGGGTTACTACGCTCAGGATCACGAATACGAATTCGCCGAAAACATGGATCTGTTTGCCTGGATGGAACGCTGGAAGACCACCGAGCATGATGATCAGGCAGTACGTGCAACTCTGGGTCGTCTGCTGTTTAACCAGGACGACATCAAGAAATCAGTGAAAGTCTGTTCCGGTGGTGAAAAAGGCCGTCTGCTGTTCGGTAAGCTGATGATGCACAACCACAACGTGCTGATCATGGACGAACCGACCAACCACATGGACATGGAATCCATCGAGTCGCTGAATGCGGCGCTGGAAATGTTCGAAGGTACGCTGATTTTCGTGTCCCACGACCGTGAGTTCGTATCCTCACTGGCAACCCGCATTATCGAAATCCGCGATCATGAGATCGTCGACTTCCACGGTACTTATGATGAGTACCTGAAGTCTCAGGGCGTGGAATAAACGCCGGGTTTATCACACGATACGCTGCATCAGCTCTGATGCAGCGAGTACAAAAAATTCAGGAAATAACCGCTCTGGTGCTTTCCTGAATGTTCCCGCCAGACGCAGTTCTTCCCGACAAGCCTCAATAATTTACAGCCATCAGCGTAATGCTGTTCAATTAACGTTTTAAATCATTTTAAAACGCCCAATGCCTCACAGGGGAACTTTGTAGTGGTCTAATCAATCCGGACACCCGCTTAGGTGATAAAATCACAACCCAAGAGGTGTCCAATGAAAAAACAACGTCGTATTTTTACTGCAGAGTTCAAGCAAGAAGCTGCCAGCATGGTGCTCGATCAGCAGCGCGCTGTTTCCGAGGTTTGTCAGGCGCTGGATATTGGCGATACCACTCTGCGACGCTGGATTGATCAGTTACAGGAAGAACGCGGCGGTGCTACGCCAAAGGGCAAAGCCCTCACGCCTGAACAGCAGAAAATTCAGGCACTTGAAGCCCGAATTAAAGAGCTGGAGGAAGACAAGGTCATTCTAAAAAAGGCTACGGCTCTCTTAATGTCAGACGCGATCAAGCCTACCCGCTGATCAACCAATTGAGAGAGCGGTATCCGGTTAAAAAGCTGTGCTCACTATTTGAGATTCACCGCTCTTGTTACTACGCCTATCGCAACAGAGTAAGCCGTATCAATAGCCAGCGGGTACGCCTTAAAGCTCACGTGGCTGAGGTCTTTAAAATCAGCCGTGGTTCACTTGGAAGCCGGGGAATTCGCGACAAGCTGAACGAAAATGGCAACCAGGTGAGTCGCTATCTGGTCGCCCGATTAATGAAAGAGCAGCGCTTAGTCAGCAAACAGCCCGGAGCACATAAATATAAACCAGCAACGGCAGAGCATCTGTCGATTCCTAATCGTCTGAACCGTAGGTTTACCGTGACAGCACCCAATCGGGTCTGGTGTGGCGACATCACTTTTATACGAGCCGGTGGACGCTGGATTTATCTGGCCGTTGTACTGGATCTGTACGCCCGCAAAGTGGTGGGCTGGGCGATCTCTGATAAAGCGCAGACAGGGCTGGTCACTAAGGCTTTGGATGATGCGTATCAGCGACGGGGAAAACCATCCGGCGTGATGTTTCATTCCGATCAGGGCGCTCAATATACAAGCCTGAAGTATCGGCAACAGCTGTGGCGTTACAGGATGCAGCAGAGTATGAGCCGTCGCGGAAACTGCTGGGATAATGCGCCGATGGAGCGTTTATTCCGAAGTCTGAAAACCGAGTGGATACCGGATAAGGGGTATCGTTCGGTGATGGAAGCAAAAATGGATGTGGGCCGGTATCTGATGCATTACTACAACGGCTACAGACCACACAGTGCTAACAATGGGCTGAGCCCATCGGCAGCCGAAGAATTACTTAAGACCGTGTCCGGAATTAGTTGACCACTACACTTATCCCCTTGCCGGCGGGCCGACCCCAGCTTCGCGCTGTGCAGGCCTTTTTCCTCCATTCAGACCACCTCGGTCACGGCAACGCGGATAATGGGCCATCCATGGCCCTATCCGCTCGCTCTGCATCCATGCAGAGGCGCGCCGGCTCAGTGCTCTTCATTCCGGCGTCCTGCAGGCGCATTCATTAATCCGCTAAGCGGCTTTTCAGAATGGGCATTATTGTTCGATAAAAACAACGTTGCGGCTGGGATAAACCGCGCCTCTGGGCCCGCCGCCATGAGCGATGTTTTTTACGATCTGTCTGGCATGGATGCCAGACAAGCGTATGTGGCCATGGATGGCCAATATACGCGTGGTCAGTAAAAACCGAGTGAATAAGGATCACGGGCCAGAAAGCGCAAAGCAGGGGCCCGGGGAGAAGTTCCCCGGATTGGGGCGCAGGGGCTTGCCCCGCAAAGGCTGTTCACATGCAGTCAGCGCTGGCTGGTTGCTTAAGTGAGCAGCAGTGGCTGATCAACCCTAATTACTGCAACACATGCTTAACCGGCTGCAGCAACGGCGGCGGGGTTTCACCCAGCGACTCAGCAATGGAGATCTCGTTAATCCGGCACAGGGCATCCAGCGGTAGGTCATTGGCGGCGCAGCCAAACGGTTCTTCCATTTCTTCCGACAGCACATCCAGACCAAAAAACGTGTAGGCCACAATGACGGTAAACAGCGCCGCATACCAACCCAGTGATGGCACCAGGCCAAAGGGCAGTAAATAACAGTACAGGTAGGCGGTACGGTGGGTCAGCAGCGTGTAGGCAAACGGCAGCGGCGTGGTGGCAATGCGCTCACTGGCGGCCTGCACCGCAGCTAAGCGGGTTAAATGCTCGTCCAGAATCCGCAGACCCACCGCATCGATATGCTGCTGGCGGTACAGTTCACCAATAATCCGCCCGGCGCGGCGCAGGCAATATTCCGCCGGATTCTGGTGGCTGAATACGCGCTCAATATCTTCATCACTTAACCAGGGTTTCAGCTCTTTGCGGCTGTCCTGCTTACGCAATGAGCCGCGCAGCGCATGGCAATGTGCAGCACACCAGTGCAGTAAATCGTGGCGCAATTGTCCGGCCGCCGAATGTTCGGCCTGCAGATCCAGCAACGTCTCGCTGGAGCGCGCCAGACTGCGGATTTCGTACACCATCGCGCCCCACTGCTTGCGTGCTTCCCACCAGCGCTCATAAGAGGCGTTATTACGGAAACCGAGAAAAATCGACAACGCCACACCGAGCAGAGTAAATGGCGCAAGAGAAAACTCAGGAACACTCAGCCAGCGCAGTTCATGCAACGCACTGACCGCGGCGGCAAATAAGCCGACCGCCAGCAGGTGCGGAAAAATGCGTGGCACAACCGAACCACGAATCACAAACAGCAGCGCAATAGCATTAGGACGTGGACGGACAATCATAAAAAACCCTTTTTAAAGCGACACTCAACGTGCCGCAGGTTTACCAATAACAACAGAGATCAGAGCAACAGCGCCCAGCGCCCAGCAATAGGTAACCGCACTGACCAGCTGCAGCGGTGATAACGCCGCCAGCGAGGCGGCCAGCAGCATCTGCGCACCGTAAGGAATAATGCCCTGCACCACACAGGAGGCAATATCCATCAGGCTGGCGCTGCGCTTTGGGTCTACGCCGTAGCGCTCGGCAATGTCTTTCGCCAGACTGCCGGAAATAATAATGGCTACCGTATTGTTGGCGGTACAGAGGTTGGCCAGCGCCACCGACGAAACAATACTGAATTCACCGGCACGGCGGTGATCTTTCGGAGCGCTGCCTTTACGGCTCAGGCGGTCAATAAACGCACCGATCCAGGCCAGACCGCCACCGGCTTTCATCAGTGCCGCCAGACCACCGATGAAAATCGACAGAATCATAATTTCCTGCATGCTGCCGTACCCGTCGTAAATATCCTTCGCCCAGTTCGCCAGGTGATAATCCTCTACCCGGACCAGGCCGATCACTCCGGCCAGAACAATACCGGCGAACAGCACCAGCAACACATTCAGACCGCTGAGCGCTAAGCCCAGCACCGCGATATAAGGCAGCACCAGCCACAGATCATAACCCTTCACCTGCTGCGCCTCACTGGCCGCGCCCTGATAAGCCAGCCATAACAGGGTGATGATCGCCGCCGGTAAGGCAATTTTAAAATTCATGCGGAATTTATCGCGCATTTCACAACCCTGGGTGCGGGTTGCGGCAATGGTGGTATCGGAAATAATCGACAGGTTATCGCCAAACATCGCCCCGCCCATCACCGTACCGATGGTCAGTACCGTCGATAATTCCGTGGCCTCGCTGATGCCCACCGCAATGGGCGCAATGGCCGCGATGGTGCCCATAGAAGTACCCATCGAAGTGGCGATAAAAGCCGTCATCACAAACAGGCCCGGCAACACCAGCGGCGGCGGAATCAGGCTGAGCCCAAAATTTACCGTCGCATCCACACCGCCGATAGCCTTGGCCACACTGGCAAAACCACCCGCCAGCAGGAAAATCAGCACCATGGTAATCAGGGTGTTATCGGCACAGCCGCGAATCAGGGCATCGACGCGCTGATTCAGCGTGCCACGCGCCAGCAACAGTGCCAGCAGAATGGCCGGCAGAATCGCCACCGGAGCCGGCACCTGATAAAAGGCGAAGTCCACCCCGGCTTGCTGATAATACAGACCGCCACCAATAAACAGCGCCAGAAACAAACCAATAGGCAACAATGCCAGCGCAGATGGGGCCACAGCAGCCGGAGAAGAGGCGGAAGAAGACGCCACAGCGCCAGATTCAGAAGAAGTGTTAAGACTCACGGGAGCAGTCCTGCCAGCAGATGAAAGCCGGGCATTGTAAAGGAAGCACTCGCTATCCCTAAGAACAAATAATTATGAAGGCATAACTGACCGGCTGCCTGCCCAGACGCCTGAGCAAATAAGGAGTGCTCAGACGCCCTGCAGAGTCACCAGTAAGCGACGCGGGCCACCATGGTCACGGTGTTCACACAAATAAATGCCCTGCCAGGTGCCTAAATTAAAAGCGCCATCAGTCACCGGCAGAGTGACTGATGGCCCTAGCAGACTGGCTTTAATATGCGCCGGCAGATCGTCGTCACCTTCCAGCGTATGGCGGTAATAAGGCTCGCCTTCCGGCACCAGACGGTTAAAGACCGCTTCAAAGTCGCTGCGTACCGTAGGATCAGCATTCTCATTCACCGTCAGCGACGCCGAGGTATGCTGAATAAAAATATGCGCGAGCCCGGTCTGAATCTGCTTAAGCTGTGGCAACTGCCGCAGGATTTCGCCGGTAATCAGGTGAAAGCCGCGCGCTTTGGCACTGAGCTGAATCTCCTGTTGCAGCCAGATCATCGTATTACTCCTGTCATCGTATTATCTCTCTGAATCAGGCTCTGGTTAAAACAGCGGTTAAAAGCGCAGGCTACTCACGCTGCTCAGGTAATCAATCATGGCGGCGGAGGGACAAAGGTGAAAGTTCTGATTCAGGGTCGTTATTGATATCGACGATCCTTGAATTTTTCGATCGTCATATAGCGCCGCCAACATGCGTGGTTTTATAGTGCAGGCGAAGCCGAAACATAGAAGCCGTCACAGTGCTTGACATTATTAGATCTTATTTTCTCGTTCAAGAATTTCTACGCAGCGAGGACAATTAACCTTTCCGACGTCAAAAGAGTAGTTAAATGGCCAAGTGCAGTGTCCGTCTTTAGTTTGCACTTTATGTACTATAGTATCAGGATCACCTGACATATTAGCTCTCGTTAAAATCCGCGAGAACGTTCTTTTCAACGCTAATAGAGATCTATCTAGGATAACGTCTCCATCATCAATGCATTGTTCTGAGTCAGCAAATACAACAATGGCCTTACCCTCTTCTCTTCTAGAACTTGGATAAATAATTCCATCTATTGATTTTCCAGATACATCTTTGAATACATGGCGAATGAACTCAGTTACGACTTGCGTCGGGACATAGTCAACATGTACACGATTCGTTCTTTCTATAGGACGAGTGAAGTCTTTTAAAAAATCGACGAGGAAAACCATGTCGTCACGAATGCGTAGCTTATGTTCATCAAACAAGCTTGGAATATAAATACCTTCAGAAAAATCAACTACTATTAATGGCCGAAGAGATTGGAATACACCACACGTTGCTTTTTTTACATAATCATCGGGCTCATATGTTTCTTTAATAGCTGTTTCAACATCAAAAGCCCCATAGAACATTGAAATACCAGCAGGACTCATTCTATTTGCCATGCTTGCAAATTCCTCAGGTGGAGAACCTAGCTCTTTGGAAGTTTTTAAAATTTCTGTAGTCTTTGTAATCCTAACTCTGTATATATTGGCATCAACATCTAATGTTTTTATCAGCCCCATTTCGTTCAGAATATCCTGCAAAGCATCGAGAATATCTACAGGATTCATTTCGTCATGCTGAGATCTATCATAATCAGAATTATTAGCTCTGTAGAACACATATCTCGATTTATTTTTGACAAAATCCGAAAAGGCAACCCAGCCATAATAGAGAGTTCTATCCTTTGATAACGAGTATGGGTTGCGTCTACACCATCCATCATTAAATAGCGATGCATAAATATACTCTTGCAATGAATCACTATTTATTTCAAGCCCCACGAAATCAAGCATTTCCCAAGAGTCGTAAACTTCACCCTGCCATCCCCCTTCTCTAGTTTCATAAGGTAATCCCTCATTATCGGGATGCCCCCATACCGTTTTTATGCACATCATTACATGAGCCAAAACATCTTCTAAACGACATGAAAATTCGCCATTAGATTCACAGAAATCACAAGGCTCTCCTGTATCATTTTCTTCAATAAAAGTTCTAACTCCGTAGTCTTCAAAGCAATCAATGCAAACACAAAGATTATCATCTACACTAAAACCTCTTTTTTGTGCTTCTTCCCATGCTCTTTTGGCGATACCCACGAAACCTCCTTGAAATCTAACAGTGTATTAGCGTGCGCGCGCATTTATCTTGAGCGACTCTTTCGAGAAACCCCGTGCAACTCATTACCCAGCGGAGAAATCGTCCATAACTCAACAATTCCTTCCGGAAAAACGGCACGCCTGTTAATTCAGGCTCAGAACGCAGCTGTATTAACCAGTCAGCTTGTAACCCCCTATTGTCACTCTGAGGGCAAGCTATTGATTTATTTGACGTTTAAGTTACTAGCCTCTGGCAATATGAGCAAGCACGAATGATCGACGTGCCTGGTTTGCGTATAACACGGAAATATACGCTATATAGTTCGGCCGTTTCCTTACATCCGAGGCTTCGTGACACATATAAAAAAGCCGCCACTCATTGCTGAGTAGCGCTTTCTTTACAGGCCATTTGGTGGGCAGCGCCCACCCTACATATCAGAGTGAATGTGGGGCTGATGCCGTCGCGGATAAGATCCGCTCCCACAATTCGGCGTTTGGTTTATATCCGGCGTTGCGGCTGAATGTATACGCCTGCGATCTGCTTAATCGAGCGCTATCGCGGGCATGGCCCGCTCCTACAACTCAGTGTTTGGTTTATATCCGGCGTTGCGGCTGAATTCATGCACCCGCGAGCTGCTCAATCAAGCGCTATCGCGGGCATGGCCCGCCCCTACAATTCAGCGTTTGGTTTATATCCGGCATTGCGGCTGAATTCATGCGCCTGCAGGACACCGGTTTGAATAATACTGCGCCGGTACGCCCCGGCATGGATGCCGGACGAGCGAATAGGGCCATGGATGGCCCATTATTCGCGTTACCGAGATCGCAGAATTATTCAGAGCGGATTAAGTCCTGCACAGCGCGAAGCGGGGAGTTTGCCCGACCGGCGTGAGGGGTAAGACCCCTCAAAGAGGTCATAGGGCCGGGCCGCAGCCCAAAAAGCCAACCCGCGCAGCGGCTACAACTCAGAACACAACGCCTTCCAACACCAACCCAAACGACTGCCGAAACAGCCGTCTTGTATCCTCTCAGGCGGCAGGCACGACTACGCAGAGCGTAGTAGCGAGTCACACCTTCCAGCCCAAAAAAACGACTGCCGAAGCAGTCGTCTTATATCCTGTCAGGCGGCAGACGCTACTATGCAGAGCGTAGTAGCGAGCCTGTCAGTACCTGACGGCACTCAGCGCATCGGCGGCATACCACCGCCGAACGGGCCACCGCCGCCACCGAATGGGCCACCAGGTCCGCCTGCTCCACCCATACCGCCCATGGCACGCATCATTTTGCGCATGCCGCCTTTGGCGGTGACTTTTTTCATCATTTTCTGCATTTGTGAATGCTGCTTCAGTACGCGGTTAACGTCCTGAATCTGGGTGCCGGAACCGGCGGCAATACGCTTTTTACGCGAGCCGTTGATTTTGTCCGGAAAACGGCGCTCTTCACGGGTCATGGAATAGATGATCGATTCCATTTGCTTGAAGTTTTTCTCCGCCGCATCAGTCTGCTTGGCCATCTGCCCCATATTGCCCATGCCCGGTAATTTATCGAGCATGGAGGTCAGGCCGCCCATGTTTTTCATCTGCTGAATCTGGTCGAGGAAATCCTCTAAATCAAAGCCTTTACCGGTTTTGATCTTTTTCGCCAGTTTTTCGGCTTTCTGTTTATCGATGGTACGTTCGGCTTCTTCCACCAGGGTGAGGATGTCACCCAGGTCGAGAATACGGGAGGCCACACGATCCGGATGGAAAGGCTCCAGCGCATCGGTCTTCTCGCCCATACCCATAAACTTGATCGGCTTACCGGTAATATGACGCACCGACAGCGCGGCACCACCACGTGCATCACCGTCTGCCTTGGTCAGAATCACACCGGTTAACGGCAGCGCTTCGTTAAAGGCTTTGGCGGTATTGGCAGCATCCTGACCGGTCATGGCGTCTACCACGAACAGGGTCTCCACCGGATTAATACCGGCGTGCAGCGCCTTGATTTCAGCCATCATCTCTTCGTCAACGGCGAGACGACCGGCGGTATCCACCAGCAGCACATCGGCATGGGCACGCTTGGCCGCATCGATAGCGCCCTGAGCAATATCCAGCGGTTTCTGATCCGGTGACGACGGGTGGAACAAGGCACCGACATCGTTAGCCAGGGTTTCCAGCTGTTTGATCGCCGCCGGACGGTAAACGTCGGCCGAAACCACCATTACCTTTTTCTTTTCGCGCTCAGCCAGAAATTTGGCCAGCTTGCCCACGGTGGTGGTTTTACCGGCACCCTGCAGACCTGCCATCAGCACGATCGCTGGCGGCTGAACCGACAGATTCAGCTTTTCGTTGGCATCGCCCATGACCTTCTGTAATTCGTCATGAACAATTTTCAGGAACACCTGGCCCGGATTCAGACTCTTAAGCACCTCGGTGCCGATGGCGCGCTCTTTTACCTGTTCGGTAAAGGCTTTGACCACCGGCAGCGCTACGTCGGCTTCCAGCAGCGCCATACGCACTTCGCGCACGGTGCTTTTAATATTTTCTTCCGTCAGCTTGGCCTGGCCGGTAATGCTTTTAAGGGCATTCCCCAGGCGGTCGGTAAGGCTCTCAAACATCGCGATGACTCGTACCCAGATACAAAACAGCCGGCAGTATACCCCGGCAAAGCGCTGGCCCCAAACTCCGCCCGCCGCCTTAGCATCAGGGCCCCGGAGCGATTCTGCCAGCGGCGTTGATAGCGCACCCTTTTACCCGTTTGCGGCATGTGCGAAACTGCCGCCCTCTGAAGAGGATTTTTCATGTCAGGATTAGTATTGGCGCTGCCCGCCGCCGGGTTTTATCTGTTTGCCGCATGGCGCCAGTGGCAGACCGTCAGCGGACAGAAAACCGCCAACCGCATGCCGGTGCTGATGAGCACTATGATCGCGGCGATGCTGCATCTGGGCTATATCGGTATTGAGATGCTGGGACGCGAGCACATTAACTTCGCCATGTTCGAAGTCGGCTCACTGATCTGCTGGGTTATCACCCTGCTGCTGCTGTTCTCCGGCTGGAAGAAACCGGTCGATAACCTGTTTATCGGCCTGCTGCCGATGGCCGCCGTCATTCTCCTGCTGGCGGCACTTTCCGGCCAGCAAATGTCCCTTGAGCAACTGAGCTATGGCCTGGCCTGGCATATCCTGCTGTCGGTACTGGCGTATGCCGTCTTTACCATCGCTGCGGTGCAGTCGGTGCTGTTGTATCTGCAGGATCTGGCACTTAAAAAACGCCAGACCCGTGGCCTGGTGCAGGCCCTGCCGCCGCTGCAGACCATGGATTTACTGCTGTTTGAGATGGTCTGGCTGGGCATGATCCTGCTGACCGCGGCCTTTGCCATCGGCTGGCCTTATGTGTTCGACCTGAAAGCCCAGCACCTGCTGCATAAAGTGGTGTTCGCCAGCCTCGGCTGGATCGTGTTCGCCATTTTACTGGTTGGCCGCTACCGTTTTGGCTGGCGCGGGGTGATTGCCAGCCGCTGGACCCTGATAGGCACCGGCTTTCTGGTGCTGTCGTATTTCGGCACCAAGTTTGTGCTGGAAATGGTGCTGCAGCGCTGATTCTGCCGCCTTCTGCGCCAACAAGCCTGCTGGTGCAGTTGACAGCCAAACATCCGCCCCTATGATGGCGGGATCTTAATATTAAAAGGATCCCGTCTTGAGTGACGTTCCCTTAAGTGTGCTCTTCGGCATACTGGTTCTGTTAATCATCTTATCTGGATTTTTCTCTAGTTCCGAAACCGGCATGATGTCGCTTAACCGTTACCGGTTACGGCATATGGCCAAAAGCAAGCATAAAGGCGCGATGCGTGCCACCAAGCTGCTGGAAAAGCCCGATCGTCTGATTGGTACCATCCTTACCGGTAATAACCTGGTCAACTTTGCCGCCGCCGCACTGGCAACCATCATCAGCCAACGCCTGTGGCCGGATAACCCCGATCTCGCCGTCTTTGTTAACACCATCCTGTTTACCCTGGTGGTGCTGATCTTTGCCGAGCTGACGCCAAAAACCCTGGCCGCCATCGCGCCGGAAAAAATTGCCTTTCCGGCCTCGCGCGCCTTGCTGGCGATTCAGTGGCTGCTGCAGCCTTTTGTCTGGTTTGTAAACACCATTGCCAACGCTTTGCTGCGCCTTGTCCGGGTGGACGTCAACAACACCACGCCGGATAACCTCAGCACCGAAGAGCTGCGCACCATTGTGCGTGAAGCCGGCTCCATGATTCCCAAGCGTCACCAGCATATGCTGATCAGTATTCTTGATCTGGAGAAGATGACGGTAAACGACATCATGGTGCCGCGCACCGAGCTGGTCGGCATCGACCTCAACGATGATCTGGAAACCGTGCTGCAACAGCTGCGCACCACTCAGCACACCCGCTTGCCGGTTTACCGTGGTGATATCAATAATGTGGTCGGCATTCTGCACACACGTAATATCAGCCGCTTTTTAACCTCCGGTGAATTCCTCAAAGAAGACCTGGAAAAAATCTGCCGCGAGCCTTACTTCATTCCGGAAAGCACTCCGCTGCATACCCAGCTGTTTAACTTCCAGAAAAACAAACGCCGTATTGCTCTGGTCGTCGATGAATACGGCGATGTGCAGGGCATCTGTACGCTGGAAGATATTCTTGAGGAAATTGTCGGCGAATTTACCACCGACGTGGTCTCAGCCGCCTCGCCCGACGTGCATCCACAGGAAGACGGCAGCTACATCGTCGATGGTGCCGCTTACGTGCGCGATGTGAACAAAGCGCTGAAATGGGATCTGCCAACCGATGGCCCGAAAACCTTCAGTGGTCTGATTGTCGAAATTCTTGAACATATTCCCGACGCGCCGGTTTGCCTGCGCATTGGCGACTACCGTATCGAGATTCTGCAGATTAAAGACAACACCATCCGCGCGGCTAAGGTCACCACCGAACGTAAAATCAGACTGCCGGATTAAAACCGACAGGCTGGCGCCCGGCGCCAGCCTGTTTTCTTTGCACTACTGCGTCCTGCCCTCCTCTTTTCCCGCTCGCAAGCTTTCTGCCGTATAGGTCGCCGCGGCGTGTTTCTGCTCATACAAAGACAAATACAGAAACAAACACAGTGTTGCAAAAATACGCCGCTGTAAGGCACTGCCTGAAATATACGAAACGTATATACTTCGTGTAATTCAACCGGGAGCCTGTTATGGGTATTGTTAAAATTTCTGACGATCTGCACGAAGAAATCCGTGATGCCAGCGCGTCGATGTCGCGTTCTATTAATGCCCAGGCCGAGTTCTGGATCAAAATCGGCATGCTGGCCGAATTCTATCCCGACCTCACTTACCCGCAGCTGACGCGCAAACTGCTGAGTTGCAAAGAACTGCCACTGAAGGAGTTGCTGCAACATGCTGGTTAAAATCAAAACTGCGGAAGAACTGGCGCTGATGCGCGAATCCGGACGCTTGCTGGCGCAGGTGTTTGCCATGCTGGATGACTACGTCAAAGCCGGTATCAGCACCATGGATATTAATAACCGGGTGGAAGACTTTATCGTCAACGATCTGCAGGCGCGCCCGGCCAGTAAAGGACAGTACGATTTTCCCTATGTACTGAATCCGTCGGTCAATCATGTGGTCTGCCACGGTATGCCCAAAGCCAGCCAGCTGCTGCGTAACGGCGATATTGTTAATCTTGATATCACCCTGGAAAAAAACGGCTTTATCGCCGATTCCAGCAAGATGTACTGCGTCGGCCAGATCAACCCGCAGGCGCGGCGTCTGGTGGATACCACCTATCAGGCGATGTGGGCCGGTATCCGTCAGGTACGTCCCGGCGCCCGCCTCGGTGATATTGGCCAGGCCGTTCAGCAGGTGGCCGAACGTGCGGGTTTCAGCGTAGTACGTGACTATACCGGTCACGGCATTGGCCGCGAGATGCACGAAGAACCGCAGGTCCTGCATTACGGTAAAGCCGGCACTGGCATGAAACTGGAAGAAGGCATGACCTTCACCATCGAACCGATGATCAATCAGGGCGACCACCGTTTAAAACATATGAAAGACGGCTGGACGGTGATCACCCGTGACAAAAAATTGTCAGCTCAATGGGAACATACCATCGCCGTTACGGCGACAGGTTATGAAGTACTTACTCTGCGCGAGGAGGAAAAAAACACCGCGGATTAAAGGCTGCCCTGAACTGACACCGGTCATGTCCGGCCGTGGTTTAGCCTTTATTCACACGGCGGGCATGCTATATTGCGCCACAGACATTCCTGGCAGTTATGGAGCAAACATGCGTCGTATCACCCGCGAAGAGTATCCCATCGACACTCTGCAACGCATTGTCAATGGCGTTACCTTCTTCAAGGATCTGATTCACAGTGACCCGAGTCAGTTTGAATTATTGATGAGTGTCACTCAGTTTGTAACTGCCGATCAGGATGAAATCATTCTGCATCACGGTGATGACGCCAACGTACTGTATTTCCTGCTCAAGGGTCAGCTGGCTGTTCTGGCCGATGATGACAGCGGTGAAGTGATCAACGAAATCAATGCCGGTGAAATGTTCGGCGTGATGGCCATGGTGCTGAACTTCAAACGCTCAGCCTCCATTAAAGTGAATGGCCGCACAGCCCTGCTGGCCGGTATTGATTACCAGCACTTCAGCGACCTGGATGATTTCACCCTGTTTACGCTGCGCACCAAAATCAGTTTCTTCCGCATGCTGACCAACAATATCCGCTGGAATCTGGAGCGCAATAAAATGCAGCTGCCCGATCACCCGCTGGTCAGCAAGCTGCGTACCCTGCCGCTCTACAGCGGTGAAAAAAACACCCTGGAAGAATTGCACGCCCTGCATCATCAGGCGCATGCCCTGTCCGAACTGCTGTGTGAGTGGAACGACGCCATGCACGATGGCGGCGACTGGAAAGAATACTGAAGCACCCAAGAGGGACTGCTTAATTTCTGTCGCGACATAGCGTTGTCAATTGCAACAGTCTGATCCGCTTCTGCACCAGAGCCTGCAGCCGCGCGATGCCGGGGACCACAGGCATCGCCCGGCTAAGGTCTTAATCCGGCGGTAAAAAAGCGCTTTGCAGCCTTCTTTTACAGTCCTACAATGCCTGCGCTTTATGACCCATGTCTTTCCCTTCCGGATACTCCGTCCGGACGACAACGAGGTTGCCTGATGCCCGATTTTTTACCCTACCTGCTGATCATCCTGGCCATTATTGGCCTGCTCGCCGTTGTACTTGAAGAAGTTATCCACGTAAACAAAGCTCAGGTTGTGCTGTTTTTAGGTGCACTGTCCTGGATTCTGCTGTTTGCGTTTTCCCCAGATACCCATACCCACGAGCTGGTCCAGGAAGGATTGCAGGAAAATATCGGAGAAATTGCCAGCCTCTGGCTGTTCCTGCTGGCCGCGATGACCTTTGTTGCCTATCTCAACAAAAAAGGGCTGATTGAAAGTCTGATTTACCGCTTTCTGCCCAGTCAGATATCGGAACGCAAGCTGCTGCTGATGACCGGCCTGTTCAGCTTTGTCTTCTCCTCTCTGGCCGACAACATTACGGCGACGTTAATTTCTGTTGCCCTGATCTTATCGCTGAATTTATCCGCCGCTAAAACCCTGCGTTTTGCCACCGTCGTGGTCTTTGCCGTTAACTCCGGCGGTGTTGCCATGATTACCGGTGACGTCACCACGCTGATGATTTTCCTTGCCGGTAAAGTCAGCATTACCAATTTACTGCTGTTATCACTGCCAGCTCTGACCGCGGTATTGCTGCTCACCACCATGCTGTCCTGGTCATTACGTGACCATGCCATGATTCAGCATAAAGAAAACGACCTGGCTCAGGTGGATCTGGCTATTGCCGCTATTTTTATCCTCACGATTCTCGCCACTATTGCCGGCAACGTAGTGTTTGATATTCCGCCCGTACTGAGTTTTCTGACCGGTCTGTCGGTCATGTTTCTGGTGGCCCGTGCTTACGGCGAAGATACCGAAAATCATCCGATTCTGAATTACATCCGCCAGATCGAGTTTGATACCTTGCTGTTCTTCCTCGGTATCCTGCTGATTGTCGGCTCGCTGAAAGAAATTCACGCCCTCGACAGCTTTGTCGCGCTGTACCAGCATATGCCAGCCTGGGCTGCTAATTACCTGATGGGACTGCTGTCAGCAGTGATTGATAACGTTCCGCTGACGGCCGCTCTGCTGAAAGCCGATGTCACCATGAGCCTGCAGGAATGGATGGCATTAACCTATGCCGTTGGTGTCGGCGGTTCATTACTGATTATCGGCTCCGCCGCTGGTATTGTGGCCATGAGCAAAATCAATGAACTGACCTTCGGCAGCTACCTGAAGTTTTTTATGGCTCTGATTATCGCCTACAGCGCCGGCTATGGCAGCGTACTGCTGTTGGGTCACTATGTGCTTTAAAGTGCGGTTGCAGGCTGTATAAAAAATGCCCGGTATTCACCGGGCATTTTTTATTGAATCCGTTTACTGTCAGACATCAGCGATATTGAGCATAACGCAACCGCAGTGGCTCAATAATATCCTGATGCTGCTCAATCCACTCACGCATCGGCACCGGGGAAGACTCAACCCCAGGCCAGGGAACCGGATACTGAAATGGCTGAAATAATGGTGCGAACAAAGCACAGGCGGTCAGGTCGGCACGGGTGAAATGCTCACCAACCAGAAAATGCGACTGGCTGTAGGCCAGACGCAAATCGGTTAATACACTTTCCATTCGCTGTTGCGCACTTGTGGCATTATCCGGTGTGATTTTCATCCAGCGGCGCATTGTGTATTCCAGCTTGGGGAAAACTGAGCGCAACAGCCAGCGATAAAAGAACGGTTTACGTGCACCCAGCAAAGGAATGACCTGCGCAGGCTGCTGCAGTAAATGATGATAACTCCAGAGGCGGACATCCGGTCCGGCTTCGGCATCCAGACGACGCTCCCAATCCAGTGCCTGCGCACGCAGCTCAGGATTTTTTGGCAACAGCGGTTTTTGCGGAAAAGCCTGATCAAGATAATCCAGAATTGCCGACGAACCATGCACTACATGTTTACCATGTTTTAACACCGGTACCGATGTCTGGCCACTGAGTTTTTTTATCAACACCATGTGGCGTCCTGGTAAAAGGTTCACCGTTTTATAGGGAATACCTTTGTAGTCCAGCGCCCAGCGGATTTTTTCACAGTAGTGAGAGATCGGGAATTGATACAGCGTAATACGCATCACAAAACCTCTTTATATTTTTTATGGGCGGACTTTAGCAGGCCTTGTTTGTTTTAAAAAGCGGCCGGCCAAATCTGGCACTATCGAACAAAAAGAAACAGGTATCCCCAAGGTACACGCACGGATACAGATCAGGGCAGTTTAAGTTGCAGCTCAACTTCAGCCCCGAGGATGGTTTCATTCAGAGGTTTGGCTTTTGCCTCTTCTGATTCATCAATATGCAACCGTCCGGACCAGTTAAGTACAGACTCCCTGCGTGATTTTCCGAACACATTGGGAAAGGTTTCAGGATTACCATAAACCTCATCTTCCCAGTCGATATCCGGTAATTTAAGGTTCAGATGAATTGGCGTTTGTCCTGCGTCAGACGAATCTGCTTTTCTGGTTACAGCATCCGGGCCCGTATTTTCGCTTATGACAGTATCCGGCCGGACAGTACCCAGCTCGGATTGCAGCGCCTGCGACGCGCTTTTACTGCCACGCAGAATACGGTTATCGGACCCATTCAGTGTGACCAGAACCAAACCGGTCACCAGGGTTGCAAACACAATCGGATAACGCATAAAAACCAAAAATGCTCCTGCAGTCTAATAATCCTGAACCGCTCGGTGATAAGAACCTGCTCAGACCCGGGCGGATGCAGAGATTGTAGCGCTTATTGCGGCAGAACCAGTTAAGTAAGATCATGTCCGGCCTGAAAAATTCCCTGCCAGTGCAGGAAAACGCCACTGTCCGGCTCCTGCCCGGCCACTGCTGATGCCTTTTCAGCCACACACAGGCCAGGCAAAGCGCACAGTTCGCCGTCACGTAATAAAGCGGGCCAGCATTCCCGCAGCCAGGGAGGAACGCCAGCCTCCTGCCAGAGATGCTTCAGCGTTTTACGTGGCCTGCCGGCTATTTTCAGCGTCATTCCCTGACAGGCATTTGCCGCGACCAGGCGGTAGTTTCCAGGCTGCAGCAGCACGCTTCCGCCGCACTCTGGCGCAGGCGCTGCAACCAGCGCACCGTCATACCATGGAATATGGCTGTCGTGTGCGATAACCACATCACAGGGTTCAGCACTGAACGGCGGCATTTCAGCCACCAGATACAACTGCTGCTGGAAACGACGTATGGTTAAATCGCCGAGCTGCAGTTGGGGCTGGCGATCCGGAGCGGCGGCAATCACTTCCTGTTCGATCCGTTGCAAAAAGTCAGCACCCGGCATACCAGTGTTCAGGCCACAGCGAGCCAGCCAGCCGCGTAACAGATAAGGCCGGTGATGCGCCGGTGCAGCCAGTAATTCAATAATTGAACAGGAAAGTGGCGCTGCAGAAGGCCAGCGGCAGGGGCGCAAACAGGCTTCGACCGCCGGCTGCAGCAATTCCGCCAACAGCTGCTGATCCTGCTGCAGTTGTGCAATGGAACGCTGCAGCGCGGACTCTCTTCCCGGCAGACGGGCAAAAATCTGCGGCAGCAGCGTCTGCCGCCACCAGTTGCGCTCAAAACGTTCATCACCGTTGGATTCATCTTCAACCCAGCTCAGCTGCTGTACTGCGGCATAGTCTTCCAGCTGTGCGCGGCGGGTGCTTAATAAAGGCCGTAGCAGCAGAATGTCAGAGTCAGGCTGCAGCTCACGCACGGCAGCCATCGCCGCCAGACCGGTCAGGCCACTGCCGCGCAACAGACGCATAAAAAAGGTTTCAGCCTGATCATCAGCATGATGGGCCAGCAGCAGCGTGTCACCGGGCAAACAGTGAGCGGCGAAGGCCTGATAGCGGGCCTCACGGGCCGCCTGCTCAATACCGGCGCCATGATTATTGACCACCACCCGCTCGCAGACGAAAGGAACCTGTAATTGCGCACACTGCTGCCCGCAGTGGGCCGCCCAGGTATCCGCATTAGCCGATAAGCCATGGTGCACATGCAGCGCCAGCAACCGGTTTTTGAGCGCTGCGTTCTGTGCCAACAGATGCAGCAACACGGTGGAGTCCAGCCCGCCACTGTAAGCAACCACAAGCCGTCCGGAGCGCCCGGACAACGATGCGATGGCCTTATCAAGGGTGCTCAATAATGCATCAGGCATAACAGGATTTCGGTTATATAAAGGACGGATTGTAGGCACCCTGTACGGCCAAGACCAGCGCGTTATGCATTGCGGCAATGCCATCTGCTGACTAGTCTTAACAGATTAATCAGAGTGCAGGAAACAGCGATGACCGATAAAACCGCAGACTGTGAGCGATTACTCTGTAGTCAGTGCGCTGATGCCGGCACTCTGGGTTTTGATTTCACCATGGCATTTCAGCCCATTGTGAATTGCAGCACACAGAGTATTTTTGGTTATGAAGCTCTGGTGCGCGGGCTGAACAACGAATCCGCTTATTCGGTGATCTCACGTATTAATGATGAAAATCGTTATATCTTTGACCAGCTCTGCCGCATCAAGGCTATCGCTCTGGCGGCCAGGCTGGGTATCGATTCCATGCTGAGCATCAATTTTTTACCCAATGCGGTTTATCAGCCCGAGCGCTGTATCCGCACCACTCTGGAAGCCGCCCGGCAATATGGCTTTCCCACCGATAAAATCATGTTCGAATTCACTGAAGCCGAAAAAATTTCTGACAGCAGTCATATTAAACGCATCGTTGAGTATTACCATGATCTGGGTTTTATAACAGCGACGGATGATTTTGGCTCCGGTTATTCCGGGCTGAATCTGCTGGCAGATTTTCATACCGATATTATTAAGCTCGATATGGAATTAATCCGTAATATTCATCAGAGCAACGCACGCCAGACGATTGTGCGCAACTGTCTGACAATGTTCCGCGAGCTGAATATCACGGCATTGGCAGAAGGGATTGAAAGCGCTGAAGAGTATGGCTGGTTACGGGATGCCGGTATTGAATTAATGCAGGGCTACCTGTTTGCCAGACCGGGCTTTGAAACCCTGCCTGACGTCAGTTTTCCCGCATAATCAGCCAATAGGATAATCGGGGGCAATCGCGGTCTCTTTTATAACTGCGCTGGCCCCACCACCGATTCAGGCAAATAATAACTCCACCGCATCATCGCCATAGGCATAACGCAGCTCCTGCAGTTGCTCATCGCTGGGATTAATGCGCCAGCTGTCACCCAGCTGAATATCACAGCGCGCTACCGAGTTATGGAAATCCAGCACTACCGGGCAACCGTTATCCATACGCTGCAGCAGGCGTTTTAAATCATTGCAGAATTCATCTTCCGAACGTTCACCATCAACACGGATACGCAGCGCTTTGGCAAAGGTCAGGCGTGCCTGACTGATTTCCATGGCCGCCCGCCCGGTAGCTTTTAAACCGCCGGAATAATCATCGTGCGACACCAGCGCTTCGACCACCAGCACGCGGTCTTTTGCCACGACTTCGCGCACCTGTTCATAAATATCCGAGAACAGCGCCACTTCAACCCGGCCGGTGCGGTCATCGAGGGTAACAAAGCACATATTATCGCCGCGTTTATTCTTCATCACGCGCATATCCACCACCAGACCGGCCAGTTTTTGCGGCGCTTTGGCCTCCTGCAGGTGTGACAGCTTATTCGGCACCAGTTTACGCACTTCGTGTTCGTATTCGTCGAACGGGTGGCCGGTAACAAATAAGCCCAGCGTATCTTTTTCGCCCTGCAGACGTTCTTTCAAAGACCAGTCGCGCAGATGACGGTAACGTTCATAAGGGTCGGCACCAACGGCTTCTTCCTCCTGCACCTCACCGAATAAATCCATCATACCGGCCGCTTCGTTAGCGGCTGTCTGGCCTGCACTCTTAATCGCATCTTCCAGGCTGGCCATTAATACAGAACGTGGTGCTGTACTTTCCAGACGGTCAAAGGCACCGCAGCGCACCAGGGCTTCCAGCACACGCTTATTAATTTTTTTGCCGTCAACACGCTGGCAGAAATCGAATAAATCTTTAAAAGGCCCTTCGCTGCGGGCAGCAATAATGGCCGCAATCGGTCCTTCACCCACGCCTTTTACCGCGCCCAGACCATAAACGATGGCACCGTCATCATTGACGGTAAAACCAAACTGGCTCTGGTTAACATCCGGCAGTACCAGCTCCAGTTCCATCTCACGGCATTCTTCGATAAAGGTCACAACCTTATCGGTGTTCTGCATATCGGAAGTCAGAACCGCAGCCATAAACGGCGCCGGGTAATGCTGTTTTAACCACAGTGTCTGATAAGACACCACCGCATAAGCGGCGGAGTGCGATTTGTTAAAACCGTAACCGGCGAATTTTTCCACCAGGTCGAAAATTTTCATCGCCAGATCAGGATCAACGCCCTGCGAAACCGCACCGTCACGGAAGGTGTCGCGCTGCTTGGCCATTTCTTCCGGCTTTTTCTTACCCATCGCACGACGCAGCATATCCGCGCCGCCGAGGGTATAACCGGCCAGGATCTGGGCGATCTGCATTACCTGTTCCTGATAAACGATAACGCCGTAGGTCGGCTCCAGCGTTTCTTTCAGGCTTTCGTGTTCAAAGTCAGGGTGCGGGTAAGCAACTTTGGCGCGACCGTGTTTACGGTTAATAAAGTCGTCCACCATGCCTGATTCCAGTGGCCCCGGACGGAACAGGGCCACCAGTGCGATCATATCTTCGATATTATCCGGCTGCAGGCGGCGGATAAGATCTTTCATGCCGCGCGATTCCAGCTGGAATACTGCGGTGGTCTGGGCGGCTTTTAATAATTTATACGACGGCTCATCGTCGAGCGGAATCTGACTGATATCGACCGGTGGCAGATTTTCTTTGGCGCGTTTGCTGTTAATGGTTTTCAGCGCCCAGTCGATAATGGTCAGGGTGCGCAGACCGAGGAAGTCGAACTTCACCAGACCCGCTTCTTCCACATCGTTTTTATCGAATTGTGTCACCAGACCGGTGCCGTCAGGCTCACAGGCGGTGGCCGAAAAATCGGTTAATTTGGTTGGCGCGATCACCACACCACCGGCGTGCTTACCGGTCTGACGGGCAATACCTTCTAGCTTGAGTGCCATTTCCCAGATTTCCTGGGCTTCTTCGTCTTCGTCGAGGAACTCTTTTAACAAAGCTTCCGACGCCAGTGCTTTTTCCAGCGTCATACCCGGATCGCCGGGAATTAATTTGGATAATTTATCGGCCAGACCGAAGGATTTACCCTGCGCCCGCGCCACATCGCGCACCACCGCTTTTGCCGCCATGGTGCCGAAGGTCACAATCTGCGATACCGCTTCACGGCCATAGGTGTCGGCTACGTAAGCAATGACCTGCTCACGGTTTTCCATACAGAAGTCGATATCGAAGTCGGGCATGGATACCCGTTCCGGGTTCAGAAATCGTTCGAACAGCAGATCGTATTCAAGCGGATCGAGGTCGGTAATTTTCTGAGCGTAGGCCACCAGCGAGCCGGCACCGGAACCACGGCCCGGACCGACCGGAATATCGTGGTCTTTGGCCCACTGAATAAAGTCCATTACGATCAGGAAGTAACCGGGGAACCCCATCTGGATAATAATATCCAGCTCGAAATTCAGACGGTCATCATAGGGTTTACGCTTTTCGGCATATTCTTCCGAGTTTTTATCCAGCCCGGCCAGAATAATATCCAGACGTTCTTCCAGACCGACCTGAGAAATCTTGCGGAAAAAATCCGCCTCGCTCATACCTTCCGGAATCGGATAATCCGGCAGGAAGTATTTGCCCAGTAACACTTCTACCGTACAGCGTTTGGCAATTTCGACGGTATTGTCGATGGCCGATGGAATATCCTTAAACAGTTCCGCCATTTCTTCTGCACTGCGGAAATACTGCTGCTCGGTATATTCGCGCGGCCGGCGTTTATCTTCCAGCGCGTAGCCCTGACCAATAGCAACACGGGTTTCGTGAGCTTCAAAATCCTCGGCGGCTAAAAAGCGCACGTCATTGGTGGCAACCAGCGGCACACCGCAGCGCGCTGACATAGCGATACCGGCGCGGATAACCGCTTCTTCACCGGGACGGCCGGTACGCTGTAATTCAACATAAAAACGGTCGGGAAAGTGCTGCAGATATTCGCGCACCAGAATTTCGGCGTCGGATACTTTGCCTTTAATAACCCGCTGGCCGACATCGCCGTCGCGCCCGCCGGATAAAATAATCAGTCCGGCATTTTTCTCGAACAGCCATTCTTTTTTAACAATGGCTTTATCGTAATGCTGGTTTTTGGCGTAAGCACGGGAGATCAGTTCGCGCAGCCCCAGATAACCATCGGGGTTCAGACAGAGTGCGGTGATGCGGAACGGCTGGGTGTTGTCATCCGGGTTTTCCAGCCACAGGTCAGCGCCCAGTACCGGCTTAACCCCGGCGTCCATGGCGCTTTTGTAGAACTTAACCAAGGCGTACATATTCGCCTGATCGGTCAGCGCGACCGCCGGCATACCCAGCTCCGCGACTTTACCAATCAGCTTTTTAACGCGGATGGTGCTGTCGTACAGCGAAAATTCGGAGTGAACCCGGAGGTGTACAAAGCCCTGTGACATGAACGGACGCCCTGACCAGCAAAAGGGAGCATTGTAACGGATTTTGCGCCCATTGGATTCAGTTGTGCGCCGGATTCAGCACAGCCCCATGGCGCTGCGGCTTACACCACCTGAGGTAAGTCCGGCCCGCCCATGCCGGGAGGCTGATCCGGGTTTTTGAAAGGGTCAGGAGAGTCCGGCTCGCCGTCGTGCCAGATGCGTCCCAGATAGTCGTGGATGGCATCATCAATCCTGCCCTGCAGGCCGCTGAGGCCCTGATTGCCGAACAGACGGTTAAACTCGAACACATAGGGATAATGGCCGACCATGGCAATATCGAACCCGCCGTGGTCAATGCCAAGCCCCAGAGCCAGCTTCTCAACCAGCGCACAGGCTTCCGGCGGCAGAATACCGGCTTCAATCTGGCCGCCCTTGGCGACATTGTTATAAAAACCACGATCGGCCTGAATCCGCCAGTAACCGCCAATAATGCGATCGCCCACCCAGACGATGCGCAGGTCACGGTCAATGGGCAGATATTCCTGCGCATAAATCACCGGTGACAGTGCCAGATAGCGCTTCCAGTCAGCCTGGGTTTCAATCAGGAATACACCATCTCCCATACTGCTTTTGGGAATTTTGGCGACGAAAGGCAAAGGTAAGGTATCCCATACCCGTTCGGCATTGGCCGGGGTATTGGCTTCGATCAGGGTCCAGGGCACATGCTGCGGCGCGATGGTCTGAAAGCAGCGTGTCATTTCGACCTTATCATGGCCGATGTAGTAACTCGCCGGGCTGGGAAATATGCGCTTTTTTAAGCCATACAGCAGCGCGTTCACCTGCCAGTATTGCGGAAACAGAATGCCATCAGCCGCGATCAGCAGATCGAGATGATGATTCATCAGTTCCGGTTTCAGATACTGGGTTTGGGCGAAATGAAGTGTGCGGTAAGGATCAAAAGAGATCAGCTGCATGGATCACACTGGCGCAGTCGGAGCCTGAGTTAAGGGGCAGCGATATTAGCAATGGCCGGATTTTGGCTCAGCGAAATTTTTTGCTGCTGACGATAAAGCTTTTACCCCGCCATTGATGCTGCACCGCGCGGAATTCGCTCTGAACAACAAAGCACTCTATGATCAGCCTTCCGCAAACTGCAGGGATATTAATTTAATGCATGTGTTCGCCACGCAAAGCGATGCTCTGCGCACCCGTGTTCTGACCATGATGATGCTTATCAGTCTGGTATTGTTAAATGGTTGCGGTACAGTCATTGCCCGCTCAGACAGCAGTCCGGTTGATGCGCGCTACTATCCGGGTACTCAGGGAAGTCTGCTGTTGCTTGGCCTGGACGGCCAGACCGGCGAAGCCAGCGGCGAAATGGTGTTTTGCTGGATGTCTGTTGTTTGCCCGCTGTTCACCCTGATTGCTCTGCCGGTTGATATAACCCTTGATACTCTCCTGCTGCCTTACGATGCCCTGCAGCCGGAAAACAGCAGCATGGCAGACAAGGCTGAATAAAGTCTCCCTGCCCCTTGCAATAAGGACTGTATATAAATACAGTACAAGCCTTATTCATAACCGAGGGATCACATTATGTTGCATGGTAGCTGCTGCTGCGGAGCCGTAAAATTCACCCTGTCCAGCCCACCGACCATGATGGGAACCTGCCACTGCACCCGCTGCCGCAAAGTCGGGGCCAGTGCTCTGGTATTTGTTAAGCGCGATGCTTTTCAGCTGACCTCCGGCGCTGATGTAATCAGCACCTACAAACCGGAAGCGCCCTATATGTACAACCGTTGCTTTTGCTCAAAATGCGGTACATCGTTGGGCGAGGTAACCTCCGACAACGAAACCTTTCCGGTATCTGCGAACTGCTTTGACGATGAACTGAATCTCAGTAACAGCTTTCATGAGTTCGTTAAAGAAAAGCCGCACTGGTATAAGATAGGCGATGAAGCAAAACAATTTCAGGAGCATCCGCACAGCTGAAAAAGCCGTGTTATTCTCCGGCATCAGGGTGACGATAAGCGCCGCCCTGTTACCACACAGCAGAAAGAAAATGGATATTCAGAAAGCAACAAGCGCCGATACCGAAACTATCCAGGCATTAATTTCAGCGATCTCCGAGATTGATGTACTGCCCTTATTCAGCGCCGACGGTCAGCGTGAATATAAACAGCGCGTTCTGCCGGATATAGCAACAACCATGGATGAAAGCCGTTTCGTCACACTGAAGGCGCTGAACGCTCATCAACTGGTTGGCTTTGCAGCCCTGCGTGATGGCAATTATCTGACCCACCTGTTCGTAGCGAAACAGGCTCAGGGCTGCGGCCTCGGAAAACAACTGCTGGACGCCGTACTGGCATCCACCAGCGCTAAAGAAATCAGCCTGCGCTCGTCACTGAATGCGGCCGGCTTCTACCGCCGCTCTGGCTTTAAGGCGACGGGCGAGGAATCAGAATTCAATGGCATCCGCTTTATACCCATGACGCTGACACGCGACTGAAAAAAGCTTTCATAAAAATCACGCAATAAAAGACACACAATAAAAAAGGAGCCGAAGCTCCTTTTTTATTGGTAAAACTTTATCAGGTCGGTTTTTTATAGCTCTTACGTAATTGCTTACGTGCTTTTTCAATCTTAATCTTACGTTTATTTTCTGTCCGTTCGACCGCATCCGCACGCTTTTTACTGCTGTGACGGATTTCTTTCTCTTTGCCGGAATACGGGTTATCGCCCTGACGGAATTCCATACGGATCGGCGTACCCTTAATTTCCAGCACGCGGCGGAAGGTATTGGCCAGATAGCGTTTGTAGTCTTCCGGCAATTCTTTCGCCAGATTACCGTGCACCACAATAATCGGTGGGTTAGAACCACCCTGGTGGGCATAGCGCAGTTTTGGCCGGCGGTTGCGTACAACCGGTGGCTGATGGCTGGCCGTGGCGTCTTCCAGAATACGGGTCAGCATATTGGTCTGCCATTTCGCCATGGATGACTGGTAAGCCTGATCAACCGAATCGTACAGATTACCCACGCCGGTGCCGTGCAATGCCGAAATAAAATGCATTTCAGCAAAGGTTAAGAAATCGAAACGGCGGTCAATTTCGGTTTTTACCCGCTCTTTGGCGTCCGCTTCCATGCCATCCCATTTATTGATGGCAATCACCAGCGCCCGGCCGGAGTTCAGTACGAAGCTGAGCATATGTAAATCCTGCTCGACGATACCGGTACGGGCATCGAGCACCAGAATACAGACATGACAGTCCTGAATGGCCTGCAGGGTTTTAATAATGGAGAATTTTTCCGCGGCTTCGGAAATATTCTTACGGCGGCGTACACCGGCGGTATCAATCAGGGTGTATTCCTGACCGTGACGCTCGTAGGGAATATAAATACTGTCGCGCGTGGTACCGGCTTCGTCGTACACCACCACCCGGTCTTCACCGAGAAAACGGTTAACCAGAGTCGATTTGCCCACATTCGGGCGGCCTACGACGGCAATTTTAATCCCTTTAACGTCGAGCTCTTCGTGTACCGGGGCTTCTTCGCCGGCCAGTTCACGGAAGTAGTCGTCATCGTCCTGCGGCAGTTCGCCCAGCACATATTCAACCAGCGCGCTGATGCCACGGTTATGCGCGGCCGCAATCGGCAGCGGTTCGCCCATGCCCAGTTCAAAGAATTCACCCAGCACCAGATCGGGGTTTTTACCGTCGATCTTGTTGGCCACCAGATAAGCGTCTTTGCCGCTGCGGCGCAGATATTCGGCAATCATACGGTCGCCATTGGTAATACCGGCGCCAACATCGACCATAAAGAAAACGATATCGGCGTCTTTAATGGCCTGAAAGCTTTGCGCGGCCATGGCCTCGTCGATGCCCTCTTCCTGGCCGCTGATACCACCGGTATCAATCACGATGAATGGCACATCACCAACCTTGCCCTCACCGTACTTACGGTCACGGGTCAGGCCGGCAATTTCAGCCACCAGCGCATCACGGCTTTTGGTCAGACGGTTAAACAGCGTGGACTTGCCCACGTTGGGACGTCCGACCAGAGCAATCACAGGGACCATGATCAGAAAACCTCATTTAAGAAATAAAACAGGCGTCGCTATACGACGCCCGGTAAAAAACATTGGCTGATGCCGCCTGCGTCAGTCGCTCTGAACGCTCAGCAGCAACAGTTCACCGGTGTTGCTGTACACCAGTAAGCCTTTATCAGTGGCGACTAACGGACTGCGGATGCCCAGATCACGGCCACGCAGCGCACGCCAGTTGGTGCTTTCACTCTGATTAGGATAGTTGACGTGCAGTGGTTTAGGGCGCAACAGTTTACGTCCTACCAGCTCGCCATCCACCTGATTCATAATGTGCAGATAACCTTCACCATCAGCGACCGCCAACCAGCTGCCATAAGCCGTGGTCTGCCCGAGACGGCGGCCCTGCAGTGCTTTCTGGGTCCACACCGGTGCGCCACTGATCATGTCATAGGACTGGATATGATCACTGTCGAGGGTCAGGTACAGGTTACCCAGCGCCAGTTCAGGACTGGTGTAGGTTGAACCCTCTTCTTCCCAGCGGGTTTCGCCATTGAGCGACACGGCAGCCAGTTTGCCGTGGTAGCTGGCCGCATAGATAATGCCGTTATCCCAGATCGGTGCGCCATCAACATCCACCAGACGCTCCAGCTCAGAGCGGCCATCCGGCGACGCCAGACGCACGTCCCAGCGCGGAATGCCGAGAGTCTTATCCAGTGCCACCAGTTTGCCGGTGGCAAAACCGGTAATCACCAGCTGATCCAGCACCAGCGGTGTGCCGGTGCCGCGCACGGTCAGTACCGGCATGGCAGTTTCGTAGGACCAGGCCTGTTTACCATCGGCACGCTCAAAGGCGGTGACACGACCATCAACGGTGTGGACAAACACCCGCTTACCATCGGTACCCGCCGGCGCAACAGACTCACTGGTCATGCGTGAACGCCAGATTTCGCTGCCGTCGGCACTGTTCAGGCAATGCAGGAAACCGTCACGGGTGGCAACAAACAACTGACCGTTGTCTTGCGCCACACCTGCCGTTACCGGCTGCTCCAGGTCCACATTCCACTGTTCGCTGCCATCGGCCAGATCGAGGGCATAGACCTCACCGGAAGTGTCAGCCATAAACACGGTATCGCCGCTCACCACCGGGCGCAGACGGGTATAAGCCGTACCAGCACCCACACCAAGCTGCTTACGCCATTCGATGGCGATGTCGGTTTTGTCGTTGTAATCCGGCAGCCCTGTCTCGTCGGCAGCATTCGCTGCTTCTGCCTGATTGTCTGGCTGACTGGCACAACCACTCAGCTGCACAGCCAGCAGAGCACTCAACAGGACGAAAACAGGACTCAGGCGCATCAGGCGTCTCCGCTCGCAGCCAGATTATCAATCTTACGCTGCAGCTGCTGGGTGTTCAGACCCAGATTGGTTGCTGCTTCCTGCGCACGGATATAAGCCGCACGGGCCTCGCTCAGCTCACCTTTACGGAACAGAGCATCGCCTTTGGCTTCTTCAAACTGCACGGCATAGGCAGCGTCCGGCACGGTGGCAACCAGCGCCAGTGCTTCATCCATTTTTTCCTGCTGAATCAGGACATTAGCCAGACGCGCCTGAGCGGTAAACTTGATCGGACCTTCGTCAGCGGTGGCAATCACACTGTTCAGTTCCGCCGCTGCGGTATCAAAGTCACCGGCATCGGCAGCAAAGCGCGCCAGGAACAGAGCACCAAACTGACCATAGCTGGTGTTACCAAAGTCTTTTTTCAGCTGGGTCGCCAGCGCTTCCATCTCGGCTTTAGCCGCTTCATCCTGCTGTGCAACCGGCTGCGCAACTTTATCAACCAGCTGTGAATACAGGGTTGATGCCGCTTCGGCAGTCGCCTGCTGATTGGCCTGCCAGCTGTTCCAGCCAAACCAGCCACCGGCAACAATCACGATGGTCGCCAGCAGGCTTTTACCGTTCTCTGCCCACCATTTTTTCAGCAGTTCTGCCTGTTCTTCATCCGTACGATATTCAGTCATGCGTCCACTTCCCCAAAAAAACGAATATTGTGAGTTATTGGTTATTAAAAAGTTTCTTGTGCCAGCCACTCGCCCACGTCGTCCAGTGCCAGCGTCTGCTGGCCACCGTCACCGCGCAGATCTTTAACGGTCACTGTACCCTTGGCGATTTCATCTTCGCCCAGCAACAGTGCCAGATGTGCACCGCTCTTGTCGGCTTTTTTCATCTGGCTCTTGAAGCTGCCACCACCGCAGTGGGTCTGAATGCGTAACCAGCTGTGCTCGTCGCGCAGACGGTCTGCCAGCAGCAGCGCCACCTGAGCACTGCCCTCACCGACCGGACAGATGTATACATCGATGGTCTGCAGCACTTCGGCCGGAATCAGCTCCAGTGTTTCCAGCAGCAGAATCAGACGCTCAACGCCCATAGCAAAACCGACCGCCGGGGTTGGCTTGCCACCCAGTTGCTCAACCAGGCCGTCGTAACGGCCACCGGCACAGACAGTGCCCTGCGAGCCGAGTTTGTCGGTGACCCACTCGAACACGGTTTTACAGTAATAATCGAGACCGCGCACCAGACGCTGGTTGATTTCGTACTTCACCCCGGCGGCATCAAGGATGCTGCGCAGCAGCGCAAAATGCTCGCGGCTTTCGTCGTCGAGGTAATCGTGCAGCTGTGGCGCATCGGCCAGCAGTGCCTGGGTGTTCTGATCTTTGCTGTCGAGCACACGCAGCGGATTGGTTTCCAGACGGCGCTGGCTGTCTTCGTCCAGCTGGTCTTTGCGCTCGCTCAGGTAGGCCACCAGGGCATCGCGGTAGTTGGCACGCGCTGCGTTGGAGCCCAGGGTGTTCAGTTGCAGGGTAACCGCATCGGTCAGGCCCAGCTGCTGCCACAGACGGGCGGTCATCAGGATAACTTCGGCATCGATATCGGCGGTGGCCATGCCAAAGGTTTCCACACCAATCTGGTAGAACTGGCGGTAACGGCCTTTCTGCGGACGCTCGTGACGGAACATCGGGCCGGTGTACCACAGACGCTGCGTCTGGTTGTACAGCAGACCGTGTTCTTCACAGGCGCGCACACAGCTGGCGGTGCCTTCCGGACGCAGGGTCAGGCTGTCACCGTTGCGATCGTCGAAGGTGTACATCTCTTTTTCGACGATGTCGGTGACTTCGCCGATAGAGCGTTTGAACAGCGCGGTCTGCTCCACAATCGGCATGCGGATTTCGTCATAACCGTAAGAAGCCAGCAGGTCTTTCACTGTGCCTTCGAGATACTGCCATACCGGGCTCTGAGCCGGCAGGATGTCGTTCATGCCACGAATGGCCTGGATTTTCGTTGCCATAATATCCGTTCTTGTCTGGGTCAGCGCTCAGCTGTCGCTGGCAATCAGATTTTTGCGTTCTTCATCGAGGCTGGCGGCGCGTTCGCGGATCATCCGCTCAAGGTCATCCACCAGAGTCTCGTTACTCAGTTTGCCGGCTGGTTTACCGTCGATATACACCAGATTCGGCTGGCCACCGGCCAGACCGATATCGGTTTCCTTGGATTCGCCGGGGCCATTCACCACACAGCCAATCACCGCCACACTCATATCAGTGCGGATATCATCAACGCGCATTTCCAGCTCGTTCATGGTTTTGATCACGTCGAAGTTCTGACGTGAGCAGCTCGGACAGGCAATAAAGTTGATGCCGCGCGAACGCAGCTTCAGCGATTTGAGCATGTCCCAGCCCACTTTTACTTCTTCAATCGGATCGGCCGCCAGCGATACGCGAATGGTGTCACCGATGCCTTCCCACAGCAGCAGGCCAAGACCAATAGACGATTTAACCGTACCACCACGCAGGCCACCGGCTTCGGTGATGCCAAGGTGCAGCGGCTGCTCAATCTGGCTGGCAATCTGCTTGTAAGCCGCCACGGTCATAAAGATGTCGGAGGCTTTCAGGCTGAGTTTGAAATCCGGGAAGTTCAGGCGATCGAGAATATCGATATGGCGCATGGCCGATTCCACCAGCGCGGCCGGGGTCGGCTCGCCGTATTTCTTCTGCAGGTCTTTTTCCAGTGATCCGGCATTCACCCCGATACGGATCGGAATGCCGTTATGACGCGCCGCATCCACCACCGCGCGCACACGGTCTTCACGGCCGATATTACCGGGGTTGATACGCAGACAGTCAACACCCAGATCAGCGACGCGCAGAGCGATTTTGTAGTCAAAGTGAATGTCTGCCACCAGCGGAATATTCACTTCTTTGCGGATTTTGCCAAAGGCTTCCGCCGCGTCCATGGTCGGTACAGAAACGCGCACGATATCGGCACCGGCATCCTGAGCGCGCTGAATCTGCGCCACAGTGGCCGCCACATCGGTGGTTTCGGTGTTGGTCATGGTCTGAATGGCAATCGGCGCATCACCGCCGACCGGCACATCACCAACCCAGATTTTGCGGCTTTGACGACGCTTGATGGGATTTTCGAAATGCATGCTCATTTATTTGGCTCCGGACAGGGAGTCCTGATACAGACGGTATTCAACCGATTCCGGGAAATTACGCTTCAGGTCGGTCGCCAGCGCAATCGCCCGCTGGGTGTTCTGCTGCAGAGTCGCCAGTTTGATGCCCAGCCACAGGGTGTGGGCGGTCTGCCGTGCCTGCTCGCGCTGCACCAGACGCTCAAAGCGGTCGTAGTATTTCAGCGACTCATCATAACGCTGCGCTTCAAACAGCAGGGTCGAGACATTCACCAGCGCATCAATATTGTACGGAGCAATGCGCAGGGTCTGGCCGTAGCGCTCGATCGCCTGCTCAGCGTTACCCTGACGATAAGCATTCAACGCCAGATCGTTGTAGGCCGAAGCACGGTTATCGTAGTAACGGTCATTGGTGACCTGCTGGAGATTGTCGTCGGCTTCGTCGTAACGCTTCATCTGCACATACAAACGCCCTAAATGGTGACGTGCCAGAGTAAAGCTGCTGTCGTTACTCAGTGCCTTCTGAAAATATTCTTCGGCCAGATCCATCTCGCCTTCGGTCTGCCAGACCAGGCCCATAGCATCGTTGGCCGGCGCGTGATCAGGGTTAATCGCCAGCGCTTTCTGCAGACGCTGACGCGCCCAGTCCGGACGGCCCTTCTGCAGGTAACCCAGGCCCAGCTGGGTGTAATTTTCCACCGCCTTTTCCGGCGATTTTTTCTTGGTAAAACGACTTTCAGTGACGGTAACGCAGGAAGCCAGTGTCAGACTCAGCAGCACTATCAACAGGCTCGCTGCGCGTGTGGTGATTAATTTTTTCATGCCCATCCCGGTCATTTATTGGTTGCCCTGTGAAGACTCGTCGATCTGCACCGCATTGATATAACGCTCACTGCGGCGCGTGCGGTCCTGAACTTTGCCCACCAGCTGACCACAGGCGGCGTCGATGTCATCGCCACGGGTCGAGCGGATGGTGACAATATGCCCCTGATTCACCAGATAATCGCGGAAGCGGTACACACGATTGTTACTCGGGCGTTTGTAGCCGGAGTTAGGGAACGGGTTAAACGGAATCAGGTTGATTTTGCACGGCACCTGTTTCATCAGCACAGACAGCTGCTCGGCGTGTTCCATCTCGTCGTTAACGCCTTCCATCATGGTGTATTCGATGGTGGCTTTACGGCGGTCCGGCAGTTTCGCCAGATAACGGTTAGTGGCCGCAATCAGCTCTTTAATCGGATATTTTTTATTGATTGGCACCAGCTGGTTACGCAGCTCGTCATTCGGTGCGTGCAGCGATACTGCCAGCGATACATCGGTAACATCGCCAAGCTTATCCATCATCGGCACGACGCCGGAGGTGCTCAGGGTGACACGACGCTTGGACAAGCCATAGGCGTTGTCGTCCATCATCAGGTTCATCGCATCGACCACGTTGTCGAAGTTCAGCAGCGGCTCGCCCATGCCCATCATCACCACATTGGTAATGCGGCGTTCGCGACGCTCGCCCGGTGCATGGAAGCTCATGGCTGCCACGTAGACCTGACCAATAATTTCCGCCACGCTGAGGTCGCGGTTAAAACCCTGTTTACCGGTGGAGCAGAAACTGCAGTCGAGGGAACAACCAATCTGCGAGCTCACACACAGGGTACCCCGGTCTTTTTCCGGGATATAAACGGTTTCGACGGCACTGCCGCCATCCATACGCATCACCCACTTACGGGTGCCGTCTTTGGAGAAATCTTCGTAAATCACTTCCGGCAGGCGGATCTCACACACTTCGGCCATGCGCGCACGCAAGGGCTTGCCCATGTTGGTCATGTTGTCGAAGTTGGCTTCGCCATATTGATGAATCCATTTCAGCATTTGCTGAGCACGGAATTTCTTCTCGCCCATATCCGCGAAGAAGGCTTCCATTTTGGCGGGCGATA
The DNA here is from genome assembly GCF_025345565.1 of Thalassolituus hydrocarboniclasticus. Lineage (NCBI taxonomy): Bacteria > Pseudomonadati > Pseudomonadota > Gammaproteobacteria > Oceanospirillales > Oceanospirillaceae > Thalassolituus > Thalassolituus hydrocarboniclasticus. The sequence continues at coordinate 1,244,622 of NZ_CP054475.1, read as the reverse complement.
AGCCCAACAGATTAATTTTTTCTGGTGTTTCGGACATCAATTGGTTACCTGAGGCCTGTTGGCACTGGTGCATCCCGGAGGATTGATCAGAGGGCATTCCTGCCCTCTGAGTTCCGCTCATTAACGTGAGCAGATTTCGTCGGCAGCGAAGAAGTAAGCGATTTCGCGCTCAGCAGAAGCTGCAGAGTCAGAACCGTGTACTGCGTTAGCATCGATGCTTTCAGCGAAGTCAGCGCGGATAGTACCGGCAGCAGCTTCTTTAGGGTTGGTAGCACCCATCAGTTCGCGGTTAGCAGCGATAGCGTTTTCGCCTTCCAGAACCTGTACAACAACAGGACCAGAAGTCATGAAAGACACCAGATCTTTGAAGAAAGGACGCTCTTTGTGCTCTGCGTAGAAACCGCCCGCTTTTTCGTCGTCCAGTTTGATCATTTTAGCGGCAACAACTTTCAGGCCAGCTTTTTCGAAACGGGTCAGGATTTCACCGATTACGTTTTTGGCCACAGCGTCTGGTTTAACGATGGACAGAGTGCGTTCAACAGCCATTTTTAGCTCCCAAGGGTAAATTATCAGGGTTACGGAAAATAAAACCCGCGGATTATACGCACCTTTTCATTAAAGTTGTACGCGTACGCGGGCGCGCTGGCGGATTATTTGACCGCCAGCGGCAGGAAATACGGAACTCAGCGATCAGCCGCGCAGCATCTGCACCACACGTGTAACTTCACTGAGGGCAAAACCGATCTCTTCAGCCGTGGTAAAACGGCCGAGACTGAAACGCAGACCGGCATGGGCCAGCGCATCACTGCGGCCAATGGCCTTCAGCACATAGGAAGGCGCCACCGTCGCCGAGTTACAGGCCGAACCGGAAGACACCGCCACCTTAGCCAGTGAGGCCAGCAGGATCTCACCATCCACACCGTCAAAACTGACGTTCAGATGATTGGCGGTACGCTGCTGCGCATGGCCATTCAGGTACACCCCACCCAAGGCCTGCAATCCACTCCACAGCTGATCACGCAATGCGCCGATACGGGCCTCATCGGCCGCCAGCTCTTCCTGCACCAGACGTGCAGCTTCGCCCAGCCCCGCCAGCTGATGGGTTGGCAGCGTGCCGGAACGCATACCGCGCTCATGGCCACCGCCGTGCATCTGCGCCGCCAGTTTGACCTGCGGTTCACGGCGCACATAGAGCGCGCCAATGCCTTTCGGGCCATAGAATTTATGCGCTGACACCGACAACAGATCGACCTGCCAGTCTTTGACGCTCACAGCAATTTTACCCAGCGCCTGAGCGGCATCCACATGCAGATACGCCGGATGATCTTTTAGCAACGCGCCGATTGCCGCGATATCAGTGATTGTGCCCAGCTCGTTATTGACCGCCATCAGGCTGACCAGACAGGTATCGTCGCGCAGTGCGTCAGCTACCTGCTGCACACCAACAAGACCATCGGCATCCGGAGTCAGATAAGTGACCTCAACCTGCTGATGAGTCTGCAACCAGGCACAGACATCCAGTACCGCCTTATGCTCAATCGCTGAGGTAATGATATGCAGCGGGCGGGCGGCATCGTCAGCACGCAGCGCTTCGACCAAACCTTTTAAGGCCAGGTTGTTGGATTCGGTGGCACCCGAGGTCCAGACGATTTCACGCGGATCGGCAGCGAGCAGGTCGGCCAGCTGACGCCGGGCATTTTCCACCATCTGCTCCGCCTGCCAGCCGTAACGGTGGGAGCGCGATGCCGGATTACCGAAGGTGCCATCCTGGGTCAGGCAAGCTGCCATCACCTGGGCAACACGGGGGTCGACCGGCGTGGTCGCTGCATAATCGAGATAGAGGGATTTCATGACTCACCGCTGAAAATTCTGAAACCTGAGGCCGCGCATTGTCCGCGCTGCAGCGCTCAGGTCAAGGGCGCTCAGATCAGGAAGAGCGCTCCGGCTAAGAGGATTACCGGGTCAGGCCGGCTATCAGCCGGCAATGTCTTCTGTACTCAGTACCGCTTCAATACGGTTGCGCACATTACTGTCCTGACGATCCGCGGTGTTGCGGATCTCTTTACGCTGAATCAGCTGCGCCAGCGTAATGCCACGCAGAAAGGCATGAATCTGATCACTCAGCTCCAGCCATAAATGATGAGTCAGGCACTCTTCGCCATCCTGACAGTCACCGCGACGATTACAGCGCGTGGCATCCATGGATTCATTCACCGCGTCCACCACTTCAGCCACATTGATTTCACTGCCATCACGGCTCAGACGATAACCACCACCCGGACCACGTACACTGGCGACCAGGCCACCGCGGCGCAACTTGGCAAACAACTGCTCCAGATAAGACAGGGAGATGCCCTGGCGACCGGAAATATCGTTCAGGCTCACCGGCCCGGTCTGCGCATGGATCGCCAGATCCAGCATGGCCGTCACCGCGTAGCGGCCTTTGGTTGTTAAACGCATGGTGTATCCCCCACATAAATCGTGGTGGCATTATGCGTATATCCGACTATTTCAGTCAACTTTAGCCTGCATGCCTTTACACAACAAAACACGCCGGACGGGTTTCAGTGCTTACCGGCATCCTGATCGGCATTGCCTGCAACTTCTGCATCCTCACTGTTGACGGTTTCACTGAGGCTGACAAAGGTTTCCGCTTCAAGCTGTGGCAGCGCCTCAGAGCAGGTGCGGTCACCCAGATCGTGCAACGCTTTGCACATGGTGTCGATTTTACGGTCCACCGCATGCATGTGATCCATCAGGTTATGGATGGAACGGGCAATCGGATCGGGCATTTCGTCGGCCATACCATAGGCATCGAAACCGATTTTCTCGGCGATTTTGCGCCGCTGCTCATCTTCAGCCGTGCTCGCTTTACGCACAATACGGCCAGGAATACCAACCACCGTTGCCCCAGCCGGAACTTCTTTGGTTACTACGGCATTGGAGCCGATACGGGCGTTCTCACCGACGATAATCGGCCCCAGCACCTTGGCGCCGGCACCGACCACCACACCATTTTGCAGGGTCGGGTGGCGCTTGCCTTTATTCCAGGTGGTACCGCCCAGCGTCACGCCGTGATACAGGGTGCAGTCATCGCCGATTTCAGCAGTCTCACCAATCACCACGCCCATGCCATGGTCAATAAAGAAACGCCGGCCAATGGTTGCCCCCGGATGAATCTCAATACCGGTCATCCAGCGACTGAAGGTCGACAGCATACGCGCCAGCCATTTAAAGCCCTTGCGCCACAGCCAGTTGGCCACCCGGTAGTGCAGCAGAGCATGCAACCCCGGATAGGTGGTGATCACCTCAAAGGTATTGCGCGCGGCCGGGTCACGTTCAAATACACTGGCAATGTCTTCACGCAGTTGTCTGATCACTCAGTATCCCCTTGTGTTTTATGGCTGGCGTCGCCCTGACGCTGTACCGCCGCCAGGATGCCACGCAAAATATTCACTTCTGTTTTGTCCGGTGCAGCGCGCTGATACAGGCGGCGCATACGGGACATCAGGTGCTTCGGAGTATTGGGGTCAAGGAAGCCGATATCAATGAGCACAGTTTCCATATGACGGAACAGTCCATCCAGCTCGCCCTGGGTTGCCAGCGGATAATCCCAGGGCACGCCCCAGGCTCCGGCCTCATCTTCCGCTTCGGCTTCGGCGCGGAAATCATCCGCCACCAGCGCCAAACGCATTTCATAGCACAGCACCTGAATGGCCTGGGCAACGTTCAGGGATGAGAAGTTTTCGTCGGTCGGAATATGCACGTGCGCGGTACACAGGTGCAGCTCTTCATTGGTCAGGCCACGGGATTCACGGCCGAACACCAGCGCCACTTCATTACCGGCGGGAATCATTTCTGCGGCTTTCGCAGCCGACTGGCGCGGCGACATCAGCGGCCAGGGAATATGGCGACTGCGGGCGCTGGTGCCAATCACCAGACCACAGTCGGCAATGGCGTCTTCCAGCGTCGGTACGATGACCGCGTTGTGCAGAATATCTTCTGCACGCGACGAACGCTGGATCGCCTCTTCGTCAATGCTGGCGATCGGGTCAACCAGCACCAGCCGGCTCAGCCCCATGTTTTTCATTGCACGGGCGGCCGCTCCGATATTGCCGGAGTGGGTGGTATTAACCATTACGATACGGATTTTATCGAGCATAACGCCTTGTCTGCGCCGCAACGGCGCTTATCAGAGAATGGCGGCCGGACTGAAATCCATGCGTTCCGCAGGTTAACCTCACAACGGAGCATCAGCGGAAACAGGCCGGTACAGAATAAGGGGCACGAAGTGTAACGCAAAACGGGCTTCGCTAACCAGTCAGGTGCTGATATAATCCCGCGCCCGAAAAATGTTCTTTAACTTTAAGAGATAGCGATCCCTATGCAACCCATGGTGAACTTGGCGTTGCGCGCTGCGCGTAATGCTGGTCAAGATCTGGTCCGTCGCCTGGACCGCTTCGATTCGTACAAAAGCACGGATCAGGAGAAAGCAAAGTTTGTGGCAGACTGCACCATTGGTCTGGAAAAAGGCATTATTTTTGAGCTGAAGAAAGCCCTGCCTGAGCACAATTTTTACGGCCGTGAAACCGGTCAGAACGGCGAACAGGCCAACCAGCCTGTGTGGCAGGTGTGCGTCATCGACGACATCTCCAACTTCCGCGTAGGTATCCCATCTTTTGCCATCATCGTCTGCTGCATGCAAAACGGCAAAGCAGAACACTCGGTGATCCTCAATCCTATCAATGGTGATGAATTCACCGCTTCCCGTGGCCGTGGTGCCCAGCTGAACAACCGCCGCATCCGCACCGGCAACGTAAACAGCCTGAGCGACGCCATCGTTGGTTACACCCAGCCAATGGGCAACAACGAAGCCGCCTTCGATCAGCTGCAGCGTTTACAGCGTCTGATGTCCAAGAGCTTTGATCTGCGCAACATCGGCTCCAACGCTCTGTCTATCTGCTACGTAGCTGCTGACCGCTTCCAGGGTGCCCTGCTGAGCAACGTTGATGAGTTTGCCCTGAACGCTGCCGGCCTGCTGGCTTCCGAAGCCGGTTGTCTGCTGTCAGAAGTGAGCGGCCAGCCATTGCTGCGCGCTCCGGCCAATCTGGTGGTCAGTAACCCACGCCTGCTGAAAGCCCTGCTCGCCAAAGACTGAGACCTCAGCCTGCTGGCAACCTCCCGCGCCCTGTCTACACTCAGATAAGACAACGCGGGAGGACTCGCTATGACACTGCTCTGGCAATATTTCACTCTGATTCTGCAATGGTTCGCCGAGCCTCAGGGCTGCGATGAGCCCGGCCTGCATCAAACCGATACCCAGCCCATCAGTCAGGCACAAAGCCACAAGGCATAGCAGAACTGAAAACTGCAGATACAAAAAAAGCGGCAACAGCCGCTTTTTTTGTATCGGTTTCAGGCTTCAGCGAACCGCTGAAACATCTTCTGCCTGCGGGCCCTTCTGACCACGCACCACAGTGAATTTCACGCGCTGACCTTCCGTCAGAGAGCGGTGCCCCTGACCGCGGATAGAACGGAAATGCACAAACACATCTTCGCCCTGATCCCAGGTAATAAAGCCAAACCCTTTTTTCACGTTGAACCACTTAACCACACCGCGCTCACGACCATCTTCCACATCGCTTTCCACCACAGTACCACTGGAACGGAAACGACGACGACGGGAAGGAACAAACTGCGCAGACAGCAAGCTGGTCACCAGTGTCAGAACAGCAACCACCAGCAGCAGTTCGGTCATACCGGCAACATTCATCAGGTTATCGGCGGTCAGCGCCGTACCATCGGTGAGTTGAAGACCAGTCACCAGCGAAGTAAACAAGCCGGCAACAATGAAAGGAACAATCGCAGCGAACACCAGCGCCACAATAATTTTACGTAATATCAATTTACCCATGCGTTCTCTCGTATCACTCGTTAATATCACAGCTGTAACAAAATCGTTGGCCCACGGGCCTTTGACAAGTGGGCTATGAAAGCCCAATTCATTAAAAAAATCAACACGATAGCTAAAGGGTATAAACACACCTATGAGCCAACCGCCACAGGCACAGCAACGCATTGATGAACTGGAAATGCGCATCGCCTTCCTGGAAGACACCATCGATGGCCTGAATGACCAGGTATCAACCCTGAGCCAGGAATTCCTGCTGGCCAAACAGGCCATGCAGCTGATGCACCGTAAGCTGGAGCAACTGCAACAGAACCCTTCTGCCGGTGAAGCAATGGCCGATGAGCCACCACCGCCGCATTACTGATAACCCATAGCGGTGCAGTAACGGGCAGACATAAAGAAGCCGGGCTTAACCCGGCTTCTTTATTGGCACTTTTGATCAAATGATCAGAGGCTCTGGCGACGCCGCTGCCAGGCTACCAGCCCCCACAACAACAGGGTAAACAGCAGCGGCAGCACAAAGATATTCAGTACTTTCAGGCGCATGCCCAGCGCTTCGATATCTTTATCCAGCTCATGCTGCACATTACGCAGTTCTTTGCGGATTTCGATTTTCTTCTGCTGAAACTGCTCCAGCGCGGCCTGCTGCTCTGCCGACAGCGTCAGCACGCCATTATCACCGTCACGCTGGTCCTGCAGAGCACTGAGCTGCTGCTCGGTTTCTTCCAGTTCCTGCTGCAGGCGCTGCTCGCTGGCCAGAAACTGCTGTTCGGCATCGCGGCGCAAAGTATTCACCCGTTCAAAGGGACGGTTGTATTGTCCACGGGCACGCAGGCTGATCAGGTCAGCACTGCCGCCCAGATGATCGGCCAGATTCACCAGCAGGGCGCCGTTATCTGCCCAGGGCGAGGCGATGCGCTGACCAAAGAAGTTCTGCACCTGCACCCATAAACGGTCAGACAGCACGTCAGTATCGGCCACCAACGTGACCGCCAGACGCTCCGTTGAGGCCAGATGAGTGTCGGCTTTAACGCCATCAACACCATCCGGGAAGGCAGAATCCGCTTTGCCCTGCACACGTATGGCCAGATTAAATTCTTCATTGGCTGGTACAAAGTCACGCTGCAGCGCCATTAAATCGCCGCCCATGCGCAGCCGGTTGGCATCAGTCAGCATTGAATCGTGACTGCTGTACAACCAGGGCTCAACGCTGCTGGTCGCATTTTCAAGTGCGGTAAAATGCCCAACACTGCTGAGGTTAATGGCTTCCAGCTGAGCGGTGACCACATCATCGGCGTTCAGGCTTTCCGGATGCAGCGCCAGCAAACCAAAGTGGCGCAGCGGCGGACGCCCCGGCCCCTGATTCACCACCAGCGCATTGGCAGCATCCAGCACCACCTGATCCGGGTTCCAGCCCACCCCCCAGTTTTGCAGGAGTTTATTAAGACTGCTGGCCGAGCCGCTGTCGCCCATTCCCATCAGGCCGCCATTCGGTGCGGTTTCAGCAACCGGATCAAGAAACGCTAATACGCGTCCGCCTTTTAACGCAAACTGGTCAATGGCATACAGCGCGCTGTCGGTCAGCTCCGGCGGCTGAATCAATAACAACAGATCAATATCGTCCTCGATATGATCCAGTCCGGCCGTCAGTGAACGTACCTCATAGGGGCCATCCAGCTGATCAACCGCCATCCAGGCTGGCGCCGGGCGGCCGGTTTGTGGATTAAAGCCACCGCGCACATCCAGTCCGCTGAGTAAGCCGATCACCACAGGCTTGCTCTGCTGTACCTGATAAATCAGCTGGGTGATTTCATACTCAAGAAAGGCTTCGCGGTCAGGCTGCAGAAAAGGCAGCTGCGCAACGTTCTCTTTGACTGCCGCTGTTGGCTCGGTTGCAGTCTGCTCTCCTGAAGCCTGCTCACCTGCTGTTTGCTCATTAGCGCCCTGACTTTCTGTGGCTTGCGGCAACTGAGTTTTGGCCACCAGACCGAAATACAGATTATCGCCACTGACCGATACCGGCACGGCCTGCAGGCCATAAGCGGTGGCCTGATCTTCTTCTTCCGAGAATGGCGCCGGGTCAATGACTTTCAGACTGAGTTTACCGCCTGCCAGCATTACATATTCATCCAGCAATTCCCGCACACGCTGCTGATAAGCGCGCACTTTTACCAGGTCGGCGCTGGCTTTCTGCGAGAAATACAACTCCAGCTCAACCGGCTGTTCCAGCTGCGCCAGAATATTCCGCGTTCCCTCTGACAGCGTGTAGAGTTTCTGTTCGGTTAAATCGAGACGTGCGCTGCTGCCCAACTGGTTCAGTAAAAACGCTCCGCCAATAAAGCCCAGCAACAGTGCCAGGAGTGAAAACAGTTTGAATTTCATATCGGTCTCCTGCCCTGTTTATACGGATTTTTTAACGGTTAAAACCTGCGTTGTCGCCAGCAGCCACACAGCAATCACCAGTACGAAATACAGCAGGTCGCGGATATCGACCACACCACGCGCCAGGGCTTCAAAGTGCGTAAGGAAACTCAGGCTGGCAATCAGATCCAGCAAGCCTTCAGAGGCCCAGCCGCGGAAAAAATCCAGCACCAGCGGAAAGCCACTCAGCATCAGCACAAAGCACACCACCACGGTCAGAATAAAGGCAACGATCTGATTACGGCTGAAAGCCGACATACAGGAACCGACCGCTATAAAAGCACCGGCCATCAGCCAGCTGCCGAGATAGCTGGCCAGAATCACACCATTATCCGGTGTGCCCAGATAATTAACGGTTATCCACAAAGGCAGGGTTAACAGCAACGCCAGACCGGCAAAAAGCCATGCGGCGAGGAATTTTCCCAGTACCGCCTGCCACAGCGTAACAGGCAGCGTCATCAGCAGTTCAATGGTGCCCAGCTGGCGCTCCTGCGACCATAACCCCATTGCCACCGCCGGCATAAAAAATAAATACAGCCAGGGGTGAAAATTGAAAAAAGGCAATAAATCGGCTTGCCCGCGCTGATAGAAGTTACCCAAATAAAAGGTAAACACGCCGGACATCACCAGAAAGATAAAAATAAAAACGTAGGCAACCGGTGTTGCAAAATAAGCAGAAAATTCGCGCTTACAAATGGTAAATAATGTGTTCATGACGTATCAGACTCCGGTCAGCTGACGGAAAACATCATCCAGGCGGCCACGCTCAATGTGCAGCGTGTCCACATCCCAACCCTGCTGTTCGATCAGGGCATTCACCGCGTGATACGGACGGGCGTCCGGCTGCGGGAATAACAGGTAGCTTTGCCCCTGCTCCAGCTCATCGACTTCATTGATTTCAGGCAATGCAGAAAAAGCGGCGGCAGCATTAACCGGCTGCTGAAAACGCACCGAAATGGCCTGATGATAACGTGAGCGGGCTTCGAGTTCGGCCGGCGTGCCATCGGCAACCTTCCTGCCTCCGGCAATAATCATGGCGCGTGAACAAACCGCTGAGACTTCTTCAAGAATATGGGTGGAAATAATCACCATTTTATCTTCGGCCAGATCAGTGATCAGCTGACGCACCTGCTGCTTCTGGTTCGGATCGAGACCGTCAGTTGGTTCGTCCAGAATCATAATGGCCGGATCGTGTAACAGCGTTTGCGCCAGACCAACGCGGCGCTTATAGCCTTTAGATAAGGTTTGTATTGCCTGTTTAAGTACTTCCTGCAGGCCAACCTGCTCAACTACACGGGCCAGACGCTGACGCAGCTCGGCACCACGATAACCGCGCACCTCACCAATAAAACGCAGAAATGCCAGCACGCTCATATCACCATAACTGGGAGCGCCTTCCGGCAGATAACCGATCTGGCGCTTTACCGCTACCGGATGCTTCGTCACGTCATAACCACCAATACAGACCGTGCCGGAGGTTGGCGGCAGAAACCCCGTCAGCATTTTCATAGTGGTTGATTTACCGGCACCATTTGGCCCGAGAAAACCCAGTACTTCACCGGGCCTGACTTCAAAAGAGAGATCGTTTACCGCAGTAAAACTGCCGAAACGCTTGGTAAGATGTTTCACTTCAATCATATCAACTCCCTATTCTGCTACGACAGAAGGCTGCAACCAGCGCTTGCTGCACCTGCCTGCCGCGCTTGACTGCCTTAATAAAGGTAAAAACCAGACCACGAAGATGGCATTTTGTTTCCGCAAATTACCAACCCGCGCTACAGACAAGTGCCATACAGCCATTCCGGCGCAATAATCCATCCAATCCGGCCAACAGATAACCAGGGCGCGACAGACAACAACCCATTCTCTGCCCATGACTGCCAATCAGGTCACAGCCCGCACGATCAGACCGTTTAAACCTGCAGACTTGCAGGGTAAACTCCGCAGGCATTTACAACGCGGGGGCGTCACGACCCGCAGACACACCAGAGACTGACTATGAATATTATTAAAAAAATCCGCAGTACCCTGTTTCGCTGGCAACAAAAACTGCTGTATGGCGTTATCAAAACCCAGATCATCGGGCCGGACATTAAAGACTTCAACCTGGATCCTGACAAGCCCATCATCTATGCCATGCTCTACCCGTCCCATGCCGAGCAACTGGTGATCGACGCTGAAGTCAGCAAGCTTGGCTGGGGCAGCCCACACCTTGACCGTATTGAACGCCGTCTGCCGGGTAAGCCGTTTTTTAATATTTATCGCCGTGCCGGAACTCCTTTCCGCAAGCAGGGCACACCCATTGTCGCCAAGCAGCTGATCCGTCAGGCCGAATGGCTGGCAGAGCAGGATGAGCGCGATATTCAGGTTGTTCCTGTGCGGGTATTCTGGGGACGGGCACCGGAAAAAGAAGGCTCTTTCCTGCGCATCTGGCTGCAGAACAGCGGTACGCTGGGTGGCCGTTTATTTACCCTGATGGCCATTTTACTCAACGGCCGTAATACCTTTGTGCATTTCAGCCGGCCGATGTCGCTGCGTGAACTGTACGAGCCGGGCAAATCGCCGGAAATGCTGGCGCGTAAAGTCGCCCGCGTATTGCGTGTGCATAACCGTCAGGTTTCCGCCTCGGTACTGGGACCGGATTTATCCCACCGCCGCACTCTGGTGCATCAGATTCCGCACAAGCCGCTGGTGCTGAAAGCCATTGAAGAAGAAGTAGCGACCCAGGGCATCAGCAAAGCCAAGGCACAGCAAAAAGCGCTGAAATATGCCGATGAGATTGCCTCCAATATTTCCTACACCAACGTACGCTTTCTGGATGTATTGCTGACCTGGGTATGGAATAAAATTTACGATGGTATTTCGCTGCACAATATCGAAAACCTGAAAGACATCAGCAAAGACAACGAAATTATCTATGTGCCCTGCCATCGCAGCCATATCGATTACCTGTTGTTGTCTTACGTTCTGTATCACCACGGTCTGCAACTGCCGCAAATTGCCGCCGGTATTAACCTTAATATGCCGGTCGTTGGCCCGATTCTGCGCCGTGGCGGTGCTTTCTTTATGCGCCGCACCTTCCGTGACAATAAACTCTATGCTGCGGTTTTTGATGAATACCTGCACTCGGTATTCTCAGGCGGTTACGCCACCGAATATTTCGTTGAAGGCGGACGCTCACGTACCGGCCGCACCCTGAGCCCGAAAGCCGGTATGCTGGCCATGACCCTGCGCAGCTATCTGCGCGATTCACGCAAGCCGATTATGTTTGTACCTGTGTACACCGGTTACGAGAAAGTATTTGAAGCCAACAGTTATCTGGGCGAATTACGTGGCCAGCAGAAGAAAAAAGAAAGCCTGCTGGGCGTGGTGGGTACACTGCGTTCTTTTAAACGTTCCTTCGGAAAAGTTAACGTTACTTTCGGCGAGCCGATTTACTTCACCGAATTCCTTAACGAGCAGCGTCCTGAATGGCGCACGGAAGACTACAGCACCTGTGATTACCGTCCGGAATGGGCACCGAAGGTGGTGGACCAGCTGGCCAAAGAAGTGGTCACCGGAATCAACAGCGCGGCCTCGGTTAACCCGATCAACCTTATTGCCCTGAGCATTCTGTCGGCACCACGTCAGGCAATGGATGAGCAGCAGCTGATTGTACAGATGGAATCCTACCGTAATCTGCTGGCACAAAACCCATACAGCAAACTGACCGCGTTACCGGACGGCAATGGTGCTGAGTGGCTGGCCTATGCCGAAAAACTGGATGCTGTATCGCGTTCCAAACACCCGCTGGGCGATCTGATTCAGACCAGCGACCGTCAGGCCGTTACCCTGACCTACTATCGCAACAACGTACTGCATTTAATTGCCCTGCCATCACTGCTGGCCTGTCTGTTCGTCAATAATCAGCGCTATAGCCGCGAGCAGGTGCAGGCGATGGTCGCCAGCTTCTATCCTTACCTGCAGGCTGAATTATTCCTGCACTGGAACAGCAGCGAACTGAGCGGTGAAGTACAGCGTTGGCTCGACGCTCTGGTTGACTGCGGTTATCTGCATCTGAACGATAAGGGTTACCACGCCACGCCGGCCAGCAGTAATGAGCATGCTCTGCTCGAAGGACTGGCGGCTAACGTGATGCAGACGCTGGAACGCTACTTCCTCACCCTGAGCGTGCTCAGCCGTAAAGGTTCAGGCGAACTCAGCGCCAAAGAACTGGAAGAACAGTGCACCCTGCTGGCACAGCGTATCAGCCTGCTGTACGGCATTAATGCGCCGGAGTTCTTTGATAAATCGCTGTTCCGCACCCTGATTCAGCAACTGGTCAGTGAAAAGCTGCTGGCGAAAAACAGCGACGATAAACTGACATTCAGCAATGAACTGGATGCGCTGACCGGCGCACTGGAAGAAGTGCTGGACGGTGCTCTGCGCCAGAGTATTCTGCGCAGCGTTTAAACCTGCTCAGAGCATAAAAAAAACCGGCATCTGCCGGTTTTTTTATATCTGTAATCTGTAGCAAAGCGCTTATTCAGCGTCAGTACCTTCTGGATTCCAGGGAGTAACTTTGGCTTTTACATAGACATCAAAGCGGTTGGATTTACCGGTTAAGGCAAAAGTGGGTTTCTTACCTGCCAAAGGCTCGGCTTTACGAGCGCGCTTCACCACCACCCGGCAACGGGCACAGGCCAGGGCACGTTCGAGCAGATCATCGGCATCGGTGTCCTGCCCCACGACATCGCGGAACGCCTGCATATCTTTTTTAACCTGCGCCGTTGCTTTCGGGTCGTGATCAAACATCGGATCGAGATACACCACATCCGGTTGCCGCTGCGGATCGGATTCAGGCACCAGCAGATCGTGACTGCTGCCAAAATGCAATTCAATACGGGCAATAATATCGGCGACTTCCGCATCGTTAGCGCCCCGCGCCAGACCATCAGCCAATAAAGCCGCGACCACAGGCTGACGCTCGTGAGCACGTACTGTGCAGCCCAGAGTCGCCAGCACAAAGCTGTCACGACCAAGACCTGCCGTGGCATCCAGCACTGAGGGTTTGTACGAACCACTCACTCCCACCGCTTTGGCAATATCCTGCCCCAGACCGCCGCCAAATTTACGCCGGTGCGCCGCAGCTCCGGCAGAAAAATCAACACGCACCGCGGTGCGCAGATTATTGCCCTGACGCAGGCTCAGTCCGTCATAGTCAAAGCACAGGTGAAAACCATCCTGCTGCAACAGAGATTTAGGTGCCAGTGTCAGGCCGTAGCGTTCACACAGTTCGCGGACTTCGCTGTCCGATTCACGCACCAGATTGATTAGTTCAGTCACAACCTATCCGTTCTCAGACAAAAAACAGCAGCAACACGCCACCCAGAACCAGGCGGTAAAGAACAAAGGGCAGCATGCCGATGCGGTTAATAAAAGCCAGGAAGTAATAAATACATACCCAGGCACTGACCGCTGACAGTGCTGCGCCCAAAGCCAGTGATGTCCAGTCAACCGGTAACAGCGACTGACTCAGCTCAATGGTTTTTAAACCACCAGCCGCCAGAATTAACGGAATTGACAACAGAAAAGAAAATCGCGCCGCATCAACCCGGTGCAGACCGAGCAATAATGCCGCCGTCATCGTGATACCTGAACGCGATGTGCCGGGTATTAATGCCAGAGCCTGGGCAACACCAATCACCAGCGCCATCGTCAGCGTCATTTTTGCCAGGCTGATGCCCTTTCCACGTTTCTGGTCAGCAATGCCCAATAAAATACCAAACCCGATCGTGGCCCAGGCAATCACTTCAACCGAACGCAGATTAGCTTCAATCCAGTCGCCCAATAATACCCCGGCCAAACCGGCAGGAATGGTTGCCAGCCCGACATACCAGGCGAGTTTTGCATCAGCACTGGGCTTTGCCGTCCAGCCACTTTTAAACCATGCACTGATCAGCCTGTGAATATCCTGGCGGAAATAAAACATGACCGCTGCCAGAGTGCCCACGTGCACGGCTACATCAAATGCCAGTCCCTGATCCTGCCAACCAAGAATCTGTGATGGCAGAATAAGATGGGCCGAGCTGGAAATAGGTAAAAACTCAGTTAACCCCTGCAGTACCGCCAGTACAATGATCTCAATCAGATCCACAATGCTCTTCCTTAAAAATAACCGGGCCTGCTGATCGTTGTTCAACAAGCCCGTAATACACAATGTTGCTCGACAACAATTCCGGGAAACGATTAATCGCGGCGTAACAGACTTGGCTGCTCATCCAGCTTTTTCCAGGCAACAGAATCACGCAGATAAACCGGCGGGTGCTGTTCGGCACTGCCAAATTCACCGCGTTGCCAGGCAGCCTCAGCCAGCGTCAGCATAATATCCGCCTGCGGCTGTACACCAGCCCACTCCTGCTCACAGGCCGAAAATGCAGGCAATGTCAGGCCATCCCCTGCAACGATACCGTCAAACGCTTTCAGCGCCTGCAGGCATTGTTCAGGGCTACCGACGTGTTCGGCTCCAATCAACCGGCAAAGTTCGCCTTCCCGCTGAAAATGTCCCCAGAAAACTTCGCCCATATGCGCATCCATAATGGCCATTACGTGATCCTGCGAAGTAGTAGTCTGTAGAGCTTTTAAAGCCACACTCTGCAAAGAGGAAATACCACAGACGGGAAGCTCCAGTGCAAAAGCGATTCCCTGCAGAACCGAAGCAGCAATCCGGATTCCGGTAAAAGAGCCCGGTCCGCGTCCGTAAGCAATTCCATCCAGTTCGGTTTTTTTTACGCCGGCCTGAGCTAATAACTCATCCACCATCGGTAATAAACGCTGCGCATGACGACGCGGCTGGTCTTCACATAACGACCAGGATTCCGAACCACGGCTAAGGGCAACGGAACACAGAGAGGATGAGGCATCAACGATCAATAAGCAGGACATAAGACTTTCCGCAACGAACAGGCGCGGCAGTATACCACAGGGCATAAAGCTGCCATCCAGTCTCATCATGGACTGCGGCCGGCAATCATCGCCAGACAAAAATGACAGGCAAAAAAAACCCGGCAATGCCGGGTTTTTTCATAACAACAATCAGCTTGCTGCTTTTGGCGGACGACCACGACGCTTAGGCGCTGTACCGGCAGCCGCTGCTGCTGGTTTAGCCTTCGCCGGGCGACCACGACGCTTAGGTGCGGCACCAGCGGCTGCAGCCGCAGCGGCTGCTTTAGCCGGACGACCGCGCTTTTTAGGAGCAGCGGTTGCAGCCGGAGCGGCCTTAGCCGGACGACCACGTTTTTTAGGTGCAGCTGAAGCTGCGGCAGTTTTCGCTTTAGCCGGACGACCACGCTTTTTAGGAGCAGCAGGGGTTGCAGCTTTGGCGGTAGCAGTTGCTTTAGCTTTAAGCTTTTTCGCAGCGGCAGACGCTTTGCCATGCTCTTTAGCGGCATGAGCTTTAACTTTTGCAGCGTCCTGTTTGCCACGGGCTTTACGCCATTTGGCTTCAAATGCCGCAACAGCTTTCGCCAGGTCAGCTTCTGCTTTAGCAACCAGAGACTCTTCAAATGCTTCAACAGCAGCAATGGCTTTTGCTGCCACTTCTTCTGCTTTAGCTTCGATCTGTGCAGCTTTAACAGCAACAGTTGCAGTACGCGCTTCAGCTTTCAGAGCCTGCAGCTTGGTATTTTCTGCTTTTACTTTAGCGTTAGCAGCAGCCACGGCACGCTTAGCAGCAGGCGTTGGTTTAGCGTTTGCTTTTTCTTTTGCAGCGGTTGCTTTAGTTGCAGCGGCATCAACTTTAGCCTGTTGAGCGGTAACCGCTGCATGGGCTTTTTCAGATGCTTTTACTGCAGAAGCAACAACCGCAGGTACTGCCGCAGCGGTTTTAGCTGCAACTGCTTTAGCAGCTGCAGGCTTACGACCGCGTTTGGCTGGAGCTTTTTTAGGTCTGGCCATGGGTGAATTCCTCTAATATTCCTGATCAGGTAGGGTAACGCTAGCACAAAATATATAAGTGCATAAGCTAACGAATGCAATAATAGTATTTTTATTATCGAAAACCAAAAAATAATGATGCATCAACAGTATTTATGACCCGTTTTTGCCTATTGAGGTCTCTATTTTGTTTTATGCAGCAATCATTTCTGTAAATAGATATGCCTTTTACATACGGATGATACTTTTGGTGGTCTGTTTAAGAAGGCATGATTTAATCTGCTGAGAATATTCAGGACGCTGAAAGGCAGTTCATCAATCAGCAGAAAGATAAGATGCTTTCAGCAAGGTGACCAACCTGCTCTGTTCAACCGGCGAGGTTTTAAATACCCCGACAGCTTTATTTCAGGGTCCAGACAAACATAACAATGCAACATCCACCATGAGACACCTGTTAATTACAAATACTCATGATCCTTTATGGTGCACACCACTGCTTTTAAGTTATTGAATCTATTAAAAAACTGTCAGGGCAATTAGTCCGCCCGGTAAGAATTAATAGCGCTGCGATAATGAAGCGCCGGAGACATTCGCAGTATCGCCGGATGCAGAACAACGCAAATACAGAGCCTTAACGAATAGAACAATACCGGAATGAGGTACTCATACCTCATATTTACCCTGCCAGAACCGAAAGACAGACACAAAAAAAGGGCCGGAGCCCTTTTTAAACTTTCAGAATAATTTCAGCCCTGCAGAGCTTCGAGTACCTGAGAAGTAATTTCCTGCAGCGAGCCAACACCCTGGATGTGGCTGTACTTAGGAGCGTTAGCACCCTTCTCGGCTTCCAGCTTTTTGTAAAAGCTCACCAGCGGCGCAGTCTGATCATGGTAAATAGCCAGACGCTTACGTACGGTTTCTTCCTGGTCATCATCACGCTGAACCAGATCTTCACCGCTGTCATCGTCTTTACCTTCCACTTTAGGTGGGTTGTAAATAACGTGATAAACGCGGCCAGAACCCGGGTGAACACGACGACCACTGAGACGCTTAACAATCTCTTCGTCAGCTACGTCAATTTCAACAACATGGTCGATATCAACGCCCGCTTCCAGCATGGCTTCTGCCTGAGGAATAGTGCGGGGGAAACCGTCAAACAGGAAACCGTTTACACAGTCGTCCTGCTGAATACGTTCTTTTACCAGACCGATAATGATTTCATCAGAAACCAGACCACCGGTTTCCATGATTTCTTTTACTTTAAGGCCAAGTTCGCTGCCAGCTTTTACCGCTGCACGCAGCATATCGCCGGTAGAGATTTGTGGAATAGCAAACTTTTCACAAATGAACTGTGCCTGTGTGCCTTTACCTGCACCGGGCGCACCCAACAGAATTACGCGCATGCGCATACCCCTTGTGGTTAATAGAAACTGTCCGGCGAGTCAAAAAATTGGTTATTTTTCAACCAGTCACGGAAAAAATAGGCCTAACCTTACTCCGAGCCGGGCTCTTGCTCAAGTGATTGTGATGAAAAAGCCGGGCAGAGAATGCCCGACTTTGGTATAGAACAGCACGCCACCTGACACTTAAGGTAGTGCTTAACCGGTGTTACGCATCCCAGCAGCAATACCAGCCATCGTAACTTTCAATGCGCGCTCCACTTCTTTACTGACCACATCCTGATCCTGTCGCTCACGGTACAGTAATTCGGCCTGCAGATAATGCAGCGGATCTGTATATGGATTACGCACACTCATCGAGTGCTGTAAGGCCAGATTATCCTGCAGCAGAGTCTGCTGATCTTTAATCGCCAGCACCAGCTCACGGATTTTCTGTAAACGGATGCGCAGCTGACTGCCAAGCGGTTGTAACTCCGCACCAACCAGACGACTTTCATAATACTGAGCAATGGCCGGATCGGCTTTCGAGATCACCATTTCCAGCATATCGATATAGGTGCGGAAAAACGGCCACTGTGCATACATCGATTGCAGCTGTGGCAGCTCGCCATTATTGACCGGCTGTGCCAGTGCCTCATCCGAACCCAGCCAGGCCGGCAGCATTAAGCGCATTTGCGTCCAGGCAAAAATCCACGGAATAGCGCGCAGTGTTTCAATACCACCACCGCTTTTACGGCGCGCAGGGCGACTGCCTAATGACAATTTACCCAGTTCCTGCTCCGGCGTTGCAGCGCGGAAATAACGCACAAAGTCCGGCGTATCGCGCACCATGGCGCGGTAAGATTTAACCCCGGCACTGGCCAGTTGCTCCATCCGCTCACGCCATTGTGGCTGTGCGGCTTCCGGCGGTAACAGATTGGCCTCCAGCACCGCAGAAACATAAACCTTAAGGTTGCGTACCGCCACTTCCGGCAAACCGAATTTAAAACGGATCATTTCGCCCTGTTCGGTTACCCGCAAGCCACCCAGTACCGACCCCGGTGGCTGCGACAGAATTGCCCGGTGGGCAGGACCGCCGCCGCGGCCAACACTGCCGCCACGACCATGAAACAAACGCAGCTTAATGCCTTTATCCTGTGCCGTTTTTGACAACGCTTCCTGTGCCCGGTACTGCGCCCAGACAGCCGCCAGCTGACCGGCATCCTTAGAGGAATCGGAATAACCAATCATCACCTGTTGATGACCTTTACAGTACTGGCGATACCAGTCCACCGACCAGAGTTTTTCCATGCGCGGCGCCGACTGTTCAAGATCGCTGAGGGTCTCAAATAATGGCACCACCGGCATATGGTCGCGCACACCACAGGCCTGTAATAACAAGGCTACTGCCAGAATATCCGATGGCTCACTGGCCATGGAAATAATGTAACAGGAGACACCATCACCGGCGCGGGTCGCCAGCACACTCATAGTATCGAGTACTTCCTGCGCCTCGGCACTGGGTGTCCAGCGCGTTGGAATTAACGGGCGGCGGGATGCGAGTTCATTCAGCAGGAACTGTTGTTTCTTTTCTTCATCCCAGGATTTGTAATCACCCCAGTTATAAAAAGCGCAGATTTCCTGCAGCACATCGGCATGACGGGTCGATTCCTGACGCACATCCAGTTTCACCAGCGCCAGTCCGAAACAGGCAACCCGGCGCAGGGTATCAAGCAACGAACCATTGGCCACCGTATCCAGCCCCTGCTCTACCAGACTGTTGTAACAGAGCATTAATGGCTGCAGTAATTCATCGTCTTCCAGCAGAGGTTCGTAATCGCTTTCCGCCCCACGGGCTTTGGCGGCTGCCCAGAGTTTGGTCTGCTCCAACCGATGGCGCAGCTGATGCATACAGGCGCGATAAGGTTCGTGCAGATTATCCGGATAAGCGCGGCGTAATTCCGCCGAGGCGGCCGTCATCGACAATTGCATGCCTAATTGTTCAATGTCACGCAGGAATAAATCCGCCGCCATCCAGCGTGCCAGAAATAAAACCTCACGGGTAACGGCAGAAGTGACATTCGGATTGCCGTCACGGTCGCCGCCCATCCACGAAGAAAACCGCACAGGAGCAGCCGTCAGCGGTAATGCACTGCTGCCACGCTCACGCAGTTCATCATCCAGATTGCGTAATAACTGTGGCACCGCATACCAGAGCGAATTTTCAATCACCGCGAAACCCCATTTGGCTTCGTCCACGGCGGTTGGCCGTACCTGACGGATTTCATCGCTGTGCCAGATTTCTTCCACCACCGACGCCAGCTGCTGCTCTATTTCCAGCAATTGCGGATGGCCGTCGCGCAGGTCATCACGCTGCTGCAACAGGCGGGCAATCAGATCGTATTTCTGGATCAGGGTACGGCGGGTAATTTCGGTCGGATGAGCGGTGAGCACCAGCTCAATATTCACATCGGCAACTTTCTGACTGAGATCCAGTCCGGCAATGCCTTTCTGTTGTAAGCGGTCGAGTAAATTACTGAACATCTGCTCGACATCATCGTGCAGAAAATCACTGCGCCGCCAGCTGGCGCCGTGCTGCTGTTCGGCAATATTAGCCAGATTAAGAAACTGATTAAAACCACGTACCACCGGCACCAGTGCATCATCCGGCATGGTTTTCAGCAGTGCCAGTAAACGGTCGCGTTCGGCCTCATCGCCATTGCGCGCTTTTTTGGCCTGCTTACGGATATCCTCAATACGTTTCAGCATACTGCTGCCGTACTGATTTTCGATGGTTTTACCCAGCAGGTTGCCCAGCAGTTTTACTTTGTCGCGTAACAAAGCATCCAATTCAAAAGCATCCGTAGCACTCATACCTACTCCTGTCAGATCGTTTTATTCAGTGTGCGGAAAAACAGACAGATAGCAAGAAGTTACGCAGGGTGACTTTCACTGCATTTTGGTAACACTTTGTTCAGTAACAGGGCAGCGGCTTTTTTTCATTCTATTCTGATAAAACAGCCAGAGAAAAAGGAACGTCCGATGAAAGCCTCTGAATTATTACGCCACTGGGAAAAAGAATTCGGTGAACCGCTGACCGCCGCCCGCTATGAATTGCCATTAAATGTAAAAGACGCAGCCCGGCTTGAAGCGCTTGCAGAAATGTTTCCCGGCAGCACAAAAGAACGCATTCTGCGCGATCTGGTCAGCGCAGCATTATCGGATCTGACCAGTGGTTTTCCTTATATTGCCGGGGATAAAGTCGTTGCTCAGGATGAAGAAGGTTATCCGGTATTTGAAGATGTCGGGCCGACACCGCAATTCCTGCAGCTGACCCGCAAGCATCTGAACAGCCTGCAAAAAGGCAAACACTGAGCGGTATGGCTTCAGTGTTTTTCCTGCTGCTTGGCAGCCTGCCAGGCGGCTTCCATTTCGGCGGCGCTGGCGTTGTCCCAGCCGCCCAGGCGTTCAACCTGCGCTTCGACCTGAGCGAAGCGCGAACAGAAACGGGCATTGGTGCCACGCAGCGCGACTTCCGCATCCACCTTTAAATGCCGGGCCAGATTACTGACGGCAAATAACAGATCGCCCACTTCGTGCTCCAGCCGCTCTGGGTCGGCTGCAGCGATTTCGGCTTCGACCTCGGCCAGCTCTTCACGGATTTTATCCAGCACGCCCTGCACATCCGGCCAGTCAAAGCCCACTTTTGAGGCTTTTTTCTGTAATTTGACCGCCCGGTTAAGGGCCGGCAGCGTGGCCGGGACATCGGCCAGTAAACCGGAAGGCATATTCTGCGCTGCGGGTTTGAGTGCTTTTTCCTGCTGTTTGATCAGATCCCAGTTGGCGTTGATCTCTGCCTCTTGCGGGCTGACCGAAGGGTCCCGCTCGCTGTGCAGTGTGCCCTGCGGAAACACGTGCGGATGACGGCGGATCAGCTTTTCCACCAGGCGGTGAATAATCGAGTTAAGGTTAAACAGCTGCCGTTCATCGCCCATCTGACCGTAAAAAATCACCTGAAACAGCAGGTCGCCCAGCTCTTCTTCCAGATGCGGCCAGTCCTGACGCTCAATCGCATCAGCCACCTCATAAGCTTCTTCCAGGGTGTGCGGCAGAATGGTGGCAAAATCCTGCTTCAGATCCCAGGGGCAGCCGGTCTGCGGATCACGCAGACGGCGCATCAGGTACAGCAGATCATCAAGGCCATAACTCATGAGCCATGGCCTCCACGTACCCGGCGGGCAGAAATCACATTTGGCAGTTGTGCAATTTTGCTCATCAGCCGGGCAAAGCGCTCAAGACTCTCTACTTCGACAGTCAGCTGCATATTGGCGGTGTTTTCACCCTGATTGGACTGGGTATTCACCGACAGTACATTGATGCGTTCATTGGCCAGTACCGAACTGACATCGCGCAGCAAACCGGTGCGGTCATAAGCCTGAATCAGCATATCCACCGGATAGGTGCTGTTCGGCTTATTCCCCCAACTGACCTGCAACAGACGCTGCGGCTCCATCGCTTCAAGATGCAGCAGGTTATCGCAGTCACTGCGGTGTACGGTCACACCACGCCCGACGGTGATATAGCCACGGATGTCGTCACCCGGCACCGGCTGACAGCACTGCGCCAGCTGTGTCAGCAGATTGCCGACACCGTCGATATAAATATCGTCGGCCTTGGCATGACGCTCACTGTGCTCCGGCTTACGCGCCAGCGGCAATTCCTGCTGGCTGTTGCCGGTATCGGCTTTTTTCAGCACGTTATGCACGATCTGGCCAACGCGCAGATCTCCGGCACCGACGGCGGCGAACATATCGTCCACCGTCTTCATATTCATGTCTTTGGCGACATCGGTCAGTGGTTCGTTCACCAGATCCAGACGATCCAGCTCACGCAAGACCAGCTGGCGGCCTTCATCGATATTCTGATCGCGCGCCTGCAGCTTGAACCAGTGCGCCACTTTGGCGCGCGCGCGGGTGGTATGAATATAACCGGATTCCGGATACAACCAGTCGCGGCTCGGATGCGCATTAGCGTTGGTCAGAATTTCGACCTGCTCGCCGTTTTTCAGCAGATAGGTCAGCGGCACAATACGGCCATTGACCTTGGCACCACGGCATTTATTACCGACTTCGGTATGCACGCGATAGGCAAAATCCACCGGCGTGGCGCGCGGCGGTAAATCCACCACATGACCTTCGGGAGTGAACACATAAATGCGGTCGGGGTTGATGTCGGCGCGCAGTTCGCCCACCAGCTCCGGCAGATCGTCCAGTTCTTCGTGCCATTCCAGCACCTGACGCAGCCAGGCAATTTTCTGCTCGTAGCCCTGATCTTTGGCGTTGAGGTCGGTGCCTTTGTACAGCCAGTGCGCACAAACCCCAAGCTCCGCATCTTCGTGCATATTGTGAGTACGGATCTGTACTTCCAGCACCTTGCCTTCCGGGCCGATCACAGCGGTATGCAGCGAGCGGTAACCGTTCTCTTTCGGGTTGGCGATATAGTCGTCGAATTCGTTCGGGATATGGCGCCAGAGGGTGTGCACTATGCCCAGTGCGGCGTAACAGTCTTTCAGTTCCGGCACCAGAATACGCACCGCGCGGATATCGTAAATCTGCGAGAAGTCGAGGTTCTTGCGGCTCATCTTCCGCCAGATGCTGTAGATATGCTTGGCGCGGCCGTAAACATCGCATTTGATGCCGGCACCGAGCAGGTCATCACGCAGGCGCTGTACCACGGTCTCGATATAGTCCTGACGGGCAAGACGTTTTTCATCCAGCAGGCCGGCAATCTTTTTATAAGCCTCCGGCTGCATATAGCGGAACGCCAGGTCCTCAAGCTCCCACTTCAGGTGACCAATACCCAGACGATGGGCCAGCGGCGCATAGATATTGAAGACTTCTTCGGCGACCTTGCGGCGCTTGTCTTCCGGGCCATCTTTCACCGCCCGGATAGCCGAGGTCCGCTCGGCCAGCTTGATCAGCGCGACACGTACATCATCGATCATTGCCACCAGCATTTTGCGCAGGTTTTCAACCTGTGCCTGACGCTGGCCCAGCACCACTTCGTCGCGCGAATTCTGGATTGCGCTGATCGCCGCCATGCGCAGCACGCCTTCAATCAGCTTGGCGACTTCGGCGCCAAAATCGCGTTCCACACGCTGCAACGCCAGACGCCCTTCACGCACCGCACGGTAGAGAATGGCAGCCACCAGCGACTCGGTATCGAGACGCAGATCCAGCAGAATCTGCGCCATTTCAATACCCATCTGCACACTGTCGATTGACCAGTAGGTGCGGTTGGCAATGGCTTCGTCTGACAGCTGTTTTGCCAGTGTCAGCGCGCGCCCGAGCGTTTCCGGGTCTTTTACATCGTACGCCTGCTGGATGCTGTCCAGCCAACGTGAAACATCGAGCGATCCATCATGTAACAACGGATGATCATCTCTGACCTTAACCATGACGCTTAGCCTTTCTTTCCAGTAATACCATGGTTTCTACATGGTGAGTCTGCGGGAACATATCCATAATCCCCGCCTGCCGGACCTGATAACCAGCCGCCGCCAGCACATTCAGATCCCGTGCCAGAGTTGCCGCATCGCAGGACACATAGAGAATGCGCGGCACCCGGCGTGCAATAAGTTCGTTCATCACTCCGGCCGCTCCGGCGCGGGGCGGATCCAGCAGCACCGCCTGCGGCTCAGGCAAATCCGCCAGACCACCGGCGCCGCTTAAATCGGCCTGAATCGCCTGCAAAGGTAAGGCCAGATTGGACGCCTGTGCGGCCAGACTGTCTACCATACTTTGCTCTACCTCCACCGCCAGTACCTGCTGCGAGCGTTTCGCCAGCGGCATACTGAAGTTGCCATGACCGGCAAACAGATCCCAGATAACTTCATCGGCACCGGGCTGCAGCCAGTCCAGCGCCTGCTGCACCATGGCACGATTGACCGCGCCATTGACCTGCACAAAGTCGCTGAGTTCCAGCCGCAGTGCCAGATCATCAACCTGATGATGCAAAGGCTCAGCCTGTTCTGGCCACAGCAGCTGCGCCGGCGCATCGCGTTCGCTTTTCAGCCACAGCTGTAACGGCAGCAGGCCATCCATATTGAGCCCTGCGGCAAAGCTGCACAGTTTTTTCTCATCGCCCGGCGATAAAGGCTTCAGAATGCGCAATACCAGTGCCAGCGCATTATCAGCAGCAATGGCTTCAATCTGGGTAATGACTGCGCGCGCATCAAGGCAGTTAATCTGTTCACGCCAGGCTGCCCAGTCGAGGGCCGGGTGTTCGGGCAACACCAGACAACGGTCAACATTGCTGATATGCGCAGACGAGGCTTCGCGGAAGCCAACAAAATTCTCACGGCTGTCTTTGCTGTAACGCACACCGAGGCGCGCTTTGCGGCGGTAATGCCAGGGTTCAGCCACAATCGGCGCCGACCACTCTGGCACCTCAACGCCCTGACGGCTCAGCTCACGCGCCACGCGCTCCTGCTTAAACGCCACCTGAGCGTCATAGGCCAGATGCTGCAGATCACAGCCGCCACAGCGCTGGTAATGCGGACAGTCGGGGGTTACGCGTTCAGGGGAGGTTTTAATCAGATTCAGCAAACGGGTCTGCCACACCTTGCGGCGGCGGCCATCGAGCACCACTTCGGCTTCTTCGCCGGGCAAAGCACCGGGAACAAAATAGACATCGCGACCCAGCCGCGCCACCCCTTCCCCTTCCGAGGTCAGGTTATCCACCGACAGCGTCAGGCGCCGTTGTTTATCTGCTGGTTTCACCAGGCACTCCTTTAATGACCAGCCAGTATCATGCACAGCAGCACGACGTGGCATCTGGCGCACAAGATTGGGGCGAAGGGGAAATATTCAAGGGTACCTCTGAATATCTCTGCAGCACTCACGCGAAGCTGTGCAGAATGATTCGGAGGTGCCCAGGGTCCGGGAGGAACAAATCGCGCAGCGGCTGACCGGATCAGCCGCTGCATAAAATTCACTCTTCAGGAGCAAAGACACCGGACGAGAGGTAACGATCACCACGGTCGCAGATGATGGCAACAATAGTGGCATTTTCCAGCGTTTGCGCCAGGCGCAGGGCACCGGCCACCGCACCACCGGAAGAGACGCCGCAGAAGATTCCTTCACGCCGCGCCAGTTCGCGCATACAGTGCTCGGCTTCCTGCTGACTGATGTCCATCACCAGATCCACCTGACGGGCATCAAAGATGGTCGGCAGATATTCCTGCGGCCAGCGACGGATGCCGGGAATAGCCGAACCGTCTTCCGGTTGCAGACCCACAATCTGCACTGCCGGGTTCTGTTCCTTCAGGTAACGTGAGGTTCCCATAATGGTTCCCGTGGTACCCATTGAGCTGACAAAGTGGGTGATGCGCCCAGCGGTCTGTGCCCAGATTTCCGGCCCGGTGCTGTGATAATGCGCCTCGGGGTTATCGCCATTACCAAACTGGTTAAGTACTTTGCCTTCGCCACGCGCTTCCATCGCCAGTGCCAGATCGCGGGCGCCTTCCATACCACTGTCGACCAGAATCAGTTCTGCGCCATAGGCTTCCATCGCCCAGCGCCGCTCCATGGTGGCACTGTCAGGCATAATCAGAATCATGCGGTAGCCCTTAATGGCAGCCGCCATCGCCAGCGCGATACCGGTATTGCCACTGGTGGCCTCAATTAAGGTGTCGCCGGGCTGAATATCACCACGCTGTTCGGCGCGTTCGATCATGGATAGCGCCGGACGATCTTTCACCGAGCCGGCCGGGTTATTACCTTCCAGCTTGAGCAGAATGGTATTGCTGCTGTCTGCCGGTAATAAACGCTGCAGGCGCACCAGCGGAGTATTGCCCACGCAGTCGGCGATGGTCGGGTACTGAATATCGGTCACGGCGATCTCTACTTATAACCAAAGAGCGCGTAGTTTACCTTTGCACCTCACCTGAACGTAATATCAATTGGTGATTTCGTTATATCTGGCTACATCCGGCGCCTTCCGCCCTGAAACCACGATTGCACCGGCCCTGCACGCCCTTTACTCTACGGCTTTACCTTTCTTTAAGTTGTGTGCATGAAAAACTGGACCATCCAGAGCCGTATTCTGTTTCTCGCCTTGCTGCCGGGCATTATTGTTTCCGTCGTATTGGGCATTTTCTTTATGACAGAGCGTGCACGCGACCTCAATGACCTGCTCGATCAGCGTGCACTGGCGATGGCCAAGCAGCTGGCCCCGACCTGTGAATACGGTGTCATGACCGGCAATGTCGGCATTCTGCAGAACATCGCCAACAACATGCTGGAAGAAAAAGACGTCCGCTCGGTGAGTATCTATAACCAGGATGTGGAAATTCTGGCTCATGCCGGACCGAAAATGCTGACCGAACGTATCGGCTCAGCCGAGCTGCAGGATAACCAGCTGCAGTTGCTGCGTACCGAAGGCTCGGTTCGGGTACGGGCGCCGATATTTGCCCAGAATCTGGTGATTCCTGACCAGCTGTCCGATCAGTTCTATGCCGAAGAAAGCCGCCAGATCAAACTGCTGGGCTGGGCCGAACTGGAACTGTCGAGCAGCAACACCCAGCTGCTTCGTTACCAGCATATTGCCTCGTCGCTCAGCGTTATTTTACTGGCGCTGCTGACCTGTACCTTTGTCGCTATCCGCTTCAGTCGTCAGGTTTCTGAGCCTATGGGGCGCATCGTCAAAGCCATTGGTGAGCTGGAAGACGGCAAACTGGAAAGCCGTATTCATATCAACAGCGGCGGCGAATTCCAGCAGCTGGCTTCCGGTATCAATGCCATGGCCAGTGCACTGCAGCGCGTGAATACCGAACATCAGCAAAACCTGGAACAGGCGACACAGGATCTGCAGGAAACGCTGGATGAAATGGAAATCCGCAACCGCGAACTGACCATCGGCCGTAAAGAAGCCCTCGAGGCCAGCCGCATGAAGTCCGAGTTCCTGGCCAACGTCAGCCATGAAATCCGTACGCCACTGAACGGCATTATCGGTTTCAGTGACCTGCTGGTACGCACTCATGTAGATGAGCGTCAGGCTGACTATCTGGATACCATCCGCAAATCCTCCGCCGATCTGCTGAACATCATTAACGATATCCTCGATCTGTCGAAAATCGATGCCGGCAAACTCATTATCGAACACACCGCATTCAATCTGCGTGATGTACTGGAAGATGTGATGACGGTACTGGCTCCGGCCGCCTTTCAGAAAGAACTGGAACTCAGCCACCTGATTTACTCAGACGTACCGCTGCTGATCGAAAGCGATCCCTTACGCCTGAAACAAATCCTGACCAACCTGATCAATAACGCCATTAAATTTACCGAGCGCGGCAGTGTCAGCGTGCGCGTATCGCTGATCAGCCAAAGCGATAAACGCGCCAGCATCAAGTTTGAAATTCAGGATTCCGGTATCGGCATGACTGAAGAGCAGATTAATAAGATCTTTAATGCTTTCACCCAGGCCGATGCCAGTACCGCACGCCAGTTTGGCGGTACCGGCCTCGGGCTGATTATTTCCCGCGCTCTGGTCGAAGCCATGCATGGTGAGATCCGGGTTAACAGCCACGAAGGCCGCGGCTCAACCTTCAGTTTTCATATTCAGGTAAGCACCCCCGACGTTGCCGCAAACAATCTGCCATTACTCAGCGGCCAGCGCGTTGCCTTGCTGGAGCCCTCACTGCTCAACCGGATGAATACCGGCGCCCTGCTGAATCAGTGGCAGATTGAACACCATGACTGCGAAAACCGTCAGCAATTACTGGAAGCGCTGAACAGCAATGAGCATGAACTGCAGGCACTGATCGTCGCCGTCAGCCGTCAGCACATCAACGACCCGCAGCAACGCCTGTTTATGCAGCAATTGACCCATTATGGCTTACCGCTGATTGCCCTGATCGACAGCGTCAGCCACGAGCATCTGGAGCAACTGAAGCAACAGGGCGCCAGCAGCAGTCTCAGTCAGCCTTTCCTGCACAAGCGTCTGCATCAGGCTCTGTGCCGGGCACTCGGGAATGACGGCGCCGAGTTCAGTGACACCCTGCCCGGCAATCACAACCAGAATATTGTCCATGAACCACCCAGCGTACTGGCTGTGGACGACAACAGCGCCAATCTGAAACTGGTGGTCACACTGCTGCAGGAGCTGGGCATCCGTGTTATTGCCGCCAGCAGCGGCCGTGATGCCATCGATATTGTGCAGCAGCAGACCGTCGATATGGTGTTTATGGATATTCAGATGCCGGGCATGAATGGTCTGGAAGCCACCGAACAGATCCGCATGCTGCCGGGCAAAGGTGCCCTGCCGGTTATCGCTCTGACCGCACACGCCATGGCCGATGAGAAAGAAGCCCTGATCAAAGCCGGCATGAATGATTATCAGACCAAACCCATCAGCCAGGAGCAGCTGGCCGCCTGCGTTGAGCGCTGGACCGGTTACCGCTCACTCAGCCCGGCTGCCGCGGCTGAGGCCTCGCCGCCATCGAAGAGCCAGTGCGAATGGATATTTGATGCCGCAACCGCCTTACGCCACGCCAACCACAAGGTCGATCTGGCGCAGGACATGTTCCGCATGCTGCTGGATTCACTGCAACAGGATATGCAGCATATTGTCGATGCCTGGGAAGAAGAAGATATGGATAATCTGCTGGAGCGTGTACACCGGGTTCACGGCGCGACCCGCTACTGCGGTGTTCCCTGCCTGCGCAGCACGCTGGAAACCTTTGAAACGGCCTTAAAAGCCAACCGTCAGCCCGAACTGCCGGCACTGATGCGGCAACTGGTGGAAGATGTCGCCAATCTGCAGCAGTGGGCACAAAGTAACGACTGGAAAACCACGCTGGCGGAGGCCTCTGCTGTACGCAGCGAACAGTTCACCAGCGCCTGACGCAGCGTTTAACTCAGCAGTGCAAAGGCCTGAATCCAGTCGCCTTCATCGGACAGGCTGACCAGCGCACGTTGCCCGCCCAGAAACTGCAAACGTTCTGCGGCAGCCGCATGCAGCAATACCTGCGGCGCCCCCAGTTCATCACGCAGTATTTCCAGCTGCTGAAACCCCACCCCTTTGGCA
This sequence comes from Thalassolituus hydrocarboniclasticus, assembly GCF_025345565.1. Lineage (NCBI taxonomy): Bacteria > Pseudomonadati > Pseudomonadota > Gammaproteobacteria > Oceanospirillales > Oceanospirillaceae > Thalassolituus > Thalassolituus hydrocarboniclasticus. Next base: position 1,214,907 of record NZ_CP054475.1, on the reverse strand, counting down.
ATGCCGGTGCCCAGCGCTTTGGCCAGCGCTTCTTTGGCGGCATATTGTTTGGCCAGAAAGTTAAGGGGATTGGCGCGCGAACGATATAACGTCTGCTCGGCCGGGGTCAGAATACGCTGCACAAAACGCTCGCCATGGCGCTCAAGCGCCTGCCCGATACGGCTGCTGTCGAGCAGGTCGGTGCCGATGGCAATCACGCCCGGCACCTGTTTCAGTTCATCAGCCTGCGCCACGCTAACAGCCTTCAGCCACGCTGCGTGGCCGCAGCCAGCAGATCACGCATTTCGCGTACCGCTTCTTTCAGACCGACAAATAATGCGCGGGCAACAATGGCATGACCGATGTTCAGCTCGTTCATGCAGGGAATCGCGGCGATGGCTTCCACATTGTGGTAATGCAGGCCGTGGCCGGCATTCACAATCAGGCCACGCTCATGGGCATAGGCGGCCGCTTCCTGAATACGCTTCAGCTCAAGCTGTTGCTCAGCTTCGGTTTTGGCATCGGCGTAACGGCCGGTATGCAGTTCAATCACCGGTGCGCCAACACGCAGCGTGGCATCGATCTGGGCAAAATCCGGATCGATAAACAGCGATACTTCACTGTTAATCGCCTGCAAACGCTCAACCGCCGCACGGATATGGGCTTCCTGACCGATCACATCCAGACCGCCTTCGGTGGTCAGCTCTTCACGCTTTTCCGGCACCAGACAGGTACAGGGCGGGCAAACTTCCTCAGCCAGTTCCAGCATGGCATCGGTAACCGCCATTTCCAGATTCATACGGGTGGAGAGGGTTTCGGCCAGCACATACACATCACGGGTCTGAATATGACGACGGTCTTCCCGCGGGTGAATGGTAATGCCGTCTGCACCGGCCTCCTCGGCCAGAAACGCCGCCTGTACCGGGTCAGGATAAATGGTGCCGCGCGCCTGACGCAGGGTGGCAACGTGGTCGATATTCACGCCCAGCAGGACGCGTTGAGCATTTTTCACAGGGACTTCCCTCTTGTCTGAACAGGCATTACTGAATGATGTTAATAATACTGATGAATTTAGCGGCCCGGCTGAAACAGTTCGCGGCTGATCAGTGGCCGCTCCAGCAGGTCTTCGAGCGCACAGCGCAGCACCTGCTTGGCCGCCGCCCAGCATTGTGGCCGCTGCGCCCGGCCTTGTCCAAGCTCGAGTAAATATTCACCGGAGAACAACGGCTGCTTCTGCGCCGGAACGACGGAAGCATCCGCACGCACAAAGCCTTCGCGGGCAATAAATCGGTAGAATTCAGCAGCATTGACCGGTCGTCCATCCCGATCCTGTTGCCAGGAGAAACCATAGCCGAGCGCCTGTAACAGCTGATATTCAAACAGGCGTAACCAGGGGTCCGGCAAACCGGGATGCTGCAGGCCTTCGAGGGTTCTGGCGTAGGTAAGAAACAGTTCCGGCTGAGGATCGTGACGTGGCAGAAGCCGCACCAGTAATTCAGCAAGATACAGACCGCAGTAGATATGCTGTCCCGGCAGAGTGTAACGCTGCAGACTGCGCAAGCCGCGTAACTGTGGCCAGTCTTCGGCACGGGCCCAGTCACCCTGATAGCGCTGATGCAGGTCGGGCTGTGGCTGACTGCGACCGGCAACCACACTCAGCCGTCCCTGCTCTGCACTGAAGATGTCCAGCAGCCATTCCTGCTCGCGCAGGGGCTGACGCTGCAGTACAAACAGCGTCTTCATGGCTTAACCGATGCGGTCGTCGTAACCCAGACTGCGCAGGGCACGCTCGTCATCGGACCAGCCGGCTTTGACTTTAACCCAGAGCTTGAGCATGACTTTGCAGTCGAACAGCTGCTCCATATCTTTACGGGCTTCCTGACCAATCTGCTTGATACGGTAACCACCATCGCCGATAACAATGGCTTTCTGCGAAGCGCGCTCCACCAGAATCAGAGCACTGATTTCGATTAACGTACCGGTGTGCACAAACTCTTCGATCTCAACCGTCATCGCATAAGGCAGCTCGTCGCCCAGCTGACGCATGATTTTTTCACGCACCAGTTCAGCCGCCAGAAAGCGTGAGCTGCGGTCAGTGATCTGATCTTCCGGAAAGAAGTATTGGTTTTCCGGCAGATAGCTTTCGATCAGGTTTTCCAGCCGTTCAACGTTATGGCCGGTTTTGGCGCTGACCGGAATAATCTGGTCAAAATTGTGGCGACTGCTGAGTTCCTGCAGCACGGGCAGCAACTCTTCTTTTTCGCGCACAAAATCGACTTTATTCACCACCAGAACCACCGGAGCGCGCTGGGATTTAATGGCCTGCAGCACCATCTCGTCTTCTTCGGTCCAGCGTGTACGGTCAACCAGCATCAGAATCAGGTCCACGTCTTTTACGGCCGTGGTTGCCGCTTTGTTCATATAGCGGTTAATCGCTTTTTCCTGATGCTTATGCATTCCCGGGGTATCGACATAAACGACCTGCACATCCCCTTCGGTTTTGATGCCTAAAATCTGGTGACGGGTAGTCTGCGGTTTACGCGAGGTAATGGATAATTTCTGCCCGAGGATGCGGTTCAGCAGTGTGGATTTGCCCACATTCGGGCGGCCAACGATGGCTACATAGCCGGTACGTTGTGTCATTATTCTTCCTCTCCTGCGTCATGCGCAGGCTCTGCTGATTCATCAATGCCCAGTATAGTCAGAACCTGAGCGGCGGCGCTTTGCTCGGCACCACGGCGGCTGCTGCCCAGGGCAACAATGGCATCAGCCAGTTCAGGAATGCGGCACTCGACGGTAAA